>JAAEPW010001061.1 GCA_024232355.1 Chloroflexota bacterium | reverse complement strand
CCCCAAATTCTTTGTGGATGCGCATAACACCCACCGGGGAACCGTCCCCGGTCGAGGGGTTTTTTTCCCCCCCCCCCCCCCCGTGTACACGGGTAAATTTCCCCAGCAAATTGATGGTATTTTCCTCTATCATATCAGGCCGTTTCATGCAATAATATACTCGGTGGTTTATTTCTCCATATCACCAACGATGCCAATATGTCAATTCATATACTGATTGTTGATAATTCCTCAGTTTTTCGACAATATCTGCGCCGGACTTGCGAACTCGCGGGAGATTTTGAGGTGATAGGCCAAGCTCAGAATGGTCATGATGCGGTAGCCTTGGTGCGTGATCTACAGCCCGACATTGTCTTGATGAACATTGACATACCAATTATGGACAGTGTGCAGACCACCAAACTAATCACTACACAGAACCCCTCGACACGCGTGATCGCTCTAACAACCGTATGCACAAAGAAGGGACATGTCCTTGCAGTGATCAAAGCAGGCGCGCACGGATGCCTGCCCAAAGACACTAAAGAGCGCGTTCTGATTGGGGCCATCCAGGCCGTTCATCGTGGCGAGGCGTTGATCGATCCTCACGTGACCGCCCAAGTGTTTGAAGAACTTCGCCGTACCAGTGATCACACAATGCATTTGGAAAAAGAATAAAACTGAAATCGAATAGGGATTGCCATCATTTTATTATCAATTCACAAGGGGGAAAAATGTCCAACCTGTTAGTTGGCACGACAAGTTTTCTAGTTCTCGTTTCATTTTACTTATCGAGGCGCGTACTTGATCGAAAGCGTCACGTACTGGTCACGTCGTTGTCTCCACGCAAGCGACGCCGACCGCCGACCTCGGTCAAAGCATGGATCGCCGTACCTGTCACCGTCACCATACTGAGCCTGTTATTCGCTGCCGCGACCTATGCTGCCAATCCCCAGCCCGCGGAAATCTACTTTATCCCCTTGCCCGAAACGCAGGTGCGTACAGCGCTGCGGGCCCTCTACTCTGGGGTCGGCACTACGATACGCAGCGTGGGTTCAATGGTCGTCACCGGCAATAATGCCATCATCTATTACGACCATTGGGAGGACGGCTACGAGCTGGATATGGCCAATCCGATCCAGGCCAGCAGTGAGATTTGGGGTGATGGGGATGCAAGCAACGGTGCACCTCCCGGATGTTCCCTCGACACCTGCGACTTGCTCGACAGCGGCGACGTCATCGCTATGGATAACAACGTCCCCCTGCCGCGCAATTCATCCAACATCCTATTTGATGGCCGGGACAAAGTGGGCTGCACCCAACTGCTGGCCGTGACCCGCGCCGCGTGGGCCACCAGCCCCGGACCAGTGCTGGCCGGTGCCGTCGAGGTCTACAAGACCGACAACTATGGCACCTATTATGAAGTACCGGTCGGTGAAGACCTCCTCACTGGTACCGACAATGACATGTTCGAGTACACCTCGCTGCTGGTAATGGCGCGGGAGAACAATACCCAAATCCTGATCGACACCGACGGCAACGGCTCGACCGACATTACCCAAAACCTCAACCAGGGCGAGAGCTACCAGGTAAATGGCGGCATCGACGTCGGCGCGACCATCACTGCCGACAAGTCGGTACAGGTACACTTGCTCACCGGCGACATTGGCGCGCGCTACGAGTCCCGCTGGTTCGCCCTCACCCCCTCCGATCAATGGACTGCCGATGGCTACAGCCCGGTGGGGCAAACTCTGTCCAGCGCCGAGGTATACGTGTTCGTCTACAACCCCGATACGTCGAGCATCACGGTCAATTACGAGACTCAGGCAGGCACAGGCAACTTTGACGTGCCCGCCAACGATCTCTATCGTTTTACCATGCCGTCCAACTCTGGCGCGCACTTTTACACCGACAATGATGAACCATTTTACGCCATCAGCACGATCGATAGCGACACCAGCAATGCCACCTTTGACTGGGGCTTTAGCCTCGTTCCCCAGGGCAACCTGACGACCGACGCCGTCGTCGGCTGGGGGCCGGGCACCGGTGACCTGTCGGCCAACGGCAGCCCCGTGTGGGCCATCGCGGCAGGACCGACTGACCTGTACGTCGACTATGACAACGACCCCAGCACCGGCCCATACACAGACCCCAATGGCAACCAGTTCGACGTTCTCTATACCCTCGATGCTTTTGCATCCCAGCGCATTTACGACAACAACGACCGCGACCAGACCGGTATGCACCTGTACACCCTGGACAACACACTGATCACCGCTGCCTGGGGCCAGGATCCCGCCAACGCCTCACCCGGCAACCCCTACCTGGATATGGGAACCACCATCCCACCCCAACCCGCCATCTCTGCCGGCAAGGACGTCGGTCTATACATAGAAGAGCCGGCAACGACCAATGGCTTTGTCGACGCGAATGAAACCCTGATATACACCATCACCATCGAGAACGATGGAGCCGTCGATCTGCCCCGCATTCTCGTCAGCGACACCCTGCCCCTCAGCGTGACTTATAAACCCACCACGACCTATCTCGACGGCACATCAATATTGGACAACAGCGCCCCACCTTCGACGACCGTATTCCCATTGGATGAAGGCGGATATAACCTCGGCGCGCTGCCCGTGGGTGAGACGCGCATCATTACCTTCCAGGTCACCGTGGACGATCCGCCCCCAGCCGCGGCTCAGAACGAGGCCAGCGTCGAGAGTGTCGTCGGCGTGCTGGCCTCGGCGGTGTCGGTGCCTATCGGTGGGTCTAGCTGCGCGCTGACCAATACCACTGGCGCCGGTCAAACCGCCCTCGCCAGAACCTATTTGGAGAATGACGAAATTTGGGTGCGACTTGATGATCAGGACGAGAATACTAATATTAACTCGCAACAAACCGTCACCGTCACTGCCATCAATCTCGTCAGCGGTGACCGGGAGACGTTCTTCCTGCAAGAAACCGGGAACGACACCGGCATATTTGAGGGATATGTTGTCGCCTCGAATACGTCTGGCCAGGGCATTGAGGATGGAACATTACACGTAACGGCTGGTGACATTGTGACCACCGATTACAACGACCCCGATTACGCCGCCGACGAGTGCACCAGCGATCCCCCCCCAGTCATCACCCTGGATGCCCAGTACAAAACCCTGTACTTGAGTGAGGACATATCCGAAACCCAAGGGATGGACCGTATCGATCCCGGAGCCACCGGCGATACGAGCACTTCCTCTGCGGCGTTCAGCGGCGAGGGAGGATCACCGCCCAGCGGGTGGACGCAGGCACTGAAACTCGTCTTTACCAACACGACGGTCTCCAACCTGGACAGCTTTCCGGTACTGGTCAAGCTCAACAGCAGCCGTATTGATTACGGCCAGACCCGGAACCAAGGGCAGGACATTCGCTTTTATGATTCAGACGAAAGCACGCCACTGGACTATGAGATCGAGGAATGGAACGAGAGCGGCGACTCGTACGTCTGGGTCAATGTGCCCCAGATTGACGCATCATCCACCACCGATCATATCTGGCTATATTATGGCAATTCCGGTGCTTCTGACGGCCAGGATGCAGAGGCCGTTTGGGACAGTAACTTTCGGGGGGTCTGGCACCTGAGTGAATCGTCTGGAACCCGTTATGATTCTACTTCCAATGGGTTTGATGGCACGCCTAATGGTGATCTCACGGGTGCTGTTGGACAGATAGATGGTGCGAATGAATTTGACGGAGATGGTGACTATGTCAGCCTTGCAGATAACTGCCTGGTCACCGATCGGTGGACTTTTGAGTCGTGGATATACAGTAATAACGCAGGTAACTGGGACAGGGTATTTACGCAAGGCGATGATGGGTGTGCTTCCCGCCAGATCGTAGTTTTCTGGAACGGTGATAGGGTACACGTCAGAAAAGCAACGGATGGACAAGATGGAGACGCCGACGAAGCGACAGCGATCTTGAGTGATGACACTTGGTACTATATCGTATGGACGTACGACGGAAGTACCGATGTACTCTACCTTGATGGCACAACCACCTCAGCCACTCCTCAAACTGGTGTGAGTCTGGATGGAAACAACTACTGGGGGAGACGCGGTAATACTAATCCCTGGAATGGTCGTCTTGACGAAGGCCGCCTATCCAACACACCCCGCAGCGCTGATTGGGTTAAAGCGCAATACGACTCGATGACTGACAACTTTATCACCTACGGCGGGGGGACAACGCAGATCACCTTTACCCAGACGCAAGCGATGGCGGCTGACTTTACAATGCCTGCTGGCGGTGTGATCTCTGTGACGCTCTACGTCTCTTCCGGTAGTGCACTGGCAGAACCCTTGGACATTACGGCAACCCTTCAAAGCACCAGCACTCCTTTTATCACCCTGACCGATCCAACGCTGACCGATCTAACTGGCGGTATTTACCGGCTCGTATGGAGCGGCGCTTTATCTGGCGACCTGACTGTACCCCCTGGAAATCGCGTCCAGTTGCAAGTCGTCAGTGCCGAGTCCGCTTCTCTAACCGCCCTCTACGACAGCAACACCCGCAACTCTAGGGTCGACATGCCCGCGGCAACCCTCATTAATGCCGAGTCGTTAATCGTCTACGACGCGGCCTATTCCGACGGAACCGAGATCAGCAGTGCCTACAGCGGCCAGATGGTCTACGTTCGCCCTCAAGTCAGTGACCCCTTTGGGTACGACGACATTGTGACTAGTACATTAGAAATCATGTCCCCCTGTGGCATCTTGGCCGATACAACTCTGACCAACACGTATGCAGTCAGTGAAACTGGCGCATTCAAGACCTACGAGTACGATTGGAAGACAACCGCTTGTACGGGAACGCACACCATCACGGTGACCACCTTTGAAGGATACGAGGGCATATCAGACACCATCGTCACCCTGTTTGAAGTCAACTCGCTGGACGTGGGCACACCCGGCACCGTCGAGTTCATCGATGGCACCGGCGCTCTGGTAGACAGCTATCCATCTGCCACAACCGTCTGCATCGAGGTCACTGATATGGATCAGGCCGGTCAATCGGATGCCATAACGGTTACAATCACGACCAGCAGCGGCGACAGTGAAACCCTCACCCTGTCGGAAACAGGACCAAGCACCGGCGTGTTCACCGGCTGTATCTCGGCCAACGTCGGAGGACCCACTCCCGGCAACAATGTCCTCAACGCCCCGCCCGGCGATGTGCTCAACGTGACGTACACTGATCCCAACGATCCTGATGACAGCGACGACGACTCGGCCATCATCACCACGGTCACGCCAGAGGTCGCCATCAGCAAGAGCCTGGTCGACCCGGCCGACGGCACCGCCGTGGTTGGAGACCTGGTACAATTCGATATCCTGGTCAGCAACCCTGGCCCGACGACGTTGACGACGGTCGCAGTGACCGACACCTTCCCCTCAGCTTGTCTGACTTATTTTGGAGCCAGCACCACTCCCAGCAGCGTATCTGCGCCGACCATCATTTGGAACAACATTGGCCCCATCGCCTCCGGTGGGAGCGAGGCCATCAGCGTTTACTTTGTGTCCACAGCCGCCTGTACTCCAGGCACAAACTCGGTCATAGTCGGCGGCGATGACGGCAGCACGACTGTATCCGACGGCCCCACCACCTCCAACGTCACCGTCAACCGGCCCGAATTGGAGGTCAGCAAGGTCAAGATCGACCCGTCCGGCAGCACGGTCACCATCAGCAACACGGTCACCTACCGCATCGCCATCACCAACACCGGCACGACTGATATCACCAGCCTGCCGTTGGTCGACGACTATAGTTCCTTCTGCTTGGAATATCAATCATCCAGCCCGAATGCCGACGGCTCTGGCGGTGGCATGGTGCTGTGGAACGATCTGACAGGTGCTGGGGCATTGAATACGGGCCTCTCCACCTCTGTCGTCGTAACTTTCCACGTCAAAGGGCCGTGCAGCCCGGCGGTCAACACTGCCGAGATCGAGTTTGCCTCCGACGAGAACGGTGACCCCGTGCCCTCAGTCGAGGACAGCACCAGCATCACCACCCAGGCAGAAGCGCCAGAGATCACGCTGAGCAAGTCTTTGTCAGAGCCGGCCTCGGGCGTCACCTATGTGGGCGACACCGTCACATTCACCGTGTTGATCACCAACACAGGCCCCAACCCCATCACCCAACTGATCCTCACCGACACCTATGATAGCGGCTGTATGACCCTCACCTCGTGGAACATTACGCCCACGCAAACCAGCGCGGGCCAAGCCGCGTGGAACACCCTTATTCCGAATGAACCACCGCTGCTGGTCAGCGCTACGATGACGCTGACCCTAGGCTTTAGGGCCGACGATCTATCGGCCAGTTGCAACAACGTCGCCACGGCCATTGGCAAAGACCCGTTCGACCAGACAGACGGGCCAGAAACCACCCCGCCAGCGGGCGTAGAGGTTCGGCATCAGGCTGACCTCTCGCTCGACCTGGATGTGACCAACACCACGCCTGATGTGGGCAGCACCGTCGTCTTTACCCTAACCGTTACCAACGACGGACCACACGACGCTACGGGCGTGTCGGTGACCGATCTACTGCCCAACGGCTACACCTATGTCGGTGACGACGGTGACTATGTCAGCGGCACCGGTGTCTGGACCGTTGGCAACTTGAACAACGGAGACAGCGCCACCCTGCTCATCACTGCCACCGTCGAAGCCTCTGGCAACTATAGCAACTATGCCCAGGTCAGCGCCAGCAATCAAGATGACCCCGACTCGACTCCCGGCGACAACAGCATCACCGATGACGATGACGATACCCAGTCCGTCACGCCGAACCCGATTGCTGACCTATCACTGGACCTGGATGTTACTAACACTACGTCTGATGTGGGCAACACAGTCGTCTTTACCCTGACCGTCACCAACGATGGCCCCAGCGACGCCACAGGGGTTTCGGTGACCGATCTACTGCCCGACGGCTACACCTATGTCGGCGACGACGGTGACTATGTCAGTGGCACTGGTGTATGGACCGTCGGCAACTTGAACAACGGAGACAGCGCCACCTTGCTCATCACCGCCACCGTCAATGCCGCCGGTGACTATAGCAACTATGCCCAGGTCAGCGCCAGCAATGAGGACGACTCGGACTCGACTCCGGGCGACAACAGCACCACCGATGACGATGACGATACCCAGTCCGTCACACCGAACCCGATTGCTGACCTATCACTTGACCTGGATGTGACTAACACTACGCCTGATGTGGGCAGTACCGTCGTCTTTACCTTGACCGTCACCAACGATGGCCCCAGCGATGCCACAGGTGTGTCGGTGACCGATCTGCTGCCCAACGGCTACACCTACGTCGGTGACAATGGCGACTATGTCAGTGGCACTGGTGTATGGACCGTCGGCAACTTGAACAACGGAGACAGTGCCACCTTGCTTATCACCGCTACCGTCGAAGCCTCTGGCAACTATAGCAACTATGCCCAGGTCAGCGCCAGCAATCAAGATGACCCCGACTCGACTCCCGGCGACAACAGCACCACAGATGACGATGACGATACCCAGTCCGTCACACCGAACCCGATTGCTGACCTATCACTTGACCTGGATGTGACTAACACCACGCCTGATGCAGGTAGCACCGTCGTCTTTACCCTGACCGTCACCAACGATGGCCCCAGCGACGCCACAGGGGTTTCGGTGACCGATCTGTTGCCCAACGGCTACACCTACGTCGGCGACGATGGCGACTATGTCAGTGGCACTGGTGTCTGGACCGTCGGCAACTTGAACAACGGAGACAGCGCCACCTTGCTCATCACCGCCACCGTCGAAGCCTCTGGTAACTATAGCAACTATGCCCAGGTCAGCGCCAGTAACGAGGATGACTCGGACTCGACTCCGGGCGACAACAGCACCACCGATGACGATGACGATACCCAGTCCGTCACGCCGAACGCCGTTGCCGATCTGGCGCTGGACAAGACCAGTCAACCGGTACCTGCCGTGCCTGGCGCAGCCATCACCTACACCCTAGTGGTGACCAATGATGGCCCCAGTGCCTTGACCGCCATCACCCTGATCGACAATCTGCCCGCCGCCGTGCAAAGTCCCATTTATATTGAGAGCGACGGCAGCTATAATGAGGGAACCGGGGTTTGGACCAGCCTGACCTTTGGCGCGGGTGATACCATATCTTTGACCATCGTCGGCACCCTCGACGCGACCTTTACGGGCACGTTGCAGAACACTGCCACCGTGACGCCCACTGGCGCTACCGACCCCGAGCCCAGTGACAACCCCGCCGACGACGACAACCCCGCTGACCCCCAGGCCGACCTGGCGCTGGCCAAGACCAGCTATCCGAGGCCCGCCGTGCCCGGTGACCCCATCACCTACACCCTGGTGGTGGACAACAATGGTCCCAGCGCAGTGACCGCCATCACCCTGACCGACAACCTGCCCACGACCGTGCAAGCGCCTATTGTCTATACCGAGAGCGACGGCAGCTATGATGAGGGCACCGGAGCTTGGACCAGCCTGGCCTTTGGCGCGGGCGATACTATTACCCTGACCATCGTCGGTACCCTTGACGCGGCCTTTACGGGCACGTTGCAAAACACGGCCACCGTGACGCCCTCCGGCGCTACCGACCCCGAGCCCAGCAACGACAGCAACACCGACACCAACTCGCTCAGCACAGGCACGGTCACCGGCGTCGTCTACCTAGATGTGAACGGCGACGGGGACTATGATCCCGGCATCGACACCCCGCTGCCCGGCATCGACGTAACCATCATTGACAGCGGCGGCGCTCCTTCCATCGTCACTACAGACATCAACGGCACCTACACCCAGACCGTTCTCGCTGGTCTCACCACCGTCGATGTGGACGACACCGATCCCCAAATGCCGCCCGGTGCGACGCTGACCGTTGGCAATACCGACCCGACCACCGTTACCGTGCCCTCTGGCGGCAGCGGCAATGTCGACGTCGGCTACATCCAGTTGGGGGTGGTCACAGGCGTGATCTATTTGGATGACGACGACAGCGGGACCTATACCCCCGGTGACACCCCATTGCCCGGCGTCAACGTGGTCATCACCGACGTCTTTGGGACGGTCTACACCGTCACCACCGGCGTCGACGGAACATACACCCTCACCTTGCCCGCTGGCAATGCCACCGTTGACGTGGACAACAACGACCTGCCGCCCGGCGCGACGCTCGACAATGGCAGCACTGATCCCACCCCCGTGGTCGTGCTTCCAGACGACACCATCACCGACGACACCGGCTACGTATTGCCCACTGGCGACGGCACCGTGACGGGCGTCGTCTACCTGGACGAGGACGGCGACGGGGCCTACACCCCCGGCACCGACACACCACTGGCTGGTGTGCAAGTCGTGATCACCGACAGCGACGGCGTCACCTACACCCTCAGCACCGGCATCGACGGCGCTTATACACAAACAGTGCCAGCCGGAGCCACGGTCGTGGACGTGAACGACGCCACTCTGCCTCCCGGAGCCGTGCTCGACAGCGGCAGCACCGACCCCACCACCGTCATCGCGACTGCCGGAAACACTGTCGTCGACGACACTGGCTACGTCCTGCTTGGCACCCTCACGGGCGTTATTTATCAGGATGAGGACGGCGACGGCACCTACACCCCCGGCACCGACACACCGCTGCCCGGCGTCGACGTGACCGTCACCGACGCCAATGGCGTAACCTATACCTTGACCACTAATGGAAGTGGCGCGTATACGCTCGTCGTGCCCGCAGGCGACACCACCGTGGACGTGGACGACGACGACCTGCCGCCCGGCTCTGTGCTTGATAGTGGCAGCAGCGACCCAACCACCGTCGTCGTGCCTCCGGGAGACACCGTACCTTCCAACACCGGCTACGTGCAGATGGGCACGGTCACCGGCATCGTCTACCTGGACGATGATGGCAGCGGGACCTACACTCCTGGCGACACGCCATTGTCCGGCGTCGACGTGACCATCACCGACACCTTTGGCAACGTTTACGTCGTCACCACCGATCCCACTGGCGCGTACACTCAAACCGTGCCCGCTGGCGACACCACCGTCGACGTGGACGACGACGATCTACCGCCCGGCCTGGTGTTGGACAGCGGCAGCACTGATCCTACCACCGTCACCGTGCCCGCCGACGGCAGCATCACCGACGACACTGGCTACGTGCCACCCGTCGGAACCGGCATCGTCGAGGGCACCATCTACCTAGATGAAGACGGCAACGGGTCCTACGATCCCGGCACCGACACCCCCTTGCCCGGTGTCGACGTGGTTATCACCGACACCAACGGCATGACCTACACCGTCACTACCGATGTCGATGGACAGTTCTCCGTGGTTTTGCCCGATGGCAACGCCACCGTCGACGTGGATGACACCACTCTGCCGCCCGGCTCTGTTCTGGACAGCGGCAGCACCGATCCCACCCCCGTCGTCGTGCCCGATGGCGGAACAGTGACCGACGACACCGGCTACGAGATGCCCGCCGGTACGGGCGTCGTCGAGGGCACCGTCTACCTGGACGAGGACGGCGATGGCACCTATACTCCCGGCACCGACATCCCGCTGGAAAACGTCGATGTGATCATCACCGATACCAACGGTTTGACGTACACCGTCACCACCGACGCCAATGGATATTACTCGGAAACCCTACCCACCGGCAGCGCCACCGTCGATGTGGACGACACCACCCTGCCGCCCGGCTCTGTGCTGGACAGCGACAGCACCGACCCCACCACCGTCATCGTGCCCGTCGATGGCACCGTGCTGGATGACACCGGCTACGTGCAGATCGGCACCGTCACCGGCGTCGTCTACCTGGACGAGGACGGCGACGGCACCTACACTCCCGGCACCGACACACCGCTGGCTGGCGTCGACGTCGTCATTACCGACATCAACGGGATAACGTACACTGTCACCACCGGCGCGAATGGGGCCTATACCCTCACTCTGCCCGCCGGAGACGCTACCGTCGACGTGGACGACACCACCCTGCCGCCCGGAGCTGTGCTCGACAGTGGCAGCACCGATCCCACACCCGTGGTCGTGCCCGGCGGAAACAGCGTCATCGATAACACCGGCTACACCCTCATCGGGGATCTGACCGGCATCATCTACCTGGACGAGGACGGCGATGGGACCTACACTCCCGGCACCGACACGCCGATTAGCGGCGTCGACGTGGTCATCACCGATGCTGGCGGCGACACCTACACCGTCACCACCGACATCAATGGCGCTTACACCCAGACCGTTCTGGCTGGGGCTGCCACCGTCAACGTGGACGACACCACCCTGCCGCCTGGCGCGATCCTGACCACTGGCAGCACTGATCCGACCACCGTCGTCGTGCCGCCCGGCGGCAT
Organism: Chloroflexota bacterium; assembly: GCA_024232355.1. The sequence continues at coordinate 68,173 of JAAEPW010001061.1, read as the reverse complement.
CGCCATGGATGATACTGGCTACGCCTTGCCTCCCGGTACCGGCACCGTGAATGGAACGGTCTATCTGGATGAGGACGGCGACGGGGCCTACACTCCCGGCACCGATACGCCGCTGGCTGGCGTGCAGGTCGTGATCACCGACACCGATGGCGGCACCTATGTCGTCACCACCGGAGCCGACGGCAGCTATGCGCAGACAGTGCCAGCTGGGTCCACGACCGTGGACGTGAACGACGCCACCCTGCCGCCCGGCTCTGTGCTCGACAGCGGCAGCAGCGACCCCACCACCGTCATCGTGACCGATGGCGGCACCGCCACCGATGACACCGGTTACACGCTCGTCGGTGACCTGACGGGCGTCATCTATCTGGACGAGGACGGCGACGGAGTCTACACCCCCGGAACTGATACACCCTTGCCCGGCGTCGACGTGATCGTCACCGATGCCAATGGCGTGACCTATACTTTGACCACCGACGCGGGCGGCGCTTATACCATCACCTTGCCCGCAGGCGACACCACCGTGGACGTGGACGACGCCGACCTGCCGCCCGGCTCTGTGCTGGACAGCGGCAGCAGCGATCCGACCACCGTCGTTGTGCCTTCGGGCGACACCATATCTTCCAACACTGGCTACGTGCAGATGGGCACGGTTACCGGTGTGATCTATCTGGACGACGACAACAGTGGGGATTACACCCCCGGTGTTGACACCCCCTTGCCCGGCGTCGACGTGACCATCACCGACACCTTTGGCAACGTTTACGTCGTCACCACCGGCCCCAACGGCGCGTACACTCAAACTGTGCCAGCCGGAGGCACCACCGTCGACGTGGACGACGACGACCTGCCGCCCGGCTTGGTGCTGGACAGCGGCAGCACCGATCCGACCACCGTCACCGTGCCCGCCGACGGCAGCATCGCTGACGACACCGGCTACGTGCCACCCGCCGGAACCGGCATCGTGAACGGCACCATCTACCTGGATGAAGACGGCAACGGGTCCTACGACCCTGGCACCGATACCCCCTTGCCCGGTGTCGACGTGGTCATCACCGATACCAATGGCGTGACCTACACCGTCACCACCAACGCCGACGGATATTTCTCTCTGGTCGTGCCCGATGGCAACGCCACCGTCGACGTGGACGACACTACTCTGCCCGGCGGTGCAGTTCTGGACACCGGCAGCAACGATCCCACCATCGTCAATGTACCCGATGGCGGAAGCGTCACCGACGACACGGGCTACGAGATGCCCGCTGGTACGGGCGTCGTCGAGGGCACCGTCTACCTGGACGAGGACGGCGACGGGACCTATACCCCCGGTACCGATACCCCGCTGGCTGGCGTCGACGTCATCATCACCGATACCAACGGTTTGACGTACACTGTCACCACCGACGCCAATGGATATTACTCGGAAACCCTGCCCACCGGCAGCGCCACCGTCGATGTGGACGATACCACCTTGCCACCCGGCTCTACCCTCGACAGCGGCAGCACTGATCCCACCACCGTGATCGTGCCCGTCGATGGCACCGTGCTGGACGACACCGGTTACGTGCAAATCGGCACCGTCACCGGCGTCGTCTACCTGGACGAGGACGGCGACGGCACCTACACCCCCGGCACCGACACGCCGCTGGCTGGCGTCGACGTGGTCATCACCGACACCAACGGGATGACGTACACCGTCACCACCGGCGCTGACGGCGCCTACACCCTAACCCTGCCCGCCGGAGACGCCACCGTCGACGTGGACGACACCACCCTGCCGCCCGGAGCCGTGCTCGACAGCGGCAGCACCGACCCCACACCCGTGGTCGTGCCCGGCGGAAACAGCGTCATCGACAACACTGGCTACACCCTCATCGGCGACTTGACGGGCATCATCTACCTGGACGAGGACGACGACGGCATCTATACCCCTGGCGTTGATACTCCGCTGGCTGGTGTCGACGTGGTCATCACTGATTCTGGCGGCGACACCTATACCGTCACCACCGACGCCAACGGCGCTTACACCCAGACCGTTCTGGCTGGGGCCGCCACGGTCGATGTGGACGACACCACCCTGCCGCCCGGTGTGACCTTGACCACTGGCAGCACTGATCCGACCACCGTCGTGGTCCCGCCCGGTGGCATTGCTATGGACGACACCGGCTACGTCTTGCCCGCTGGCACCGGCATCGTGAACGGCACGATCTATCTCGACGAAAACGGCGACGGCGCGTACACCTTTGGCATCGATACACCACTGCCCAGCGTGCAGGTCGTGATTACCGATGCAAACGGCGTCACCTACACCCTCACCACCGGGGCCGACGGCACCTACTCACAGACTGTGCCCGCCGGGTCCACGACCGTGGACGTGAACGACGCCACCCTGCCCGGAGGCGCGATACTCGACAGCGGCAGCACCGATCCCACCACCGTGATCGTGCCCGCCAACGACACATCCACCGTCGACGTCGGCTACATCGTGCCCGAACGGGCCATCGAAACCACCAAGCGCGACACTTTGATTGTCGACGCTGACTTTAACGGGTACCCCAGCCCCGGCGACACCCTATCCTACACGATCGTCATCAGCAACGAGGGCAGCCTGCCACTGACGGGCATAATCCTAAACGATATGCCAGACAGCAATACCACTCTGGTCGTCGGCTCTGTGAGCACCTCACAGGGTTCTGTCACCACGGGCAACACTGGTGGCGACACCAGCGTGGCCGTGGACGTCGGCGACATCCTGCCCGGCAACAGCGTGATCGTCAACTTCCAGATCACTATCGACGATCCGCTGCCCGACGGCGTGACCCAGATCGCCAACACCGGCTTGGTGAGCAGCAACGAACTGCCCACCGAACCGACTGACGATCCCGACACACCGCCCGACGACGATGAGACCATCACACCGGTCACCGCCGATCCACTGTTGGATGCGGCCAAGACCGACCTACTGTTCGACGACGCCGACGGCAACAATATGCCGTCGCCCGGCGACACCATAGAATACCAGATCGCCATCATCAACTATGGCAACGGCGTCGCCACGGGCGTGGTCTTTGACGACATTCTCGATCCAAACACAACCCTGATCACCGGCAGCGTGCAGACCAGCCAGGGTACGGTCACCGTGGGCAACGCCCCCGGCGATACCCACGTCAGTGTAGACGTCGGCACGATCATCTCGGACGGCGGCACGGTGAACGTCACCTTCCAGGTGCTCGTCAACGACCCGCTGCCCCCAGGCGTCACTCAGATCGCCAATGGCGGCACGGTGAGCAGCGACGATGAGCCGGTCGAACCGACCGACGATCCCGAGACGCCACCCGACGATGATGAAACCATCACGCCTCTGACCGATGACCCGGTGCTCAAAGCGCTCAAGATCGACTCGTTGTTCGTGGACGCCGACGGCAATGGCATTCCCTCGCCGGGCGATACCCTGCTGTACCAGATCACCATTCTCAACAGCGGCAACGGCGCGGCCACCAATGTGGTCTTTGACGACACCATCGACCCGAACACTACTTTGATCAACGGCACAGTCCAGACCTCTCTGGGCCTGGTCACCAGTGGCAACATCCCTGGCGACACCCACGTAACGGTGAACGTTGGCACGCTGCTCAGCGGCGACAGCGTCGATATCTCCTTCCAGGTGACCATCGACGATCCGCTGCCCGCTGGTGTGACCACGGTTGCCAACCAGGGGCAGGTGTCCAGCGAAGAACTGCCCGTCGAACCGACCGACGATCCCGAGACCCCACCGGAAGACGACGAGACCATCACACCGGTGACGGCTGATCCGCTGATCGAGGCGGAAAAGAGCGGCACCTTGTTCGTCGATGCCGACGGCGACGGCGCGCCCGGCCCCGGTGACACTCTATTGTACCAAGTCGCCATCATCAACAGCGGCAACGGCGAGGCCACGGGCGTCACATACGACGACACCCCCGACTCCAACACCGTCCTGCTGACGGGCACGGTTCAGACCAGTCTGGGCACAGTGACCGGCGGCAACGGCACGGGCGATACCAGCGTGGCCGTAGACATTGGCACGCTGCCCGCTGGCACGCAGGTAGACGTCTCTTACCAAGTACTGGTCAACGATCCACTGCCCGGTTACGTGACCCACGTGGTCAACCAGGGCCTGGTGAGCAGCAACGAGCTGCCCGTCGAGCCGACCGACGATCCCGAAACACCGCCCGACGACGACGAGACCGAGATTCCGATCAGCACCGTACCGGTGCTAGAGGCGCAAAAGAGCGATGCATTGTTCGTGGACGCCGACGACGACGGCACACCCAGCCCCGGCGACACCCTGCTGTACCAGGTCACCATCATCAACAGCGGCAACACCGAGGCCACCAACGTGCTATTTGACGACACCCCCGATCCCAACACCGATCTGGTCGTTGGCTCGGTACAGACCAGCCAAGGCACGGTCACCAGTGGCAACAATCCTGGCGACACCAGCGTCTCGGTTGACGTCGGCACGATCCCCGGCGGCGGCGCCAGTGTGAACGTGAGCTTCCGGGTGGTCATCACCAACCCGCTGCCACTCGGCGTCACCCAGGTCTCCAACCAGGGTGTGATTTCCAGCACCGAGCTACCGCCAGAACCCACCGACGATCCGGGCACGCCAGAAGATGACGATGAGACCGAGACCATCATCGTCGCCGCACCCGAGATCGAAATCTACAAGACCGATTTCCTGTTCGAAGACATCGAGGGCGATGGATGGGCATCCCCCGGAGACACTTTGCTCTACGAGGTCAGCATCGTGAACAACGGCACCGCCGTCGCCACAGGCATCGTCTTTAGCGACACGGTAGACCCGAACACGACGCTGGTCACCGGCTCGGTGCAGACGTCGGCGGGCACCGTCATCACGGGGAACAACGCCGGAGACAGTTACGTCGTCGTGGACGTCAACGACATCCCCGGCGATGGCGCTAGTGTGAGCATCAGCTTCCAGGTCACCGTCAACGACCCGCTGCCCGAGGATGCCCGCGAGGTACTGAACCAGGGTCTGATCTCTGGCGACAACTTTAGCCCAGAGCCCACCGACGACCCAGGCACAACCGACGACGATGACGAGACAGAGACTCCGGTGATCCTGTGTCCGATGGCGAGTGATCTCTACGAGCCAGACAACTTGTACCCGCAAGCCACGGAGATTTCCACCGATGGTACAGTGCAGACCCGCACCCTGCACCGGGTGGCCGATAAGGACTGGGTCCGTTTCTACGCCGAGGCAGGCGGCATCTATACCATCACCACATCCCACCTCCCCTCCGACGTCGACACCGTCTTGCAACTGTACGACACTGACGGCGTCAGCCTCCTGGAGGAGAACGACGACTATCTGCTCGGCAGCAGGGCATCGCAAGTCGTGTGGATCGCTCCTGAAAACGGCTGGTACTATGCCCGTGTCAATCACTTTGACCACACCTGGGATCCTCGTTACTCGCTGGTCTGTGGCAACTATTACCTGATCTCTGTGGAAGAGACATCCAGTTGCCCCACCGGTGCCGACATCTATGAGCCCAACAATCTCTATCCGCAAGCGATGGATATCCCGACGGACGGCACCGTGCAGACCCACACGCTGCACATGGTGGCAGACAAGGACTGGATACGGTTCTTTGCCGTGGAAAACAAGACCTATACCATCACTACCTCCCACCTCCCGGCTGACGTCGACACCGTCTTGCAACTGTATGACACCGACGGCGAGTTAATGCTGGAGGAAAACGACGACTATCTGCTCCACAGCGACGCATCGCGCATTGTGTGGACGGCTCGTGCCACTGGTTGGTACTATGCCCGTATCAATCACTTTGACCACACCTACGACCCCAGCTACTCGTTGGTCTGCGGCAACTATTATCTGGTGGCTGTAGAGAGCAATGCCTGCGCCATATCTACCGACGACTATGAGCCGGACAATTTCTATTCCCAGGCGATCCGCGTCCCGGTGGATGGCAGTGTGCTGACACGCACATTCCACATGGTGGCCGACAAGGATTGGGTCAGTTTCCAGGCTCTGGCTGGCAAGGTCTATACCATCACCACCTCTCAGCTAAGCGCCGACGTGGACACTGTCTTGCAATTGTACGACGTCGATGGTGTGACCATGCTGGAGGAAAACGACGACACGTCTTCTACAGATGTGTCTAGTGGAGCATCGCGCATCGTGTGGAAAGCACCTGTTGATGGGAGGTACTATGCCCGCATCAACCACGTGGATCATACCTATGACCCGCGCATCTCGTTAACCTGTGGCGGTCAGTATCTGGTCGCTGTGGAAACCTCTGCTTGCCTCACACCCGCCGATGAATACGAATCGAACAACTTTTTCACCGAGGCCAAAGAGATTCCGACAGATGGAACCGTGCAGACCCATACACTGCACACCACGGCGGATAAGGACTGGCTCACATTCTATGCCTGGGGCAGGCAAGTCTATTCCATCACAACTTTCCAACTCGGCCCTGACGTCGACACCGTGATGCGAATATACGATATGGATGGTGTGACACTGCTGACTGAAAATGACGACTATGCGGACGGCAGCAAAGCATCGGGCATCGAATGGAGGGCTCCGGCAGATGGATGGTACTTTATCCGCATCACACATTTCGACTCGACGTACAACCCACAACTTTCTCCATTCTGCGGTAACCAATATCACGTTGTCATCAATCAATATATATTGGACGCAGACAAGACAGCCGAGACCGAATACGGCGCTATCCGCTCTGGAGACGAAATTTCGTATACCATCGTCATCACCAACTTGATGCAGACGGCTCAAACAAACATCGTCATCACCGATACCATCCCAAACTATACGACCTACATCACTGGCTCGGTGCAGGTCAGCCAAGGAAGTGTATACGGTCCTGATCCTCTGCGAGTCGAGATCGACACACTCGCAGCCTATCACACAGCTACACTCACCTTCCGGGTCATCGTAGATTCAGGCGAGATAGAACCAGTTACCAACGTAGCTATCGTGACCAGTGATCAACAAGGGATACCGATCAAGACACCATTCACTACAGTACCGGTTCATCACTATTACTATTTGCCAGCTGTTCTGAAAAAATTTGACAATCAATAGAGAGGAGGGAATATATTCATATACTATGCAAACCAATCCAAAATGTCAAAACAATTTGCTCAAAAACTCAAAATTAAGGAGGCATCTTATGCTTAGAAAAACTGTTACGATGATTGTGGTGTTGTCTGTAGCGCTGGGTACATTGGTAGGAAGCGTTATGGCAGCACCCCCAGATCCTGATAAACTGTTAAAAGTCCCCACAGTGACAACAGCGACGTGTCCATACGCCGATCCATACGAGAATACTGGCGGCGGAACTCGAGATGACTGGTTCAATACGGCCAGCACACTGACCACCGCCGGACAGCCCGGACATACCTTTGATTGGTATGCGGATAAGGACTGGGCCAAGTTCGAGGCTCAAGGTGGCTATGTGTACGTCATCGCTACATCAAACCTGACACCGTTGCCCACTGGGGACGAATACTATGCCGATACAGTACTCGAATTGTACGACGATCCACAAGATCAATGGATCGAGCGCAGCGACGACTATGGCGGCACCTATGCATCTCAGATTGAGTGGCTCGCTCCTGAGGATGGGACGTACTATATCAAGATTTACAACTTTAACTCTGGTGTTTATGGATGCGACGTGGGGTACGACCTGACGCTAAGCGCAGACAAGTCGCTGCAAATCACCAAAGTAGCCGAGGACCTGAATGGCGCCCCGCTGCTGGAAGGTGACATCATCCGCTACACCGTCACCGTCACCAACGCCTCGACGACCGTTCAACACACAAACGTCGTCATCACCGACCCCATCCCCAGCGGCACGACGTATGTGGCCAACAGCGCGTCCACCAGCATGGGTGTGGTAAATACCACCAGCCCGGTCCTAAAAGTCTCTGTGGGCACTCTGAACCCCGGTACCCCTGGTGATGTTGTGACCGTACAGTTCGATGTTCAGGTTGACCCCGATACAACGGGCGAAGACATTGTCAATCAAGCCTACGTGCGCAGCGACCAACTGGACGTCATCGGCACACCTCCCGTGACGCCCCCCGGTGGAGGCACCGTCGAGCCAGGGCTCGTGATTGACAAGACCGCCGTGGACGCAAACGGTCCACCCGTAGAGGTTGGAGACTTGATCACGTATACCATCGTGGTGACCAACAACTCTTCAATCCTGCACACCAACGTCGTCATTACCGATTGGCTGCCCAGCGGAACGACCTTTGTGACCGATAGTCTTTCGACCAACCCACAGGGAACCCTGGTGTTCCCTGTATCCGACATCCTGGTCGTCAATATGGGATCACTGGCCCCATCCGCCGGGTTAGTCGTTGAGTTTGCGGTCACGGCCGACGTTGCCGAAATTGGTGGAAACATAGCGGCTGTGAGCAGTGACCAGCAAAACGCCCAGTACACCGATCCTGTCTACCCGCCAAGCGTACGGGTATTGGGTCTCTACAAGGGAGCCGAGGACCTGAATGGCGGACCGCTTTACGCCGGAGACGAACTCTTGTACACCGTCGTCGTCGTCAACCTACTAAACGAAGCCCAGACGAACGTCGTCATCACCGACGCCATCCCCAGCTACACCACATACGTCACTGGTTCGGCCTCGCTCAGTCTAGGCAGTCTCTCTGGCCCCGATCCGTTGGTAGCGAACGTTGGTACGCTCCAGCCCGATCAAAAGGCGATTCTCACCTTCCGTGTCACGGTCGATGCCGGATCGGCTGGAGAAACCATCGGGAATAGTGCACAGGCCAGCAGCAATCTGCAAGATCCACCGGTTGACGTTGGCCCCATCGAACCAGAGCCCTATGGTGGAGAGGTTCAATATGGTGAGCAAGCCCTGAGTATCACCAAGACAGCCGAGGACCTAGACGGCGGTCCGCTCTACCCTGGCGACGAAATCCTTTACACGATCTCCGTCATCAGTCTACTGACGCAGGATCCTCAGGGAGACGTCACCATCACCGATTATATCCCTGATTACGCCACCTACGTTGACGGATCGGCCTCAGTCAGCCAGGGAAGTATTTCTGGTCCTGATCCGTTGATGGCACTCGTCGGCACCCTCGAACCTGGTGAAGAGGCTACGCTTTCCTTCCGTGTCACGGTTAACGGCGATGCCAATGGACAAGTCGTCGTGAACAGTGCCGAGGCAGATAGTGATATGCAAAATCCCGCTGTGATGACTCCACCGGTGCAACCGTATCCCGCCGCCCTTCCTGGGTTCCCCAACAGCGGTGGCGGTTGGGTTCTCGATGGTGAACAACAGATCGGCATCACCAAAGCAGCCGAGGACCAAAACGGTGACCCGCTCGCGCCGGGTGACACGATCGAGTACACGGTCGTCATTTGGAATGAGGTGAGCATCTCCCAGACCAACACGGTCATCACCGACTATATCCCAGACTTTACGACCTATGTCGCTGACTCGATCACGTCCACCAAGGGCTTGACGTCTGGTCCAGACCCATTGCTCGTGACCGTGGGGACCCTTGATGTCGGCGAATACGTCACCGTTACCTTCCAGGTCACGGTAGACACTGATGCCGGAGGCGAAAAGGTCGCGAATCAAGCTTTTGCGGGCAGTGACCAACAAGTGCCGCAAGCCTACACGCCACCAGTTGTGACGTCGGGCGATGGAACAGTTGTCGCCGTTGAGGATCATGGCATATACCTGCCCATTGTGACGAGAAATCTCTAATTCCTGTAGACACTCTTAGCAGTAACGACTGCGCTCATATGGGCGCAGTCGTTACTTTTTCTGCAAAAAGCAAATTGGTCCCAACGGATTGGTTTTTTGTGCTGTATTTTGAGAGGTTCCTTGTGGCTTTTATATGTGATCTTTTTGTTAGTCAGCTCTCGTTCAAGAATCTCTTCACACTGGTGGTACTGAGCGATAGCCTCTGGAGACCATACTGCCTCAAAGTAACATCCCATAATGCCCTGGTGAACGTCTCCCGTAGCTCGTTTGCTTCCAGGGCATGCGTGTACCACCTGATGGCTTTCTCGTATTCCTTCCACCCCACGCGACACTGCCCCATTTCTAGCAATGCCTCTATGTACATTTCCCCTCGGCATTTCGGCTCTGGGATTTCGCGGGGTCAGTCGCAGAGAGCTATCATTTCCCGCTTTGACACACACACACACAAGTTAGACTCGCTTCAGCTAAGAAATCTCCCTGGTATAGCGCCACTGCGCGTTTCCACAAATGCTCTGCCTGCTAATCTTGTTAGTCGTCAGTTCTATGTCCATCTCGTTCATCGTGTCGCTACCTCCATTTGCGCATTCTGTGCAATCGCAGTACAATCATTGTTGTTCATATTGATAATGGCAATGTCAACTATTTACAGAATCCATAATATGCCATGAGAAAGGCGAATATGGGTCAAGAAACGTATAATAAACTCTCTCCAGAAGAAAAAAGAGTAATTATTCATAAAAGTACAGAGATGCCTTTCAGTGGAAAGTTTAACGACTTTTTTGAGAAAGGATCTTATCACTGCAAAAGATGTAATGCCCCGCTTTATCGTTCAGATGACAAGTTTTCATCGTCTTGTGGGTGGCCAAGTTTTGACAATGAGATTGAAAACGCTGTCAAAAGGGAAATTGATGCTGACGGAAGAAGAGTAGAGATTCTGTGCGCAAATTGTGGTGCTCATTTGGGCCATATTTTTAAAGGCGAAAGACTCACAAATAAAAATGTCAGACATTGTGTAAACTCTATTTCGATGACATTTGTACCAGAGAAAGAAAATCCTCACATTGCTGTGAAAGACTAGTGTTTCGCGGCGTAAATAAGCCTACAGTTCAGAATTACCGACTATCAACGCAAACTACCTATTATGATGCTAATCTACCGCGAAACACTTGAGCAGTTGGGCGTTAAAGTTTGGTACTACTATGGGGATATTTACGCCCAACTGCACTAGACAGATCACCCGAGGCCGAGACAACTTGTATAGTCAGGTGGAGGAGTATGCTTGGCATCGCCCCGCAAGGGCAACACCAATCTCCCAGACAAGATTCAGTATTATCGGTGGTCGACTGTGTAAACCCGTACCTGTGGGGATATAAATCGGCCAAGAGCGCGGTGGCTGCCTGGCTAGAGAATCGTCCAACTCTTGGTTACTGGGAGGTATGTGTCTATCACGTCCGGGCGTAGGCACGGCGTCAACACGCACAACTAGCTACACGTACCCAAACAGCCAAGTCATCGAATTTCTGGATTGACAATGTTCCCCAAGGGGGAATGTTCCTAACAGGAGGTAGTGATCTATGTCCCGCGGAAAGCAAGCGAACGTCCAAACCGCACTAAAACGGATGACCTCCCACGGCGTACCCCGTCAGATTATGGAGAAATTGGGCCTCTACTTGCAAGAGGCCAGCGACCGCGAATTGTACAAGATCAACCCGCGTTACCTGGCTGACAAGTTAAGTGTTGATACACACACCACCTTGGGCGTTCTGGCATACGCGGTACAAGTGGGGCTGTTTGACCTAAATTGGGATATACATTGCCCGCACTGTGGAGGTCGGGCACGCACCTTTTTCTCGCTACGCAACAGCCGCAGTGAGGAATTTTGTCCCCTCTGCCAAGTCGACTTTGACACCCACCTGGATCATGAGGTTCACGTCACTTTTACCCTCAACGAGACCATGCGCTCGCTCTCAGTACAAGAGCCACTTTCCACGCAGGAATCATTACCCCACAAACTGTACCCACCTACTTTTGGGCTAGAGTTGTTGAACGTGCAGCCCTTCCGCGATCTCTTTTCCGATCAAATGTTACCGCCTGGGGAGAGCCTAAAGGTCAAGCGCGTGGCGTTTTTGTTCACCGATCTGCGTGGATCGACGGCAATGTACGCCCGAGAAGGCGATCCCAGAGCATACGGTTGGGTGAGAGAACATTTTGAGGTACTGTTCCAGGCCGCCAACCGCAACCACGGTGTCACCGTCAAGACAATTGGCGACGCGGTGATGGCCTCGTTCGTATCACCAGCCGATGCGCTACAGACATCCATAGACGTACATCGCGGTATGAAAACATTGAACCGTCAATTAGAGTTAACGGGCGATGCGGCATTGTCCATTCGCTTGGGTACGCACGTGGGACCATGCCTCAGCGTGACATTAAACGACCGGCTTGATTACTTTGGCGCTACCGTGAACATCGCCTCACGGGTCAGCCATCTCTCACAGGGCAACGACGTGATACTCACTGAAGAGATGCTGGCAGACCAGGAAACGCATGCAGAGGCCATTCAGAACGGCCATTTCGAGAACCTTGAGGCCGAGTTGCAGGGCTATGACCAACACTTTTGCCTACAGCGCCTCATTTTTCCGATTCAGGAACCTACAGTATAATAGCCGAGGCAAACAAATCGTAGCGATGATTACGATGGGCGGGAGGATTCTTGGCGTCCATCCATCATAACAATTATCAGGAGGAAATATAGAATGGCTGTTTTTACCGCTGCAGAAGCACTAGAAATGGCAATGGAGATCGAAAAGAACGGAAAAGTATTCTACAACGAGGCCGCTGCCAAGGTCTCTGACGGAAAAACCAAGGCTCTCTTTGAGGACCTGGCTGTTCAGGAACAAGGGCACTATCGAGCATTCGAAAAGATGTTGGGCGGAGCACAACCTGCTCCCGAACTGCCCGCTGCCGAGTATGATCAATACCAGACCTACGTCCAGGCAACCCTGGACAATGCACTGTTCGCCGGGCCAGAGATGGCGGCAACCCTGGCCAAACAGGCCGAAAACTGGGAGACAGCCGTGCGGGCAGCAATCGGGTTTGAGAAAGACACGCTTTTGTTCTTTTACGACCTGCGCGATATGGTACGCGAAACAGATCGCGAGACCATCTCTAACATCATCTGCGAAGAGAAAAAGCATCTGCGCAGACTGGCCAAGATGCTGGCAAAATAGCTTAGGAGATCAAATCAATGCTGCCTATCGAGATCAAACCCAACATTCACTGGATCGGCGTCAACGACCGGACAACCGACCTGTTCGAGGGGCTGTGGCCCATCACCCAGGAGGGAGTTTCCTACAATGCGTACCTGATCGACGACGAGAAAAAGGCCGTCGTAGATCTGTCCAAGGCGCTCAAGACAGACGAGTTCTTTGACCAGATCGACAAAGTCACCGACATTTCCCAGTTGGATTACGTCGTTGTCAACCATGTGGAGCCAGATCACTCGGGCGTCCTGCGCACGCTGCGTCGGATGGCCCCGCAGGTCACCATCCTGTGCACCGAAAAGGCCCGCGCGATGGTCGAGGCGTTCCAGGGCGTCACCGAGGGCGTACAGGTGGTTCAGGACGGCGAGACCTTGTCGTTGGGGCAACATACCCTGCGCTTTGTTCACGCGCCCTTTGTTCATTGGCCCGAAACAATGATGACCTACGAGGTCAGTGAGCAGATACTGTTCTCATGCGATGCCTTTGGCAGTTATGGAGCACTGCGCGGCGGTATCTTTGACGACGAGTATCCCGATCCCGACTTTTACGAACGGGAAGCACTACGCTATTATGTCAACATCATCGCCATATTCAGCCGGCCGGTTCTACGGGCCATAGAAAAATTGGCTGGTGTGCCAGTTTCTATCATTGCGCCTTCGCACGGGCTGGTCTGGCGGGAGAATCCTCAGCGCATTGTAGAACTGTACAAGCAGTGGGCAGAGTGTGCAACCGGTCCTACAAAGGCAGGCATCACGCTGCTATACGGCTCGATGTACGGCAACACCGAAAAGATGATGAACGCCGTCGCACAGGGCATCACTCAAGAAGGCGTGCCACTGACGATTTTCGACGTCACCCGCACCCACGTCAGTTACATCATGCCCTCCCTGTGGACGCAGCGAGGGGTAATGGTGGGTGCTCCTACCTACGAAGGCTCCCTATTCCCCCCAATGACCCAGGTGCTGGAAGTGGCAGCCACCAAGCGGATTTTGAACAAAAAGATCGCCCGCTTTGGTAGTTACGGATGGAGTGGAGGAGCGCAACGCCGCCTAGAGCAGTTGATCGAACGGCTCAAGTGGGATTTGACAGACTTTTTCGAGTTCCAAGGCGGTCCAACGGACGATGATTTAAAGCATGGTGAGGAATTCGGCGCGAGCTTTGCCCGGCTCGTCAAAAACGGCGAGTAGAAAGAGAAAATGAAAAACCAGAGGCAGGGAACAAGTGTTTGTTTCCTGCCTCTTTTTTTGTCTCGGACAAAAACTAATGAATATTTAACAATATATTCGTTGACTTTATTGTAAGAATATGGTACAATCATATCAAGTTGAAATCAGAGGAGGTCACCGTGTTTGATAAAATCGTCTATCTCGACAACGCCGCAGCAACGCGAATGGACGAGCGGGTTTGGGAAACAATGCGCCCCTACTTTTTCGACATCTATGCCGTCGCCACGTCCCAGTTTGGCTATTCGTTGGGCGTGGATGCAAGGGATGCACTGGATGACGCCCGAGGCCAAATCGCTGCCACTCTAGGAGCGAGCGCAGAAGAATTCGTCTTTACCTCCGGCGGCACCGAATCAAGCAATCTGGCGATCAAGGGAGTGGCTATGGCGCTGGCGGAAAAAAAGGGCCGGCACGTCATCACTGGCCCCCTGGAGGATTTCCCAGTCCTGTACAGCGCCCGCGCATTGGAAAAGCAGGGTTTCCAAGTGACCAAGCTGTGGGTAGACGAGACCGGGCGCGTAGATCTAGATTATTTACAAGAGTCGATCACGCCCGAAACCATTCTGGTTTCTATCCAAGCAGCCAACCAGGAAATTGGCACCCTGCAAGACCTGGATGCTATCGGCAAAATTTGCCGGGAGAGAGAGATACTTTTGCATACCGACGCCACTCACGGTTTCCGCCGCGTCCCACTGGATGTGCGGGAGGTCCCCGTAGACCTGGTGACCGTCTCTGCGCACACTATTCACGGTCCAAAGGGAATTGGTGGGTTGTATATACGTGAGGGAACTCCTATCAACAAGTGGATGGACGGGGGTTTTCAGGAACTCAATCTGAGACCAGGTGTGGAGAACATCCCTGGCGCGGTGGGCTTTGCCAAAGCAGTCGAGTTGGTCACGCCGGAAGAAACGGCTCGTTTGCAGGCGATGCGCGACCGGTTGATCGAGCGGATGCTAGAGATACCGCACGCCCGTCTCAATGGACACCCCATCCACCGCCTGCCGCACAATGCCAATATTTCGTACCGCTTTATCGAGGGTGAGTCACTGCTGTTGCATCTAGATATGCGAGGATTTTCCGTCAGCACTGGCTCTGCCTGCTTTAGCCGTTCTCTAGAAGCCAGCCACGTGATGCTGGGCATCGGCGGCGACCACGAACGAGCGCACGGCTCTGTGCGCTTTACTTTTGGCCGTTACAATGAAAAAGAAGACGTAGACGCAATCGCGGAAGCTGTAGCTGAAGTGGTGACCGAGTTACGTAGAATTAGCCCACTGGGTAAAGAATAACAATTTACGGAGGTAAGAGATGCCGCTACCATATAGCGAAATCGTAATGGAACATTTCCGCAACCCACACAACGTGGGGCGGATTGAGGATGCCGACGCCAAGTCGGTTGAGGGGAGTCCGGCCTGTGGGGACATGGTGGCCGTCTACCTAAAGGTGAATGGCGACGACAAGCGCATCACGGACATAAAGTTCGAGTCTTATGGCTGTGCTTCCAACATTGCCACCGGTTCCATCATCACCGAGTTGGCCAAGGGCAAGACCCTGGAAGAAGCCAAGACGATTAACTGGAAAGAGGCTTCCGAGGCACTGGGAGGACTGCCCCCGATCAAGACCCACTGCTCGGTGCTGGCGGTGGACGGGTTGCGGGCCGCCATCGAAAATTACGAGGAACGTCACGGCCTGATCAAGGAACGCAATCCCACAACAATCGAGGTGGTGCGCAAGCGGCTCAAGCGGGTAATGAATCCGGTCGTAGGGCTTGATTTGGTGCGAACCAAACTGGTCAACGAAATCGAGGTTTCTGAGGGCCAGGTTCGGGTGGAGATTGATCTGTCGGAGGATCACCAATTCGCTGCCAACATCCGCGAAGAGATCATCGAAAAGATCGAACCACTGTGGGATATAGAGCAGGTGGCCGTAGAATTTGTAGAGTGAGGAGGAATGTGATGCCTGATATCAAAGTAGACACCCGGGATGGCGATTGCCCCATGCCAGACAA
Organism: Chloroflexota bacterium; assembly: GCA_024232355.1. The sequence goes on along the minus strand of JAAEPW010001061.1, from coordinate 51,885 downwards.
TATCCAAGTAGACTGCCGGGGAGAGACGTGCCCTGTGCCGTTGGTAGAGGTGCGTAAAGCTCTACGCAAAGCTGCGCCTGGAGACGTGGTCAAAGTCATCGGCACGCACCCAGCATCGAAAAAGGAAATCCCAATGGCCGTCAAGGCACTCAAGTTAGAATTATTGAGCGTCGAAGGAACCGACACCGATTGGACAATTCGCATCCGGCGATAGAGCTTGTTCGTTTGAAAAAGTGACACGCTGAAAGGAGCAAAGCCAATGGAACAACCTGAAAAAACAACCATCATCCTACACAGTGGTGATATGGACAAAATGTACAGCGCACTAATCATTGGCAATGGCGCGTTGGCAATGGGAATGGAGGTCTCTATCTACTTTACCTTTTGGGGACTTGAGCGACTAAAAAAGGGAGGGCTAGAGAAAGGACCTCTGTCCAAGATGCACATGTTGGGCCTGGGCAAGTGGATGATCAAGCAGCGAATGAAAAAATCCAATGTCGCGTCCTTGGAAAGGTTGTTCCAAGACTTTAAAGAACTGGGAGGAAAGGTCATTGCCTGCGATATGACAATGGATATTATGGGCATCAGTCAAAAAGGTCTGCGCGAGGATCTGATTGACGAATATGGCGCAGTAGGAACCTATGTCCAGGAAGCACGAGATTCTTCCATCACACTCTTTATTTAATAAATTGATTCGCAAGGAGACACATATATGTCAGAAGCAAAAGGCAGCGTTCAAGGCACTCGCGACCAACACCCAACTGTTTTTTACGGTTTGTCCACTTGCGTCTGGTGCAGACGGACTCGAAAATTCTTGGAAGACCAGGAGGTCACGTTCGACTATGTTTACATAGACAAGCTTGAGGGGCAAGAACGCAAAGATGCCGTCGAGCAAGTCCGCTGCTGGAACACCGCTGTATCCTTTCCCACCGTGGTGGTGGGAGACAATGTATGTGTCGTGGGATACAAGCCAGAAAAACTCAAAGAGGCACTGGGACTATGAGTGAAGAGATTGTTATCCCTTCCGAAAAGATAGACGCTCTCTACGAAACCCTAAAACGATGGACGGAATCCACAGGCCACAACCTGAATCCAGACAAAGAGTTCACTTTGGAATTGGTCGAGGGATTGCTCGTTAACCGACAGAGATATGGCTATCAAGCTTGTCCTTGCAGATTGGCAATTGGAGACAAGCCAAAAGACAAGGACATCATCTGCCCATGTGACTATCGCGATCCCGATGTGGAAGAATGGGGCGCTTGCTATTGCGCACTTTACGTCTCTGACGCAATAGTGAGAGGGGAACAAGAGACACAGCCTGTCCCGGAGCGTCGCCCACCAGAGAAACAACCTTTCTAAGAGCAATACTTGCAAATCCAAACATAAACACCAGTGACGCAATGCATACCAGGCCTTTACGTCTGGGGACAAGCATGGCATGATTGTGCATCTATGGCTGACAAAAACACAAACTCGACGTAAAACTTCCCCGATACGCCCCACCAGTAGTTGACAAAATCACTCAATTGAATTACAATCGCACACATAGGGAGGACAATGTGATGCGAATTTCAACGCGTGGACGCTATGCACTACGCGCAATGGTAGACTTGGCCCTTCACACTGACGACGCACCCATCTTGCGCCGTGACATTGCCGCACGCCAGGAAATCTCTGCCGACTATGTGGCCCAACTCTTTCGGCAACTTGGTACAGCAAACATAGTCAGAGGGATAAAAGGACCGGGCGGCGGTTATACACTGGCCCGGGACGCCATAACCATCAGTGTAGGAGACATTGTGCGGGCCGTAGAAGGTCCTATCGCAGTAGTCAATTGTGTAACCTCTGACGATAACTTTGACTGCCGTCAGGGCAGCGATTGCGTGACACGGACAGTCTGGCAACGCGTCAACCAAGCCATAGAGGATGCATTGGACAAAATCTCGCTGGCCGACCTACGCGACGAGGCCCAGTTGCAGATCAGCGAACCCTCCACATAGAGCAAGGAGATAGAATGAAACCCATCTATATGGATCACAACGCAACCACCCCATTGAGGGAAGAGGTTTTGGAAGCAATGATGCCCTATTTGCGGGAGGCGTTCGGCAACGCGTCCAGCCTCCACTCTTATGGGATGCAAGCTCGCCGGGCCATCGAGGTTGCGCGGGAGCAGGTCGCGACGGCGCTGGGTGCACAACCACGCGAGATCGTTTTCACCGGATGTGGGACAGAATCTGACAACCAGGCCATCAAGGGAATCGCTCTCGCCAAACAAGATGCAGGCAATCACATCATCACCTCGCAGATCGAGCACAAAGCGGTGCTAGAAACCTGTCAATACCTGGAGAAACAAGGATTCCACGTCACCTACTTGCCGGTGGATGAATATGGTGTGGTACATCCTAACGATGTGGCACAAGCAATCAACGATCAAACCGCACTGGTGAGTTTGATGTTTGCTAACAATGAAGTGGGCACAATTCAGCCTATGGTCGAAATCGGGCAAGTTTGTCAGGAACGCAGGGTCTGCTTTCATACCGATGCTATCCAAGCAGTGGGCAAAGTGCCAATTGACGTGAACAAGCTTGGAATTGACATGCTCTCACTCTCAGCCCACAAGTTTTACGGTCCCAAGGGAGTCGGGGCGTTGTATGTACGCAAGGGCATCAAGATAGACTCGTTGCTGCACGGCGGGCATCAAGAAAGGGGACGTCGGGCAGCGACGGAGAACGTAGCCAGCATTGTAGGATTGGGCAAAGCTATAGAACTCCGGTTGGCAGAAATAGAGCCGGAAGCTGAGTGGTTATCAGCACTGAGAGACAAGCTCTGCGATGGAATCATAGAACGGATCGACCACGTCTATTTGAACGGACACCCCGCCGACCGCTTGCCAGGCACCTTGGATATGGGCTTTGAGTATATCGAGGGGGAAGGCATCATTATGGGCTTGGATCTGGTCGGGGTTGCAGTTGCCAGCGGTTCGGCATGTACATCGGCTTTGTTGGAAGCCTCGCACGTATTGCTGGCGATGGGAGTCGAACCTGCCTTGGCACAGGGGTCGATCCGCTTTAGTTTGGGACGAGAAAACACCGATGCGGACATTGATTATGTATTGGAAAAACTACCCCCAATCATCGAACGGCTGCGCTCAATGTCTATGCTCGCGCCGTGATCAATACCATTAGATTTGCACAGAACGAGGAGGTCAAGCTTTGGCAGGATTTGGACAGTACAGTGAAAAAGTGATGGATCATTACCAAAACCCACGCAATGTGGGAGAAATTGAAAACGCCGACGGCGTGGGGATGGTAGGCAACCCTACCTGCGGCGATATGATGCAAATCACGATCAAAGTTCACAAAGAACAAATTGAGGATGTAAAATTCAAGACTTTTGGTTGCGGAGCGGCTATCGCTACCTCATCTATGGTGACCGAACTGGTCAAAGGGAAAACGATTGAGGAAGCGTTGCATGTCACCAACCGTGACGTGGCTACCGCGCTGGATGGTCTGCCACCAGTAAAGATGCACTGCTCGATGCTGGCTGAAGAAGCAGTCAGGGCAGCAATAGAGGACTATCAAGCCAAGAGAAATAATGGACGGATAATCAATCAGTGAATGATTTACCAAAACGCATTAGTGCGCTTGCAGAAACGGTTGATGGTATCCGCATCATCCGCCTGCAGCAGGTACACGAACTAGCTACCGAGTTCAATTGCCCGGTAAGAAAAATAGAATGGACTGCACTGGAAGCAGACATCGTTCCCTGGCGTTACCTGCGTAACATGGGCACGATTGGTCCCAAGGGCCAAGCCAAGCTCCTGCAGGCGACAGTGGCAGTCGTGGGGCAAGGCGGGCTGGGCGGATACATCACGGAGGCGCTTGCCCGAATGGGCGTGGGGCGGTTGATCTTGATAGATGGCGATGTCTTTGAAGAACACAACTTTAACCGTCAGCTTTTGAGCGCCGAGACGAAACTCGGAACAGAAAAGACTCGGGCCGCAAAACAACGCGTCGCCGCAATTAACAGCGCGGTGGAGGTAAGCGATCATTCGATCATGCTCACCCAAGAAAATCTATCTCTGCTTTTAAAAGAGGCAGACGTGGTCGTAGACGCGCTCGACCGTTTGCCGATTCGTATGGTCTTGCAGGATGGCGCGCGGGCGTTAGGCATCCCAATGGTACACGGGAGTATCGCGGGTTTCTTGGGGCAGGTGATGACCATTTTCCCTGGCGACCCTGGCCTGCGCAGCCTCTATGGGGAGCAGGAACTCCCAGAACAGGGACTAGAATCGAAATTGGGCACCCCGGCAGCAACGCCGATGGCCGTGGCGGCTTGGGAGGCACAAGAAGTCGTCAAAATCCTGGTGGGCCAAGGGGACTTGTTGCGACACCGTCTGTTGGTGATGGATATGGAATCCGGCGCAGTCGAGATTCTGAGACTGGGCTGAGTCAAACAAACAACATAAAAAACATCAGGGCGCTCAGAGTGAGCGCCCTGGTGGTGTTCAAGCCGGGTTCGTTGATTTCAACCTTGTGCGGAAATCAAAAAACACCGATTACTTGAGTTCGATGACTGCGCCAGCGCCTTCCAGTTTGGACTTGGCATCTTCGGCTGCATCTTTGGCTGCGGCTTCCATCACAACGCTGGGTGCACTGTCTACCATCTCTTTGGCTTCTCTCAAACCCAGAGCGGTGAGTTGCCGTACGGTCTTGATCACTTCGATCTTCTTGGGGCCGATTTCTTTGAGAACGACGTCGAACTCGGTCTTTTCTTCCTCCAGTTCGGCAGCGGCGGCCATAGGCATTGCGGCCATCGCTACGGGCGCAGCCGCGCTCACGCCCAACTTGTCCTCTAGCATCTTGACCAACTCGGATGCTTCAAGCAACGAGAGTTGACTGATTTCCTCTACAATTTTTTCTAGATCTGCCATTGTTTCTATTTCTCCTTAATTGAACACTTTTGTGTATGAATTTTGTTGGTTATTTCCGAACAACGCTTAGGCAGGCTCAACGGCCTGTTCCATTGCGGCAGTAGATGCACCGCCTGACTCTTCCAACTTGTCTACGTGGGCCTGCAAAACGTTAAGTATCTGCCGAATCCCACTAGCGACGACACCAACCACCTGAGTGGCCGGAGCATTGATGGTACCAAGCACCTGGCTCAAGAGTACTTCCTTGGACGGAAGGTTAGCAATGGTACGCACTTGGCCCGATTCGAGCACCGACGCACCAATCAACCCACCCTTGATACGCAATGCTTCCAAATCCTTTGCCGTATCTGTAAATATCTTTGCTACTGGTGGTACCTCATCGTAACAAAAACCGATAGCCGTTGGCCCGAGCAGCCACTCAGCAGGAAGCGACATCCCTGCTTTCTGCAAAGCCAACAACATCAACCGATTCTTGACTACTTGAAACTTGCCACCGGTAGAACGCATCGCGTGTCTGATGCCATCTGTATCATTCACACCAAGGCCCCGAAAGTCGACCAGTATGATCCCCTTACTTTGTTCGAGTTGCTCTATGTATTGTGCAACGAGTTCGTCCTTTCTCTGCTTTGAAATTGCCAATTCACCTCACCTCCTTTATGAAAAAAATGTCCCTGCGCCATGCCGACGCAGGGACATCTCTCACCTAATTCACAGATGAAAACTGTCTCTTGCCTCGGCAGGTCAAATTTAAGCGCTCAGTGGTCCAGTAAGACACAACCTGGAGCGCACCTGCTGTCCTTGGCTTGAGGTTTTCCGAACAAATTGCCTAGAACGCAGTCTCCAACGACTGAGCCTCAATTGGGTCTATTTTGACCCCAGGCCCCATCGTAGATGTAACCGTGATTTTTCGGATGTATGTTCCTTTGCTGGCAGAAGGTCGGGCTTTTTTCATCGCATCCATCATTGCCGCAAAGTTATCGAACAGATTATCCAGTGAAAAACTGACTTTGCCGATAGGCGTGTGCAAATTGGAAGTCTTGTCAACGCGAAACTCGACACGACCGGCCTTTGCTTCTTCGATCAACCGAGGCAGGTCTTCAGCCTTGGCGATCGTACCAGCCTTGGGACTGGGCATCAGCCCCCGTGGACCCAAAACGCGGCCCAACCGCCCAACTTTCCCCATCATCTCTGGAACTGCGATGGCCACGTCAAAATCTGTCCAACCGCCCTGGATCTTTTTGATCCACTCATCGTCAGAAGCCACGTAATCAGCACCAGCATCCTGCGCGATTTTATCCGCCTCGCCAGCGGCAAAAACCAACACTCGTACTTGTTTCCCTAGACCATGGGGCATCATGACCACACCACGCACTTGCTGGTCAGCATGCCGTGGGTCTACTCCCAACCGAAAGTGCGTTTCCACTGTTTCATCAAAACTAGCGTAACTGGTTTCTTTCACCAGTCGGAGTGCCTCTTTCGATGAATAGAATTTTAAACGATCTATTTTCTCTAACGCTGTGTTATATTTTTTGCCTCGTTGTGGCATCTTTCCTCCTAGGTGGTACTAACGGGCTTGGGCCCTCCCACTGACTTGATGAATTACCCTACGATGGTAATCCCCATACTCCGTGCAGTGCCTTCAATCTGCCGCAGCGCGCCTTCGAGATTGATGGCATTCAGGTCTTTCATCTTTAGTTGAGCGATCTCTTCTAATTGAGCTTGAGTGATGCTTCCAACCTTGTCCCGGTTCGGTTCGCCCGACCCACGTTCCACACCGGCCGCCTTTCGCAACAGATCGGGTGTGGGTGGTGTCTTGAGCAGAAACTTGAATGATCCATCCTGATAAATGGTGATCTCTGCCGGGATAATGTTTCCTACCTGACCACTTGTACGAGCATTGTACTCTTTGCAGAATTGCATCAGGTTGATACCGTGCTGTGCCAGTGCAGGTCCTACTGGTGGGGCTGGATTGGCCTTCCCGGCCGGTATTTGTAACTTTACGACTGCTTTGACCTTTTTCATCGTCCTCCATCCAAACACAAATTACATATTGACTATGTTTTTTCGACTTGCAAAAAGTCGAGTTCGACTGGCGTCTCGCGACCAAAGAAAGAGACCATTACGCGCACTTTGGCCCGTTCCATATCGATCTCGTCCACCACACCGATAAACTCGTTAAAAGGACCATCAATGATGCGGACTTTTTGGCCCGGTTTAAAAGTAACTTTGATCTTGGGGGCTTCGGCCTCCATGCGCTTCATAATAGCCTGAACTTCTTCAGGACGCAAGGGAGTCGGTTCGTTTCCCATTCCCACAAACCCAGTGACCCCAGGTGTATTACGTACCACAAACCAGGAATCATCAGTCAGAGACATTTGTACCAGGATATACCCCGGGAAAACACGTCTCTCAATTACCCTTCGCTTCCCATCACGAACTTCCATCTCGTCTTCGGTCGGGACTACAACCTGAAAAATCTGGTTTTGCATTTGCATCGTCTCGATGCGTTGCTCCAGGTTGTGTTTAACTTTGTTCTCATAGCCAGAGTAGCAATGCACGACGTACCAAGCCCGATCGTCCTGAGGAACAGCTTCAACTGCCTCAGAAATATCTTCAACCTGGGATTCCGTGACTCTGGCTACCTCTTCTGCCAAGACGTCTTTAGCCATATCATCTACAGTTTCCGGCGAAGCTGACGCTAGCGCATCAGTATTGTCTTCTGCTACCGGTACCGCATCGGGCTCGACTTGCTCTGCGAACATTGTCGTTACCTGACCTTTTCCAATTTAATCTATTATGCCGCTTGCCGATTCAAGATCACGACAGTCAACACACCCGCGACAAAAACCACAACCACTGCACCAATGGCAATTGCGTTTCCTTCTATGATCCCCTTTAGTTCTATGTCAAACAGTTTATCTAACGCACCCAGGAAAATAGCCATAGAGACAGTGACGGCCATAACGACCTTTGTCAAGTTCCAGGCCTCCTCACGCGTGGGCCAGTGCACCTTGCGCAACTCGATACGTGTTTCTCGCAGATAGCGCGCGATAGCATTTTCCTTTGGTTTTGCTGCCTTCTTTTTTGCCGACTTTGCCACGTTTCGTGTCTCCCTATATCAGGTTACCTACACTTCAAGACACCGCCTCCATGTATGGCGGTGTCTTGAAGTTCATCTCAGGCAGGCCAGGCAGGAATCGAACCCGCAACCTACGGTTTTGGAGACCGTTGCTCTGCCAAATTGAGCTACTGGCCTACGAACGCCCTACTTTGTCTCGCGATGCGCTGTATGCTTGCGACAGCGGGGACAGAACTTGTTCAACTCGAGACGACCAGAATCATTACGTCGATTTTTCTGGCTCGTATAATTGTGTTCCTTGCATTCTATACATGCAAGTGTGATTACCATTCGGACTGCTTTCTTTGCCATTATATCACCATATTCAAGTGCTAAAGATTTAGCCTATTATATATTAGAGCCCACGCTCGGAATTGAACCGAGGGCCACACCCTTACCAAGGGTGTGCTCTACCGACTGAGCTACGTGGGCCAGCGCCGGATCACACACTTTAACCTGCTGCCCGGTCGGAGCACAATTTTACCTCATTTCGCCAAGGTGTCAACCTCAAAAATGAATGATGGAGAGGGATATCAATGCAGACGCCCAGCTAGCGTAATGGCGCTTGTGCCCGCGCCAGCAATCGAGCGGCACGAGGTGTGCGCGGATTGATTGAAAGTACTATGGTCAGAAAATCAGCGGCCTCTTGATAATCACCTCGATTCAGTGCTTCTTTTGCCGCACTCTGGTATTCATCGAGCGACCAAGTCAACCACTCGATCATATCATCGGCTACTTGAACCAACCAATGCTCTGTTGACCAATTGTTTAGACCGGGGCTGAATAATGGATGCCGCTTACCCCCAGCCGATAGAAAAGCTGTCGGCCCACTGTCGGGGAAACCAAGCCCACAGGCCAAGGAAAAGGCCAGTTTGCCGTACCCGCTCTTGGGCATCAATTGAAAAATCATTTGCTCGTCAGGCTCCATTGTCGCTTCAATATTATACTTTTCCGCCAATCGCTCGTGCTCTTGATTCAGTCGTTCAGCAATATCCGGATCTCTGTACCAATACGTAAGCACCGGTTCTGGCGCAGCCGACGGAGTTGCATACTCAATCCGGGTGGATTCTTCAAGCGAGTCATCCATCGCCGAAAACAGATGCGTGGGAGTTGGCAACTGCCCCTTGGCCGAATGATACTTGTTAAAGGATGAGGCATAAAAGGTCAACTCGCCAAAATATAGACAAACCACCAAGCAAACTAGGTCATCAAAGCGAAAATCGGGATCCTCTAGCACGGACTGAGTCTGCACCCATTCCTCATCGGTCAATTCTTTGTTGGGTGTGCGATGGATGTACCAGACGCCACAGTAATGGGCTTCTGGAGTCAATTTTCGGGCTTGATCCAATTGTTGCGACGTGCGTGATTGATCGAGACAAAAATCCTTTTCCCCAAAACGAACTTCGGGGCGCGGTCGGGCCCACCCAAGTACCTGACGGCGGCCCTCGTCCAGCGGGTAACCAAAGAGAAGCCCACCTACTATACCTCCGCTGCCGCCAGCTCGATCAACTTCGGCTTCCAGGGCAGCTTGAACTTGGGGCAAAACATATATGACAGGAGCTTCTGTAGACATAGTCTTTTACTCTTTTCACGTTCACTTTTTCAACAGACAATTTCCACATTACTCGCACATTATACGATGCTTGACGAAAAAGGGCAATTAGAATTTCTGTGGATTTTCAAGGCAAAATGAGAAACAAAATTGGCAATCGCCCTACCCTACGGCTCAATCGTCACTCGATAGGGCGCAAGCTCCGATGTCCAATACGTCACCCCAGACACGACCAACACCGCCCGATCTGTCTCCACACCCAACTCGACCTCGACTTTGTTCTCCGTGTCCAGGTCCAAGCGGCGCACGCTGGTCTGCGGGCCATACTCGACCAGTTGCACGCTGTACGCTTGGGGAAGGTCATTTGAAGAACGGACAAAGCCATCCACCGTCCAACCGCTGTCCTCTTGTTCCGCGTCGTCCGAGAACCCGATTTCGGGGATCGAGATATCGTCAATGAGCCAGCCAGGTTGGTTCAAGCCGGGGTCAGTGATATACCAAAAACGAAGCAATACCTCTTGCCCGGCATAAGGGGTCAGGTCTATTCGCTCCTCCAGCCACGACTCGCTTTTGCCGGTATAGGCCTGCCCAAAGTTAGCGTTGTTCGGATTCTCGTCAGTCGTGTGCATCCCCGGCAGCGTCTCCCACGTGCGCCCGCCGTCAGTGGAGACCATCACATAACCATAGTCAAAATCATCTTCGATGTTGTGCCACGTCCAGAAATGGAGGGTGGCTGATTCCACATCCCCCAAGTCCACCAAGCGTGTCAGGCTGCTGCTCATCATGTTGCGCCGGTTCGACCACCAGGAAAACTCGCCAGCGTGGGGATCGGTCGCCGCCACTCGCACAAGCCCAGACCCTTCAAACGTCACACTGCGCCCGGCCTGTGGGTCAATCTCAACATAGTCCGCGCCGAATTGGTGAACCCAGCCCGCGTATTCGGTGGCATTGGCCTCCAATGCAGCCTCCATCCGGGGTTCTCTGTAACCACGCAGATCATAGTCATACTGTCCATCGCCAACAGTCGAGTCGCCGAGCAAGTTGGCAGCTGTCCAGTCGGCAAACACATCCACGAAATCGACATCGTGCTCGCCGGCCTGGAGCACGTGGTTGATACCGTCTATGCTATCAGCATCGTCGGCAGCCAGTCGGCTCAACACCTCGTATCCACCATAATGCTCACCCAGATAGCTGAGGTACAGCTTGCTGGCAGCATAGTTTCGGAGGCGATCATCCGAGTCTTCAGCCCAGTTGGTCAACTGGACATCGGGATTGCTCCAGAATTGCGTGCCGCCAAGCACACTCTCGTAACCATTGGTCTCTTCGGCCAACTCGGAAAGCCCCTCATTGACCCATGTCGCCTCGCTGAGATCCTGGTTCCAATGAATCATGTGCTGATACTCGTGGCTGAGCAACTGTCCAAACATCTCCAAGTCGTTCAAATAGCTCGACGTGACATAAATCATCTCTCGCTCATTGCTGCGCGGTTTCATCGTGCTGGGGTACTCGTCCACCGTGCTAAAGTAACCGGCGATGCCAAACGGCATCTCGTTGGTAACCAAGATTGTCATCCGAGGATCGTTGTCGATCCCGGGCATCCGTTCCGAGCCAAAGTACCGCTGGTTGGTGGGGTGAATCTGAGATTCAAAGAGATCGGCGGCCTCTCGTAGTTTATCGGCGTCAAACGAGGTGCCGTCGCTCACGTAAAAATAGGCGTGATCGGTCTTGATGTGCAACTCGGCATCGATCTGCCAGTAGCGCTGCGCTTGCTCATCCGACATCCAAAAGGTATGCACATCGCCGACCTGGTATTCGGGCGGCTCTTGTACGGGATCGCGTGTCGCTGGTTCGCCAGTCTCGCTTTCCAACTGTCCGTAGAGCTGCCAATAGTCGGTGTCGGTGGTGGATGTTTCGGCAAGCCGCTGTTGGAGGTCTTGGCCCGCGTCGGGTGGGACCGCGGGACGGAAATCAACCGGGGCAGGCGTAGGCCCTGGCGTGGGGGCGAGTCCCGCGTCAGCCATCAGCATGAACGATGTAGCGCCCATACCACAGCAACAAAGGCACAGACACAACACAACCAGTACGGCGATCACAATGATCACGATAATGGTGGTTCTCTTTTGCGTTTCGGATGGTGAATTCATTTAATCATCTCCCTTGAAATCCGTCTTATGCTTCCACTTCAACAGGCATAATGGTCGCCTCATTTGTTTCGATAATGTCCGCCTCGATCGTCCCGCCGGACATTTCCCGCAACGCGATCTGAAACGCGGGAAAATGCTCCACAGCAAACTGGGCTGTCATTGTCACCTCGGCCGCAAAATCCTCGTTCTGAATTACGCCGTGATGGGCCGCCACCAGCAGACGCATCCGCTCAAAATAGCTGTACGGCATCACAATGGTAACAATGTGCGTGGGCACCTTGATGGCACGGGGCAGTACATCCAAGATCGCCCGAACAGCGTCCCCGTAGGCACGCACCAGCCCGCCGGTCCCCAGCTTGGTCCCGCCAAAGTAGCGCGTCACGACGACGGCTACGTCTCCCAAACCGCTCCCCCGCAGGACAGTCAACGCCGGTCGCCCGGCTGTCCCCGACGGCTCACCATCATCACGGCTGTGGGCGATGACGCTCGCGCCGTGGCCGATCACGTACACGGGGACGTTGTGCGACGCGTCGGCAAACTCGTGCTTGACGCGGGCGATGAACGCCTTGGCCTCGTCCACGGTGAAAACCGGCGCCGCCGTGGCAATAAAGCGCGAGTTGACTACTCGGATTTCGATGCGCGCTTCTCGCGCGGGGATCAACTGCCGTTTCAGGCTCAAGAGATTGGCCTCAAAAACTTGATCAAGAGCGGGTTGATCAATTCAGGCTGCTCATAATGGGGGATGTGCCCGGCTCCGTCTATCGCGTGAAACTCGATGTGGGGTATGGCCGCCCGGACCCTTTCGCTGTGATCGAAAGGAACCGTTTGATCCTCGCGCCCCCAGATCAACAGAGTTGGGCGCTTTTGCTTGCTCACCCGCCGAAAAGTCTCCGACACATCGCCCAGAATCCCATACCGTATCGTGGACAGCAAGGCCCGCTTGAAACCCACGTATTTCATCGGCGGGAGATATTTAGCTCGATACGCGGCGAGCTTTTCCAGATCGTGAAAATCGTCGGCCAGTCCAGACAAAAGCATCCGGTCTCCAAACAAACTCATCAGCCATTCGCCCAACGGCGCGATCTGCATCAGCTTGAAGAAAAAAGGAGTGCGTGTGATGAAACCCGCCGGGTCGATCAGGCCCAGCTTGCGAACCTGAGCCGGACGACGGTCCGCAAACGTGACCGTGATCGGCCCTCCCATAGACAAACCGATCAAGTCTATCGGAAGCGCGACGTCCAGGGCAGAAAGGAGATTCACGAGTTGGCGGTCAAATAGGTCCTGGTCGTAGGCGACGTCCGGCCTGTCCGAGTAGCCTCGGCCATACAAATCATAACGCAGCACTCGGAACCCCGCCTCTGCTAGGGCATCAAAGGTCGGGTCCCAGATAAAGTAGGGGACGGAAAATCCGTGTACGAGCACGACGGTCTGCCCATCCGGCGGTCCTGTGATTTCGTAATGCGTCATCCCATCCGGCAGTTGCACGAATTCACCCGACACGCCAGACCGTGCCTCCGCATCCAGAACCCGCGACTCGCCACGAAAACGAAAACTCGATTTAGTCATCATGTTATCCTTGTTGTGCCCATCAAAATTCTACGTCTTTTATTCCGTTTGCGTCGGCGTATGCTCTCGCCTCCGTCTCGCTCTTGAACACCCGCACGACGTCAAACTCTCGCCAGCCCTCTTCGCCCTCCACGTTCACCTGGATGACGCGCCGCTGGAGCTCTCCCACGTCGGACGGACTAATGTCCAACAGGCATATCTTTTCTGCGCCCATCTCGCGGCACTTTGCGCAAATATTGGGGCCTCTCTTGCAGTGAGCGAGACGTATCTTGCGGATTATGTAATGTGACATATCATTGGACTTGGTCTTTCTTATTCGATGTATTTCCACACCCTGCTTTAAATTATATCCCAACGCCCTCACTCACACAAATAGAAAATCTCATCCGATCATCGTTTTGCCGCTAAACAAATCTGTGATAATATACAGACCAACACTGGCACATTCATCGAGCCAACCTAACAAAGCATACGACTCAAATGACATCATTAACTCTTTCCAACCAGCAACTCGCTATCGCAAGCCGTCCCGTCGAGAGCAAAATCTTTCTGGCAGGGCCGTCCGGCACCGGCAAGACGACCGCCGGCGTTGCGCGCCTCCTCCATCTGCTCGACTCGGGCGTTCCGGCTCGCTTTATCCTGGTGGTCGTCCCTCAGCGCACACTGGCGACACCTTATTATGAAGCCCTCCACCGTTCAACTGTTGGGCCGGGCGGACAGGTGACCATCGTCACCATCGGCGGATTGGCGCGGCGGATGGTAGATCTGTTCTGGCCGCTGGTCGCCGAGGAAGCGGGCTTTGGCCAACCCGACCAACCGCCCACCTTTCTCACCCTGGAAACGGCCCAATATTATATGGCTCGCCTGGTTCGCCCTCTGCTCGACGAGGGCTACTTTGAGACCATCGTCATCGACCGCAACCGGCTCTACAGCCAGATCATCGACAACCTCAACAAGGCCGCCGTGGTCGGGTTCCCCCACACCGAGATCAGCGAGCGGCTCAAATCCGCCTGGGGAGGCGAGCAAAGCCAGCGGCGCATCTATGACGAGGCACAGACCTGCGCCACCCGTTTCCGCGAGCACTGCCTGGCCCACAACCTGCTCGACTTTTCGCTCCAGCTCGAGGTGTTCACCAAACACCTGTGGCCGACGGGTCCTGAACCGTCGGCTAATGGCGCCACCGGACTTTTGTGCCGCAGTTACTTGTTGAGAACCTACACCCACCTCATCGCGGACAACGTCGAGGAAGACATGCCGATAGCTCACGATCTGTTGCGAGAGTGGCTGGGCGAGTGCCGGTCGGCGCTGGTGATATATGACGATGAGGCCGGTTACCGGCGTTTTCTGGGCGCCGACCCCGAGAGCGCGCACGCCCTCGGCGAACTGTGCGACGAGCGGCTCGCCTTTGGCGATTCCTTCATCATCTCACCCGGCCTGCAAGCGTTAGGAGTCGAACTATCTCGCAGCCTGAACCGATCAGCGGTGGAATCAGAGAATGAAAAATCTGAAATCCCCATGGCACTGGAATACCAATATCACCGTTACCATCCCGAGATGCTCGACTGGGTCGCCGGGGAGATCGCCCGACTGGTACACGACGAGGGTACGCCGCCGGGAGAGATCGCCGTGCTGGCCCCGTTCCTGACCGATGCCCTGCGCTTTTCGCTGACAAACCGATTGGCACAGCATAAAATTCCGGCCCGCTCTCACCGTCCCTCGCGCGCGCTGCGGGAGGAACCGGCCACCCGCTGCCTGCTGACCCTGGCCGCCGTGGCCCATCCAGAATGGTCCATCTGCCCCAGCCGCTTTGACGTGGCCTACGCGCTAATGCAGGCCATCGACGGAATGGACCTGGTGCGGGCGCAACTCTTGACCCACATCGTCTACCGCGTCCGCGAAGGCCAGCCGAATCTGGGCTCTTTTGACCAGATCAAATCCGAGATGCAGGAGCGTCTCACCTTTGTGCTGGGCCAGCGGTACGATCGGTTGCGCGTCTGGATGGCGAACTATGCCGGTTTGCAGCTGGAGCTGGACCACTTTCTGAGCCGCTTGTTCGGCGAGGTACTGTCTCAGAACGGGTACCGCTTTCACCACGACTATGACGCCGGGCGAATAGCCGCCAACCTGATCGAGTCGGTGCAAAAATTCCGGTGGGTAGCAGGAGAAACCGGGTTTTTAGATAAACAGAGCGACAAAAACCCGGTTTCTGGCCCCAAGTCCTTGGGACAAGAATACTTGGAAATGGTACAAGACGGCGTGATCGCGGCCCAATACATCCTCGGCTGGCAGCTTCAGCCGGAAGACGCAGTACTGCTGGCCCCGGCCTATACCTTTTTGATGAACAACCGTCCCGTGGACTATCAATTCTGGCTCAACGTCGGCGGGCGAGGCTGGTGGGAACGGCTCTACCAACCCCTCACCCACCCCTACGTGCTCAGCCGGCACTGGCCCCGCAGCGAGGACAGCGCGCTCTGGACCGACACCGACGAGGTCGAGACCCGGCAGGACGCGCTCCACCGCCTCACCACGGGCCTGATCCGCCGCTGCCGTCACCAGGTCTACCTCGGCTTGAGCGAGTTGGGCGAACAAGGCTATGAGCAGAAAGGGGCGTTGCTGCACGCCATCCAGCGCATACTGCGCCGCCAAGGACAATGAATCAAACATGACATTCAAACCACGCCCCAAGCAGCAGGAGGTCCTGGACTATACTGTCGGCAAAATGGGCGTCTCTGCCGTGCCCGGCAGCGGCAAGACCTATATCCTCTCGGCCCTGGCCGCCCAACTGGTCGCCAGCGGGGTGCTGAAAGAAGCTCAAGATAGTCGAGAAAATCAAGAAGTCTTGGTCGTGACGTTGGTCAACTCGGCCGTGGACAACTTTCGGGGACGAGTAGCAGGCTTTATTGAGCAGCGCGGGCTGTTTCCCCACCTCGGCTACCGAGTATGCACTCTGCACAGCCTAGCCCACGATATTGTCCGCGAGCGCCCGGACCTGGCGGGACTGGCCGACGACTTTCAGATCATGGACGAGCGGGCAGCGGACCAGATCCGGCAAGATGCCGCAGAAGCCTGGCTGCGCAACCATCCCCACGCCGCCGACGATTTCCTATCCTTCGACCTGGACGAAGGACGGCAAGAGTGGGCACGCCGCGCCCAGTGGCCCGGCCTGGTGAACAATGTCGCCGGTAACTTTATCCGGCAGGCCAAAGACCTGCAACTCACCGCCGCTGACCTCCGCTGCCTGCTGCACCAACCCGACGATCAACTAACTATCTTTCCCTCGCAATCCTTGCCCTTGATCGATATGTGCATATCCATCTACGACAACTACCAGCGATCCTTAAATAAGAAAGGGGTAGACTTTGATGACCTGATCCGTCTAGCGCTGAAGGTCCTGAAATTGGACCGGGAGTATCTGGAGCGGCTGCGGCACCGCTGGCCCTTTATCCTGGAGGATGAAGCGCAGGATAGCAGCCGGTTACAAGAGCAAATCCTACGGTTGCTGGTCGGCCCTAGCGGCAACTGGGTACGCGTCGGCGACCCCAACCAGGCCATCTATGAGACCTTTACCACCGCCAGCCCTCAATTGTTGCGGGATTTTATGGAAGAATTGGACGTCGTCCCACGTGAGCTGCCCAACTCGGGTCGCTCGACGCAAAGCATCATCAAACTGGCCAACTATTTGATCGATTGGACACAAGCCGAGCACCCAGTGAACCTAGTTCAAGACGCACTGGCTCCTCCCCACATCGAGCCGACGCCGCCCGGCGATCCGCAGCCCAACCCGCCCGACGACCCCAGCCAAGTGCGAATCATAGCTCGCAAATTCAAATCGGGAGACGAACTCAACGCAGTGGTCGATTCCCTGGCCCGCTGGCTGCCCGACCACCAAGATCAGACCGTGGCCGTCCTGGTGCCGCGCAACCAGCGCGGTTTTGACCTGGCCAACGAACTCAAGGCGCGCGGCATAGAGTACGTCGAACTCTTGCGCAGCACAATGTCTACCCGGGAGGCGGCGGGGGCGCTGGGCAACGTCGTCAACTATTTGGCCGATCCCGCGTCGACGAACAAGCTGGCGCGGACCTACCAGGTGTGGCGGCGCGACGACCGCGATGGGGAAGAGGACGTCAAAGCGCGCCTCGGAGCCATCACCAAGGCACTGCGCAAATGCCGCCAGGTCGAGGACTTTCTTTGGCCCTGGCCGGGCCACGATTGGCTGGACACACTAGACCTAAGCGCCGAATTCCCCGACGCGCGTGAACAGTTGACGAAATTCCGTGATCTGGTTCGCCGCTGGCAGGAGGCGACCCTGCTGCCCATCGACCAACTTATCCTCACCCTGGCCCAGGACCTGTTCCAGGAACCGGGCGACCTGGCCGTGGCGCACAAGCTGGCCGTGGTCCTGCGACGGGCCAGCGCCAGCAACCCCGACTGGCGACTGCCAGAACTGACCGGGGAACTGGTAGTGGTAGCCAAGAACGAGCGCCGCTTCCTGGGGATGAGCGACGACGATAGCGGATTTGACCCCGAAAAGTACCAGGGACAGGTCGTCATCGCCACCGTCCACAAGGCCAAGGGACTCGAGTGGGACCGGGTCTATTTGATGTCAGTCAACAACTATAACTTTCCGTCGGCCTTGCCCCACGACCAGTTCATCTCGGAAAAGTGGTTCGTGCGCGACCGTCTGAACCTGGAGGCCGAGGCCCTGGCCCAACTGGAAGCCCTCCGCTCTCCCCACAATGTGTACGAAGAAGGCACGGCGACTCGAAAAGCACGGATAGAATACGTATCCGAGCGGCTGCGACTGCTCTACGTCGGCATCACTCGCGCCAAGAAAGAACTGATCATCACCTGGAACACCGGGCGCCGTGGCGACCAGCAGCCCGCCGTCCCCTTTATCGCCTTGCAGACATTCTGTGAGGAAACATTCGCAGATTCTCAAGAGTGACGAACCGATGACTCTACCTACCGACTTTCAGTTCAGTCAGGCCAGCTTGCAAGATTACGTGGACTGCCCGCGACGCTTTCAACTACGATACGTGGAACGGGTAGCCTGGCCCGCCCACGAGGCCGAGCCCGCCCTGGAAAACGAGCGCTATATGCAGCAGGGCGCAGCGTTCCATCGTTTGGTTCATCGGCACATGCTGGGTATCCCTCAAAAAGATCTATTGCGCATGGTGAACGATGCCGATCTCAGTCGCTGGTGGCAAAATTACTCTAAAACTGGGTTCGTTCTATCACCATTTCGCTATCCTGAAGTTCTATTGTCTGCACCAATTAGTGGCTATCGTTTAGCGGCCAAGTACGATCTGGTCACGGTAGACCCGGGGCAGTGGGCCGTTATCGTGGATTGGAAGACTTCTCGCAAGCGAACCTCACGCAAATGGCTAACCGGACGGTTGCAGACCAGGGTATATGCCTACGTGCTGGCTCGTGCCGGGCATCATCTCAACGATGGCCAGTCCTTTGAGCCTGAACAAATAGAGATGATCTACTGGTTTGCCAACTTTCCCGACAATCCCGAACGCTTTATATACGACGCAGCCCAATACGATGCAGACGAGGTCTATTTAACCTCACGGATCGATGAAATCAAAAATCTGGGAGATCACGAGTGGCCCCTCACCATCGAGGAACGACACTGCGACTACTGCCCGTATCGCTCGCTGTGCCAGCGCGGCGTCAAAGCTGGCCCGTTCGACGAAATCGAAGAGGCATCTGAGCCAGACGATGATTTCGACATTTCTCTCGACCTGGAACAGATCGCCGAAATCGAGTATTAGGAGCCAATCCCCCTTATGAAAGATTGGATCGACCCACAAGACATTCAAGTGCCCCCAGCACTACAGTCCGCCATTGGCGGTCACCCCTTGGTAGCGGCAACTTTGGCTCGCCGGGGAATCACCGAGGTTGAAACAGCCAGAGCGTTTCTCGATCCCGATCACTACCACCCCGCTCCCCCAACCGATCTGCCCAACATGGTAAAAGCGGCAGAGCGGCTGGAGCGCGCCATCCGGCAAGGCGAGACGATCTGTGTCTGGGGCGACTTTGACGCCGACGGCCAAACCTCAACGACCGTTTTGGTCTCTACGTTGAGAGATCTGGGTGCGGTGGTACGCTTCCATATACCGCACCGCCGAAAAGAGTCCCACGGCGTCAACCTGCCTGTGCTAAAACAGATCATTGCGGACGGAGCCAAGCTTGTACTGACGTGCGACACCGGCGTCACCGCTCACGAGGCCATCGACTATGCCCAGACGCAGGGTGTAGACGTGATCGTCACCGACCACCACGACTTGCCCCCCACCTTGCCTCAGGCTCATGCCGTGATCAACCCCAAGATGCTGCCCGAGAATCACCCCTTGCGCGAGCTGCCGGGGGTAGGCGCGGCCTACAAACTGGCCGAGGCGCTGTACGAGCGAGCGGGGCGGGCCAAGGACGCGATCCAACACCTCGACCTGGTGGCCATCGGCATCGTGGCCGACGTGGCAACGCAGACCGGCGACACACGCTACTTGCTCCAACGAGGACTAGAGGTCCTGCGCCGCGCCAAGCGCCTTGGCCTCCAAGTAATGATGGAGACCGCCGGAATCCATCCCGACCGGCTCACTGGGGAACACATCGGCTTTGGGCTGGGGCCGCGTCTCAATGCCCTAGGCCGCCTGGACGACGCCACCCCCGCCGTCGAGTTCCTGACCACCGACGACCTGGCCCGCGCCCGCGTTCTGGCTACCCAAATGGAGGGCCTGAACGCCCAGCGCAAGATGTTGTGCAACCAGATCACCCAGGCCGCCGAGGCACAGATCGAGCGCGACCCTTCACTGTTAGAGTACGGCGCGCTGGTACTGAACCACCCAACCTGGCCGCCCGGCGTCGTCGGCATCGTGGCTGGGCGGTTGGCCGAGCGGTACAACAGACCCGCATTGCTCATCGCTACCCCGCCCGACGAGATGGGCCGGGGGTCGGCGCGGTCGGTCGAGGGCTGCGACATTCACACCGCCATCGCCGCCCACGGGGAAATGCTGAACCGTTTCGGCGGCCACCCGATGGCGGCCGGGCTGTCCATCGACCCTGAACGCATCCCTGAATTCCGCCGTGCCCTATCGCGCACCGTCCTAGAGATGCGCGAGGGTGTCGCCGAAAAGCCCTCACTTCAGATAGACGGCTACCTACCCCTGGCCGACCTATCCCTCGACCTGGTAGAGCAGTTGGAACGGTTGGCACCTTTTGGGCAGGGCAACCCGGCACTGACATTGGCGACCAAGGGGCTAGTGTTGAAAAGCCATCGCACCATCGGCCGCACCCGCGAACACCTGCGGCTAGTCGTGGAGGATGGAGCAGGCACGACGCAAACGGTGTTGTGGTGGCGTGGGGGCGGGTCACCGCTTCCCCAGGGGCGCTTTGACCTGGCATACAGCGTCCAGGCCAGCGACTACCGGGGCCAACGAGAGGTGCAGGTGGTGTGGGTGGATGCGCGCGAAAAAGTCCAACCCGCAAAAGTCCAGATATCCAAGCCCAAGATACATATCGTCGACTATCGTCAAGAAACCAACCCTCACCAAGTGCTGGAACGTCTGCGCACAGAGAAAGACGTGCAAGTGTGGGCCGAGGCCAAGGCACGGGCCGAGGTCACGGGCCAGGATCGGCGTGAATTAATCCCGTCTCAAACCCTCGCCATCTGGACGACACCCCCCGGCCCCAACGAGTTACAAAAGACAATGAAAAAGGTTTCACCCGAGACAATCTATTTATTTGGCATAGACCCTGGCCTGGACGAACCGAAAAAGTTCCTGCAACGATTGGCTGGTCTGGTCAAGCGAGCGCTGAACGCAGACCAAGGGCGAGCTAGGATCTCGACCCTGGCGGCGGCCACTGCTCAGAGGGAGGAGAGTGTGCGCGCCGGATTGGGTTGGCTCGCAGGTCGCGGGCAGATCACCATCCTCGATGAAAACGGCGACGAGATCAAAATGGCGGTAGGCAGCCAAACGATCAGTGTTGACCCGTCTGAGATCATCGCCCAACTGCGAGTGTTACTCAAAGAAGCAAAAGCTTATCGCGCACACTTTTCCCGGGCTGATCCCGAGACACTAATTTAGCGTTTCTGATTCCTGAAAAGCCGAGCAATGAATTGCCCGGCAAGTACACAAAAGAGGACAACAAACGTCCGAGCGACAAATCGCATTGGTCATCAACACGTTTCTAACGCGTTTTTCGTATCAGGCCACTGATCAAGTAGGTGATATTGTTATGCTACCCTCTACATTAGAAACAAAACCTCGCGTCTTTTACAAGACAAAAGAAAAGAGAACCTTGATCCCCCAAGATTGCACGCTTCTCCCAATTTCTCACGGTGCGCTCCTGGTATCTCGCAACCACGCGGTTTTCTGCCGCATACCGCCAAGTGAAGTTGACACCGTGCGTGCGGTCGTCCTTGGGGAAGCGTTCTTGAACGCACTGAGCCAAACCACGCTCAACAACCTGGAAGAACACGGCTTTTTCGCCCCGCCCCGCCAGCCCAAGCCCGACTCACCGACCATCCAGCTTCAACTCACCAATGATTGCAACCTCGCATGCTCCTACTGCTGCACAAACTCGGGAGAAGCGCGGACAGAAGAGGTATGCTTTGACCAAATGCTCCAAGTCGTGAGGCAGATACCAGAGGTGCTTGGGTCCAGGACGAGCATAGCACTGTTGGGCGGTGAACCGTTGTTGGTGCCCTGGGCCATCGACCTGGCCTCCGAGATCGTGCGGCTGGGTTTGACGCTGACCATCTTTACGAACGGCATACCGCTGGCGGACGACGATCTGGCAGAGAAAACGGCCAGGTTGGTCAATCAAGGCGTCCGGGTGCGCATCAGTCTTGGCGGCCCATCCACAGAGACCTGCGACACGATCTCTGGAGCCAGCCGGTTCGACGCCGCCCTGCGCGGCATTCACAATCTGGCCGCGTTCGGGGGCCACGCGACGGTCGATTTGATGTTCACGCCGCAGCACGCAGACACCATCTCTTGCGAACTGGACCATCTCCGCCAGCGTTTGCCCCCAAACACCAACGTCACGCTGGGCGTACTCTATTTGAGCGGTAGGGAGACCGGAGATCACCTTTTCAAGAGTCGTGCAGAGTTGGATGCAGCGCTGGACAGCGTGGCGTTCGAGGCAGGCGTGGCTATTTCGGCGTCACGAACCAGCCCGGTCACGCACCGCCGCGAGGGATGCGGCTGTGCTCTGGGACAGCACGTACACGTCCGCAGCGACGGCGCGCTGTTCAACTGCTTCAAAATGGAGGAAAAGGTGGGCCATCTCGATACGATTGGATTCGCGGCGGCTGCAAGATCAATTCGAGAGAACCCGTACCGCGCCAGCGATCTGCCCATTTGTGCCGATTGCCCACTAGCCACGCTCTGTGGCGGGGGATGTCGGTCGGAAAATTTACTGTACACGGGGAATCCAGGCGAACCTCCTTGTGGCCCCTGGCGCGTTCGGGTCCTCAGCGAGTTACTCGCTGAGGATCGTGTGACAGCCGTCGAGTGGTCGGTGGCGTTTCTCTTGCAAGAGGCTCGCGCTCGGGGAATCGAGACCCCAAACGATCTACACCCACAAGGGACGTCGCGCCACTTGATCGATGTGTAGCATCACCCGAAGGAAAGGAGGAGACAAAATGCCAAAACCACTCGCAATCTGTATCGAAGACCTGGATGCTCAATCCGTATCCAAGTACTTGCGCTGCGTGGCGCTTCCAGGTCGACAGCCCGGCTTGCGCCTGGACGAAATCGGTCGCGTGCTGTGGCAAAGCGACGACGGCGTGTCCTGCGAGCTGTGGGTTTCTGCTGATGGACGCTTGGTACTGTACCGCCCAGAGACCAATATTCCGGTCACCCTTCACCGCGTCGGACGCAGCCTGGATGTGCCGTGCGACAAACCCGTCATAGTCATTGACCAGGATCAGATTGACGTAGGTGCGCGGCACCTGCGGATTCACATACATGGCCAAGCCTCCTCAGTTGCTGCCCCATCGCTCCTGCCCTCAAGATCACGTCAATTCAGCCGCTTGGCGCAAGCAGCTGCAACGGCAGCCATCATCGGTACAGTCGCAGCTACAGGAGGCTGCACCGATTCAGGTATTTTGGCTACACCGACTATCGAAGTCATTGAATACCCCCCGGAACCTGTAATGCCGCCGCCCCCTGAAATAACTACTGCGGAAATCATACAGGGCGGGTGGATAGTAGCTCAAACATACAACGCAACAAGCAAACAAGTTCAGATAACGGGAACCTTGACCATTGAGGAAAATTTCTACATATTCACACCAACTCGTGAAATCACAGGGACATCAGTGCAAGGATACCTCGGTTTTCTATTTGATAATCCCAGAGGTGAGGTAATGATTAATTACTATACTTCCATAGACTATTATGATGATTTCGATCGCTTGGAACCTGGATATCCATTAGCCGACTGCGTGTTTAGTATAGACTCGGTGATGATGGGCCAATTTCAAGTCAAGAAAGAAAATTCTAACAGCCTTTACCTTCATAGCCTCGAAAGCGAGGATGGCCTATGGAGCATCACAAAGCAGCTAGAGATCGATACTGAACAATAAACGATCACACTTGCATCTGTCCAACTTTGCTGGTTATTCAAATGCCCCTGTGATCTTGTTCAGAAACAAGGGAAAGGAGAAAAATGCCAAAACCAATCGCAATCTGTATCGAAAACCTAGACACCCAATCCACATCCAAGTATCTACGCTGTGTGGCACTTCCGGGCCGACAGCCCGGCTTGCGCCTAGACGAAACTGGTCGAGTGCTGTGGCAAAGCGACGACGGTGTCTCCTGCGAGCTATGGGTCTCTGCCGATGGACGTTTGGTGCTGTACCGCCCAGAGACCAATATCCCGGTCACCCTTCACCGTGCCGGGCGCAGCCTGAGTGTACCATGCGGTAAACCTGTCATAGTCATTGACCAAGATCAGGTTGACGTGGGTGCACGGCACTTGCGAATTCACGTGCATGGTCAAGCTCTTGCGATTAATGCACCATCGCCTTTACCTTCCAGGACGCGTTCGTTCGGACGTCTGGCGCAAGCGGCTGCAACGGCAGCCGTCATCGGTGCAGTCACAGCCGCGGGAGGCTGCACCGATGCAGATTTTCTGGCTACGCCGACCATCGAGATCATTGAAAATCCCCCCGAGGTTGCGCCCATCCCCGAAACTACCATTGTGGAAGCCATACAACAGGGTGAGTGGATAGCAGTTCAAGCATACGACATGGGCGATGAACGGGGCTGGATAACGGGTACTCTGACCATTGAGGCAAGTTCATACTCGTTCGCACCAACTCGGGAAATCACAGGAACCTCGGTTCAAGGGAATCTCGCCTTTCTATTCAATAATCCCATAGGCGAGGTAACCATTGATTACTTGGTACCACAGGAGGATGATTTCGACTGGTATAACTCTGGGGACACAATAGCGACTTGTACATTCTCCACAGATTCGGCCTTGGGCGAATTCCAGATAAGAATAGGAGATTCTGGGGATCTTTACTTTGCTCCATCCGACGAGGATGGTCTTTGGAGTATCACAAAGCAGATATATTGAGCCACTACAATTCATCAAGCAAATACCAAGAGGCAACAATGTCAACATATCGTTCATCGCTCGGTGCAGAGGTTCTTGGTGCAGTCATACTGGAGGCCCTGAATGCGCTCGGCATCTATAAGGAATTCGGGCGCAATATCTTGCAAGACCTAGGCATTACGGACATCCAACCCGACCAATGGTATTCCCAGGAAACCCTTTCCAAATTTTATCACACGTTAAAAGAGCGCACCGGCCCTGCGACCATGTTTGTCACTGGCAAGGCCGTCGCTCAAGCCCTGCAAATACCAGTTGGTCAGCGTTCGATAGAACAAGTCCCGAGTTCACTGGGACAAATGTGGCGAGTTAACCACCGTCATATCACTTTGGACGTGGGATGGAAACATCAAAAAACGGGTGATCGTTCGGCAGTAATGACCATCGTGTCTCCCTATCCTGATGATTTCGAACGCGGCATCCTGATCGGGGTTGTAGAGCGATTCAAACCCGCCGATAGCGTCGGGACCAAGGTAGTGATAGACGAAACGAAACCGCGCAATGACCATGGGGGCGCTTTTACCTCATTCCTCGTAAGTTGGTGAATGTACATAGCTGTTTCAATCATAATGACCCTGATGTTTGTGAAACATCAGGGTGGTTTATTAACATACATCCACATACGCTACACGTTGTCCCAAGCTTGCCTCACCAAGTGTAGCTTGGCCTCACCAAGCGTAGCTTGGCCTAAACCCCAAATTCAAGTACAATGCGTAGCGCAAACCCAAACTTTTCTGTAGGAGTAAATAAATGCACATTTTGGTAATTGGTTCTGGCGGACGGGAACACACGCTCGCTTGGAAACTAGCCCAATCCTCCCATACGAGTCGTCTCACCGTCACGCCGGGAAACGGCGGCACCGCCGCCATCGCCGAAAACGCCCCCATCGCTGCCGACGACACTCCGGCACTGGTTGATTTTGCCCGCCGGGAAAAGGTAGACCTGACGGTGGTCGGCCCCGAAGTGCCCTTGGTCGCCGGGGTAGTCGATGCCTTTACCGAGGCCGGTCTGCGGGCCTTTGGTCCCACGGCGGCTGCCGCGCAGTTGGAAGGTTCCAAAGCCTTTGCCAAGCGCTTTATGGTCGAGGAAGGGATTCCCACGGCACAGGCTGCCATTTTCCAGAACTATGAAAACGCGCAAAGCTATTTACGACAACAACAACAAGTACCCATTGTAGTCAAGGCCAGCGGGCTGGCGGCCGGGAAAGGCGTACTCGTCTGCCCTACAATGAAAGAAGCAGAGCTAGCCTTGCACCAGGTAATGGTGGAGAAAACCTTTGGCACAGCCGGAGACGAGGCACTCGTCGAAACCTGCCTAGAGGGCGAAGAGGTCTCCTTGCTAGCCTTTAGCGACGGCCACACGGTAGTGCCGATGTTGCCCGCCCGCGATTACAAGCGCGTGGGCGAGGGAGACCAAGGACCAAACACTGGTGGTATGGGCTGCTATGCGCCCTCGGCCTACCTCTCCCAAACCCAGATCAACGAGATCGTCACCACCATCCTGCAACCTACCGTCGACGGTATGCGCCGCCGGGGTACACCCTTTGTGGGCATACTCTATGCCGGGCTAATAATCACGTCCCAAGGTCCTCAAGTAATCGAATTCAACTGCCGCTTTGGCGACCCAGAGGCCCAGGTCATCCTACCCCTGCTGGAAAGCGACTTGGTGGACGTGTTCCTGGCCTGCCTGGACGGTCGCCTGACCAATGAACAACTCTGCTGGAGCGACCTTCATTCCGCCTGCGTCGTCCTGGCATCGGGCGGCTATCCCAGCTCCTACGAAAAGGGAAAAGCGATATCAGGAATCCAAGAGGCGGAACAAGTGTCCGATGTGGCACTCTTTCACGCCGGGACCCGGCAAGAGGATGGTCAATTGGTCACTGCCGGGGGACGCGTGTTGGCCGCGATGAGCACTGGCCCCAACCTCGACGCCGCTTTGAAACAAGCTTACACGGCCGTGGAACAAATTCATTTCGAGGGAGCACAGTACCGTCGCGACATCGGGGCAGGCGTGCTCGCTCCCCAAGACGCCTACACAGCGGCTGGTGTGGACATAAACGCCGGGGATCGCGCGGTCGAGCTGATGCTGGAAGCCGTGGAAAGCACCTACACCCCAGCTGTCCTGGCTGGCGTTGGACCTTTCGGCGGCCTCTTTAGCCTGGCGGAACTGCGAGACGCTCAAGACGTGGTCTTGGTCGCCTCGACCGACGGCGTTGGCACCAAGACGCTGATCGCCGAGGCGGTGGGCCGCTACGACACCGTGGGGCAGGACATTGTCAACCACTGTATGAACGACATTCTGGTACAGGGAGCGCGCCCCCTCTTTTTCCTGGACTATATCGCGGCGGGTAAACTCGATCCCGAACAGATCGCGACCGTCGTCGGTGGGTGCGCCACGGCCTGCCGTGCCCTGGGTTGCGCCCTCCTGGGCGGCGAGACGGCCGAGATGCCCGGCGTCTACCGCCCGGGAACGTTCGACCTGGTCGGCACGATGGTAGGATGGGTCGAGCGCGGCGTCATTGTGGATGGGCGCGACGTCTGCCCAGGAGACGTCTGCCTGGGAGTGCCCTCATCAGGTTTGCACACCAACGGCTACTCGCTGGCCCGCCACGTCTTTGCCGACACGGGCTGGGAGACCGTTTTGCCCGAACTAGGCCAACCGCTGGGCGAGGTCTTGTTGGCTCCACACCGGGCATACCTGAAAGAGGTCGAGGCGCTTTGGGACGCTGACGTGAACATCAAGGCGATGGCCCACATCACTGGCGGAGGGTTCCCTGGAAACATCCCGCGCGTGCTGCCGCCGGGCATTGGCGTCCACCTCGATCGATCTGCCTGGGAGATACCGGAGATATTCCGCTTGATCCAAACAAAGGGCCAGGTGGACGAGATGGAAATGTACCGGGTGTTCAATATGGGCATCGGATTGGTGCTGTTGGTATCGCCGGATCAAGTAGACCAGGTGCTGGTCGCATTGGGAGACGAGGCGGTCATAATCGGGCAAGCTGTATCCTGGGATGAAAGTGAGCCTCGGGTTCAGCTCTGAGTGAGAGATGTAGCCGAGGTTTCCGTCGCAACAAGTTGCGCACTCGCAGAAACGCGATATGGAAATCGCGGCTACAGAGCTATGCAAATGAGAACAGAATCTCCAAAAGTCCGGGCAACGGCTGTGTTGATCGAGGATGGAAGCATCTTGTTGGCCGAGCAACGGGTGACGGAATCCCTCGCCCGTCGATGGTCCTTGCCGGGCGGAACCTTGGAGTTTGGGGAAACGTTGCAAGACTGCATCGTCCGTGAAATGAAAGAAGAGACGGGATTGGACGTGGCGATAGACCGGCTGCTGTACGTTTGCGACCGCCTTCAAGACAACCGCCACGTCGTCCACATCACGTTTGCCGTCAAGAGATTGGGCGGTCGTCTACAGATTGGGTTCGAGCCAGAAGCGAACGCCAACCCGATCAAGAGTGTCAAGATGGTGCCACTGGCATCGCTGCGGGAGTATGGCTTTAGCGAGCAGTTTTGCGAGTTGGCAATGATGGGATTTCTTGATAGTGGTAGCTACCAGGGTTTGGTAACAAACATCGGATTGTGAGGTGAGATTATGACGCGCATCGCTGTTTTGGTTTCTGGCAGTGGCTCCAACCTGCAAGCAATCCTGGACGCCATCGAGAACGGAGAACTCCCTGGCGTCAAAGTCGCTCTGGTCGTCTCCAACCGGCGAGAGGCATATGGTATCAAGCGTGCCGTGAAACACGGTGTGCCGGTAGTCTACTTTCCCCTGGCTCCGTACGCCAAAATCGGACGGCCACGCCGGGAATACGACGCTGATCTGGCCGCCATCCTCCGCGCCTTTGACGTGACATGGGTGGTCCAGGCCGGTTGGATGCACCTGTTCACCAGCGCCTTTCTGGATCATTTTCCCTCCCGGGTGGTCAATCTCCATCCAGCCCTACCTGGTGCTTTTCCCGGAATGTACGGTATTGACGAGGCATACGCAGCATACCAGCAAGGCGAGATCACCTACACTGGGGTAATGGTACATCTGGTCCCTGACGAGGCGGTGGACGCCGGGCCCGTCGTGGCCCAGGTCCAGGTGCCCATCCATCCCGATGACAGCTTGGAGGACCTAGAAACATATATCCACACAGCAGAACACAAACTGTTGGTGCAAGCGTTACACAGTTTGCTGTGTTGACTTGAACCTGTCACAAGAATTCAGAATGTTGGAGGAATGAAAATAGCCCTATTTCTTGATTCAGCAAATGTCGAGGACGCACGACGGGCGATTGCCCTGGGCTTTGTGGGAGGGATCACGACCAACCCCGCCATCATCGCCCAAGTCCGGCGGCCCGGGTTGGACGTCCTGCGCGACATGCTGGATATCACGAATGGCCCGGTCTTTTACCAGGTGACCGCCGAGTCGGTCGAGGAACGCGCCGCTCAGGCCCGTGAGGCCGCAGGGTTTGCGCCGGACCGAGTGTTTGTCAAAATCCCAGCCACGACTGAGAACCTAACGCTCACCACGAATCTTTCTGCCGAGGGCATCCAGTGTGCTGTGACGGCTATCTCCCATCCTTCCCAGGCGTATCTCTCTGCGCTGTCCGGAGCGAGTTACACGATCCCGTACGTCAACCGTCTGACCCGCCAACTGGGCGACGGAATCGCCATCCTGCGCGATTGTGCGACCATTGTCAAAAGCCATCCGACCAAGGTGCTGGCGGCCAGTCTGAAATCGGTGGATGAGGTCATTGCCGCCGTGCTCGCCGGTGCGGATGACGTCACCATCCCCCTCGACCTCATCCTGGCCCTAGGAAACCACGAGTTGTCACAAAAGGCGATCGATGATTTCGCGGCAGCTATGAAAAATACTGGAGGAGCATAATGAAAGAAATGATGCGCGTTCCCGTGTTTGCTGGCGAGGGACAACTACAATATGAGAACCGTCCAGTCCCGCACCCGGTAGCGCCAGACGACGTGGTGCTGTCGATCAGCGCTTGCGGTATCTGCGGCACCGACCTCAATATCCTGGCCGTGCCCCCGGCCCACAAAGCCGCGCCGGGGATCGTGTTGGGCCACGAGGCAGTGAGTACCGTACTTGGAGGCCGATCTATCTTCCAGGCGGTTGACGCTGGCCCAGGCACAGGTGTGGCTGGAACACCTGTGCCTCAAGTTCAACGAGATCGTGCTGTTGCGCAGCAATGGTAGCGCCCGCTACTTTGCTGGGTTCCCCATCGGCTTTAACGTCATGGTGGGCGGTCCAATGTCATATGTGTATCCACGCAAAGTTAGGCAGGTGTTTTGTTGTGCGGTAACATCATAGTTTGGAGCAGAGTACTTTGAACAAAATCCGCTTTCGTCGGCTGCGTGAACTGGATCTGCCCCTGATGCACCGATGGCTGAACACGGACTTTGTCAATCAGTGGTACGGAAAGAAGCAGCATTCATACGCAGAGGTGAGGGAAAAGTATTTGCCTCGCATCAATGGCAAAGCGCCCACTTTTTCTTTCCTGATCTTGTACAGCGATATACCGATTGGCTATATCCAGACCTACAAGTTAGTCGACTACCCTGACTACAGCAATCACCTCCAAGTTGATGAAAATGCAGCTGGTGTAGATCTGTTCATTGGTGAGCGAGAATACATTCACAAGGGATTAGGATGCGTGGTTCTGAGTACGTTTCTGCAAGAGATCGTATTTGTATCTGACGAAATTGACAGCTGTGTCGTTGGTCCGGAACCCAAGAACACGGCTGCCATCAGATGTTACGAAAAGACCGGTTTCAGATACTTGAAGACCGTTCATTTACCTGACGAATCCGAACCCGAGTACCTTATGCGCATAGATAGAGCAATGCTGGCCGAGGGATTGATTCACTGTTTCAGCAGTGGCGACCAATGGGGCATCCTTGAGTGATCTGAGGTCGTGCGGCAGCGTTTTCGCTGGAGTGATTGAGCTTGGGTTGGATTTTTTTTTCACAAACTGGCATCCGGACAACGCTGAAACGACTGCTTGGACCGTTCGGTCAGGATAGTTCTGCGTGGATGGATTGTCAGGTTATCTGTCAGGGCTGTTCAGTTCTAATTTTCCAGCGCTCGCAGCTACCGTCCCGGGGGGGATTTTGGGCAGAAAATTACTCCAAAGTCAATCCTCTGTTGCATGGGCCGCCCCCGAGACGGTGGCTGTGAGCCATTTGTATCGAGAACTTGTAAGAACTGAACAGCCCTGGGTTGTCTGTTCTTACTGACCTGATCGCCAGCAGATGTCTACAGTTGTTTGTGGCTGATTCATCCACTTTTTTGATGGGATGGTTTCGTGATGAACATGCCTGGTTCTGTCGTTTTCTGTGGTTGGGATGAAAAATAGAGAAATTCACTCGTTTGCGAAGATTTTTTCCCCGTAACTGAGCTAAAAACACCTCGAAACACTTATTTTTTGCCACAAGATGGGGCTTGAAGGCTTTAACCACAGAATCTGTCAGAACCAGAAACGTTGCACTATTGCCTTGCTCAGTGGGGGCATCCTTGTTCGGCGTGCCAGGTCAGAAAGTCAGTCAGGGCTTTGCTGTATGCTCGCTTGCTGTGCTCACTGCTCAGGCCGTCCAGCACCAGGGCTACGATAGCACCCATATCCTGGTAGTTTGTGAGTGCTTGGTTCATTTGATTTGCTACAAGCGTCAGTATCGCAAGTCATTTTCATTCATTTTATCACGTTTTCAGGCACAGATCATTGGTTCACCCTCGTTTGTGCAAAACCGCTCCTCGGTGTAGAATCGAAGAAAAAGTACTGCTCAAATTCAATCCATCGGGCATTATTATATTCACCCCATCGTAACGAATTTGTAACTCGGGCAACGCGAAAAACATTGTAAGCTAGAAGTTGGCATTGTGTACAACACGGGAGGAAATTATGGGAATACTTGATCCAGCAGCGCTAAAAAATCTACACGATATGGTAGGTGGAGATTCCGAGTTTATGGTCGAGTTGATGAATACCTTTCTCGATGATGCTCCACAGATGTTGGCGGATATGCACAATTCTCTAAAGAGCGGAGATGCCACACTGCTGCGTCGGGCTGCACATAGCCTCAAGTCGAATTGCGCCGAGTTTGGGGCGATGACCCTTTCTGAACTGTGTCGAAAATTGGAAGAGATTGGCAAAGAGGGCACGCTTTCGAATGCGAAAGAACTGGTCGGACGTGCTGAGACCGAGTTTACCATAGTCAAAACTGCGCTTGAAGCAGAACGCGATAAATTATTATAATACGATCCCAGGAATACCGGTACGACGAGACCAACCCGATACCCTTTACGCCGATCGTAGATTATTCAACTAGTATCTATCAAGGGCAGTAGAAATGGCTGAACGGACGCTGTTTCAGGAATATGACATCAGACTCTTGATCATTCGAGGACCACCTATCACGGGAAAGGCGCCGAGTCAACAAATTAACGGCATCAGCCGACGCGCCATAGTGTATGGTGTGAAATATATGATGCACATAGTGCGTCAGTGAACGGCCCAAGTGATACCTCTTGGGCCGTTGTTGAAAAAACACAGGCGATGGACCCGAGAAACTGATCTCTACTAGTCTAGTGACTAACGGAGCAGCAAAATGGGAACCATGTTCGTTCAACCCAACTGGCAGACGATTGACCAGTCGATGGCCCAAAAACGCCGGCGCTTTTTGTGGGTGCTTTTGTTTGGTATGTCGGTCATCCTGATATTGGTTGGTGTTGCCCAGCGAATGGTTCACCGGTTGGTCTTTCAGGCCATCTTGGTGGATGGGGGGACGTGGGGAATCGCGTGGGGGCTGACTGTTTGGTACGCGCTGCGCTACCGGTCAGAGCGCAACCAAGTGGCGATTTTGACTGGTATCCTCGTCGCCCTGGTATTTACCATAGCCAGCCTCGTGCCCAAGTGGAATATCGCCGGTGCCTGGCTGCCCGAAACGTTGAAATCAAGCCCCCTCCTTTACTGGAGCGTGTGGCATTTTTTGATTGTGGGCATTGTATGGTGGCTCAAGCGCGGCTATCCGCAAGAGATGCGGGCGCTGGGTCTGACTTTGGGAAATTGGCGGCGGAACCTGGTCGCCGGTTTGCTGGGAGGCGGGGTACTGATTGGCCACTTTTTGTTCGTTACCGCGTTTACGGGGGCGGGTGTGTTGCGTCTTCCACCATTTCCTTACTTTGTCTGGCAATTTGGCTATGAAATCGCTTCTTCGTTGAGTACCGAGGTCTTTTTCCGAGCTGTCGTGTATCACTACTTTGAGAGTGAGTACGGGTGGGGATATTGGGGATCGGCTTTCGCGTCGGCTGTGTTCAATTTGTCGATCTTTATGGTCAAAGTCAAATGGACTGGCGATATTATCACGGTAATAGCTGTGATGTTTTACATTATTTTAATTAGCATGATCAATGCCGAGCTTTACCGAAGAACACGCAATTTGACGGCATGTTACATTAGTGGTCTTGTCTTTAACCTGAGCGTAATGATGCTGCAATAGAAACGAGCTGCGAGTGAGTAGGAGCGTAGCAATGCAAGTTCCCGACAGAATAAAGACGAACCAGTGGCGATGGGTAGTCATAGGGATAGGGATCGTATTGATCACGTTTCTCGTTTACTATGGTGAAGCGCGTCAATTGCCTTACTCTACTGCCTTGCGCTATCTCTACTTTATTCCCATCACGTACGTATCTCTCAATTTTGGGCGGAACTATGGATTGGGCATCTCGTTGTTAATTACGTCGCTGTATTTGCCTGTCTTGATTATGGATTTGCTGCAAGAAGGCACAACATCTCCCTCCGTTTACGAAATATCTGCAACGATTGTGATCTTTAACGTTCTGGCCGTTTTTGGAGGGGCAGTAGCCGACCGGGAGGTGTTCCAAAAGGAACGTTACCGTACGCTCAATCAGCTTGGGGAACAGTTCAACCGAGAACTTGACATGGATGAACTGGCTCGCGTGATCTTGAATGAAACTGTCCGGGCACTGTTTGCTGAAAGCGGAGAACTGCTGCTGCGTTCCTCAGAAACGCAGCGGTTGAACCTCATTGCCCAAGAGGGAAATATCCCTGCCAGTTCCCACCCCCAAGTAGAAGGGATGTCAAGTCTGGCGGATTGGCTGGTGGATCGAAATGAGATGATTCGGCTCGAATATCCCGACATTGACCCGCGTTTCCAGGTGATCGACGCTCAAATTCCCCTGCGCAACTTGATGGCCGCGCCGATTCGGCGTCAGGGTGAGCCGTTTGGCATTTTAATTCTCTATAACCGGCACAGCGGCATCTTTTCTCAACGGGATACCGAATTGCTGGCAGAGATCGTCATCAAAAGCGAGATGGCGTTGGAGAATGCGCAACTTTACCATTCATTGGAAGAACGAGTGCGGCAGCGAACCCAAGATTTGGAAACAGCTTACCAAGACATAGCCTCACAGCGCAACACCCTCGACATTGTCTTGAGCAACGTCGCCGATGGCCTGGTTGTCACCAATGCACAGAATCAGATCGTGCTGGCCAATCCGGCCTTTGGTCGCATCCTGCCCCGCCCCACCGCTGCGTTAGAGGGGATGGTACTAGATCAAGTTTTGTCTGTCTCTGAACTGACAAACGTCATCGCCGATGCCTGGCAAGCTCGAGGCGCCGTCTGTACCGCCGACGCGACTTTTCCTGATCATCGGGTATTTCGTGCCTCTGCCTGCGGGCTGAGCGGCGAGGACCATCAAACCACTGGTGTTGTTACCGTGCTGCACGACATCACCGCGCGCAAACAGACAGAGACCGCCCTGCGTCAAGCCAAGGAATCGGCGGAAAAGGCACAAAGCGCGGCGGAGGCCGCCAGTCAGGCCAAGAGCACGTTCCTGGCGACAATGAGCCACGAGATTCGCACGCCGATGAATGGTGTCATCGGGATGACCAGCTTGCTGCTCGATACGACCCTGTCGCCGGAGCAATTCGAATTCACCGAGACCATACGTACTAGTGGTGATGCCTTGCTGGCCATCATCAATGACATTCTCGACTTTTCCAAGATCGAAGCCGGGCGGATAGAGTTGGAGAAACAACCCTTTGACCTGCGTGATTGTGTGGAGGGCGCGCTCGATCTGCTGGCGTCCGGGGCATCGGAAAAAGGACTCGAATTGGCTTATTTTGTGGATGCCCAAGTCCCGCCTACTATCATTGGCGACGAAACCCGCTTGCGCCAAATCTTGGTGAACTTGATCGGCAACGCCGTCAAGTTCACCGAACAGGGCGAAGTCGTGGTCAATGCGACAGGTTCCCTGACTAGCAAAAGCGCCACGGGATACGTCTATGAACTTTTTTTCTCCGTCATAGATACCGGTATTGGCATTCCGGCCGACCGGATGGATCGCCTGTTCCGCTCATTTAGCCAAGTAGACTCTTCGACGACGCGCAAGTACGGTGGCAGCGGACTGGGGTTGATCATCAGCAAACGGTTGTGCGAGTTGATGGACGGCACAATATGGGCAGAGAGCCCTCTCCCCATCCCCCACCGTGGAAGAGATCTGGGAGGACCGGGCAGCATCTTTCACTTTACCATCCAGGCGGAATCTGCACCGGCTCCCATAAAACCTTATCTGCGCAAGGTTCATCCCAATTTGAGTGACAGGCGGGTGTTGATTGTGGATGATAATGCCACCAACCGTCGCATCCTGACACTGCAGACCCAAGCCTGGGGAATGCGGCCGCAAGAGACGGCTTTTCCTGCCGAGGCGCTAGAGTGGGTCCGGGCGACGGTGCGCGAGCAAGATCACTTTGACGTGGCCTTGTTAGACATGCAGATGCCAGAGATGGATGGCGTGATGTTCGCGACCGAAATAAGAAAACTTGAAAATCAGGTCCGCAAAGAGCGTGATATTCCGACGCTGCCCCTGGTGATGCTGAGTTCGCTGGGATGGCAGGAAACCGATTTAGAGATCGACCGTGCCGCTTTTTTGATCAAACCGATCAAAGCCTTGCAATTATACAGTGCTTTGCTAAACGTCGTGGCAAAGGGAGAATATCAACCGGTGGGAAGGCCCGACGAAGCGATCCGGTCCAAGTTCGACTCGCGCATGGGGGAGCGATTACCGCTGCGCATTCTGGTGGCGGAGGATAACGCGGTCAATCAAAAGCTGGCGCTGCGTATGTTGGAGCGAATGGGCTACCGGGCCGACGTGGCGGGAAACGGCTTGGAGGTGATCGAGGCGTTGCACCGTCAGACGTACGACGTGGTGCTGATGGATGTGCAAATGCCCGAGATGGATGGCTTGAAAGCAACTCGCGCGATCTGCCGGGAATGGACCCGTCAGGAGCGCACGCGCATCATTGCGATGACGGCGAATGCAATGAAAGAGGATCGAGAAATTTGTCTGGCGGCGGGGATGGATGATTACGTCAGCAAACCGATCCGAGTGGATGAACTGGTTGGCGCATTGAGCCAGTGCAGACCTCTCGGTTTGCCCGTATCGTAAAAATACCATAGACGGAGGAAACGTTATATGAATCAGAGCCAGGGTCACATACTGGTGGTGGATGACGATCAACAGAGTCATATCACACTGGTTTACACTCTGGAGCATCAAGGCTATGCTATTTCACTGGCCGAAAATGGCAAGCAAGCATTAGAAATGCTCCAGACACAATCGTACGACTTGATATTGCTTGATATCCTCATGCCAGAGATGAACGGCTATCAAGTGCTGGAACATATGAAAAACAATAACATATTGCGCGATATTCCCGTTATTGTGATTTCGGCTGTGGATGAGATGGACAGCATCATACGTTGTATTCGGATGGGAGCAGAGGATTATTTGTCCAAACCATTCAACTCGGTATTGCTCAGAGCCCGGATTGGCGCTACCCTGGAGAAGAAACGGTTGCGCGACCAGGAGCAAGCCTATTTAAAGCAATTGCATATTGAGCGAGAACGATTGGTTTTGCTCAACCGGATGGGCCGAGACCTTACTGCCACACTGAATCTGACCCAGGTCATCGACCGATTGCTACAAGCGGTCATAAAAATCGTTGGTGCGGAAGGCGCTTCGGTCTGGCTGTGGGACAAAGCAGAGCCGGGCACTTTGGTCTGTCATGCGGCTTTTCAACAGGGTGAGACACGTACGCCCCGCGATTTGCGCCTGCCGTCCGGGCGAGGAATCGCTGGCTGGGTGGCCCAGACCGGCGAGAGTGTGGTGGTACCCTACGCGCCCACAGATCCCCGATTCTCTTCCAGTGTCGACAAACAGATAGAATTTCGCACGACTTCGCTGCTGGCTGTGGCATTACGCGCCCGCCGGGCAGTCGTTGGCGTACTCGAACTGGTGAACAAACAGGATGGCTATTTTGACAAGAGCGACCTCGTCCTGGTCGAAACGCTGGCCGCCTCCGCAGCTATTGCTTTTGATAATGCTGAATTGATCGAGACCCTGCGACGACACACCATCGAATTGGAAGCCCGCAACGAGGAATTGGATGCTTTTGCCCACACTGTGGCCCACGACCTCAAGAATCCGGTGAGCACAGTCTGGGGCTTTGCCGAGACGTTGGAACACGTTTTTTCCGATCTATCTCAAGAACAAATACTAGAATATCTGCACCTGATCACCCAAAATGGGCGCAAGATGAATAATATCATCGACGAGTTGTTGCTCTTGGCCCGCGTGCGCAAGGTGGAGGATATAGAGCTGATGCCCCTGGATATGGTCAGTATTGTGAATAGTGCCCAGGAACGTATCACTTACCTGGCCGAGGAATACCAGGCCGAGATCATCATGCCGGATGTCTGGCCGACAGTGCTGAGTTATGGCCCGTGGATTGAAGAGGTGTGGGTCAACTATCTCAGCAATGCCATCCGGTACGGTGGACAACCACCGCGTGTGGAATTGGGCTATGACATGAACGGATACTCTCCCGAACTGACGCAACCGGACGACATAACACGTGCAGAAAGCGACACACCGCCTCCGCTGCGTTTTTGGGTGAGGGACAACGGCTTGGGTCTGACTGCCGAAGAACAAGCGCGACTGTTCACCCCCTTTACCCGGCTGGACCAAGTGCGTGTCAAGGGACATGGACTGGGGTTGTCCATCGTGCGACGTATCGTGGAAAAGCTAGGGGGCCAAGTTGGGGTTGAAAGTCAGGTAGGGCAAGGGAGTATCTTTAGCTTTACGTTGCCGAGCCGTCGAACTGAATAAAGCCTGGGAGGCTGTTGTGGAACAAGTCAAACTAGATGAGGACAATGTGAGTACAGATGCACCCCCTGATATGACGGGCGAGATTGGAGCTGCTCTGCACGAATGGCGCACCAAGACGTTGAATATCTTGTTAACCGTTCTTGCTATCGTTTCTTTGCCGGCGATGGTGATGCTCGCTGTTGAGACGCTGCGTAATCCAGAGCAACGGGCGACAGCATTGATCTTTCCGGTAATCTACCTCATCATGCTGGGATTAGCGATCTTTAAGCAACTCGGCGTTCGTGTGCGGGGATGGAGTATTCTTTTGTTGGGCTATATCGTTGAGGTATTGTCTTTTATGCGCGGAGGTTTGGCAGGCAACGGCGCGAATTACTTTGTAGCGCTTCCGATTTTGGCTATCATTCTAGTCGGTGTGCGTTCCGGTCTGGTCATGGTAGTTCTCAATGTAATTACCTTTGTGGTTTTTACCATCCTTGCCGATAGAGGATTGCTAAACGACTGGTTGATCTATCTGGACAACCCTCTTGCCTGGGAAAGTTGGTTGCTAGAGGGAGCCGGTACTGGAATGGTGACAGCATTGGTTGTAGTGTTACTCGTCTACTTTTATCGTTTCCAAGTGAAAACTATGGAGACCGAGCGTCAGACAGCGACTGAACTCACTCAGGCCCACAATCTTTTGGAACAACATAGCCAGACCCTCGAGCAAAAGGTTGAGCAGCGCACCGCAGAACTAGAGATTACGGCGTCTGAAGCCGAGGAAGCCCGCACCGCTGCCGAAACGGCCAGCCGGGCCAAGAGCGCGTTTTTGGCGACTATGAGCCACGAAATTCGCACCCCGATGCACGCCATCATCGGAATGACCAGCTTGTTGTTGGATACCGACCTCACGCCTGAACAACTCGAATTCACCGAGACCGTCCGCACCAGCAGCGATGCCCTATTGACCATCATCAATGACATTCTCGACTTTTCCAAGATCGATGCAGGCCGAATCGAGCTGGAAAATCAACCCTTTGATTTGCGCGAGTGTATAGAGAGTGCTCTCGATCTCGTGACGACCAATGCGATGGAAAAGGGTTTAGAGATTGCCTATTTGATAGATGACCAGACCCCCGATTCTATCTTTGGTGACGTCACCCGTCTGCGCCAGATTTTGACCAATCTGCTCAGCAACGCCGTCAAGTTTACCGAGCAGGGTGAAGTAGTGGTCCGTGTTGCGTGCCGCGTGTTGCATCCAGATACGAATCACGAAACACGCGACACGGAATACGAGTTGCATTTTTCTGTGCGAGACACTGGCATCGGTCTCCCACAAGATCAAATGGATCGTCTATTTCAATCCTTTACCCAGATGGATGCGTCAACTACGCGACGTTATGGTGGCACCGGATTGGGATTGGCGATCAGCAAACGGCTGTGTGAATTGATGGAGGGCACGATGTGGGTAGAGAGTGAGATGGACAAAGGCTCAATTTTCCATTTCACGATCCAAGCTGGCGCTGCACCAACGCTTCCACGACCCTATTTGCAAGAGATTCAACCAGACTTGCGTAATAAACGATTATTGATCGTGGACGATAACGCCACCAACCGGCGTATCCTGACCCTGCAAGCGAAAACGTGGGAAATGATCCCCCAGGATACTGCTTCGCCCAGAGATGCCTTGATTTGGGTTCGTCGGGGAGACTCTTTTGATATCGCCGTCCTGGATATGCAAATGCCAGAGATGGATGGTCTGACGCTGGCAAAAGAGATACGGCGTTATGAGCAAGACGTTGGAAAAAAAGACGACGTTCATGTGCTGCCATTGATAATGTTGACCTCGTTGGGGCAGCAAGAAGCCGAGATAGAGGGAATCGAGTTCGATGCGTTTTTGAACAAACCCATCAAACCCTCGCAACTGTACGATGCACTGGTAAACATCCTTGCCAGCACGGAGAAACCCGCACCAAGAAAACCTAACGCAGGCACACCACAATTCGACGTCCAGATGGGCGAACGTCTGCCGCTCCGTATTTTGGTGGCAGAGGATAATGCCGTCAATCAAAAACTGGCATTGCGCTTGCTGGAAAGGATGGGGTATCGGGCCGATGTGGCCGGGAATGGTCTCGAAGTGCTCGAAGCGTTATACCGCCAACCGTACGACGTGATCCTGATGGACGTCCAGATGCCGGATATGGACGGCCTAGAGGCGACTCGCTTTATCGTTCGGGAATGGCCCCGCCAACGACGCCCGCGCATCATTGCCATGACGGCCAACGCGATGAAAGAAGATCGCGACATTTGTCTGAAAGCAGGGATGGACGATTACGTCAGCAAACCGATCCGGGTAGAGGCATTGGTCAGAGCGTTGAATCAATGTGAATCCATCGAGTCAGAGGGCAGAGACAAGGCCGAGTTCGGCCAAGTGCCAACGAAATAAAAGCACACAGTGGCACTAGACCGTTATTCACTTGAACCCAGAGGCAAGAAAAATGTCCAATTTGACACTGTTTGAGAAATATAAAGTTGAACGAATGCCCTTCCAAGGTTCACCTTTCGGGCTGGATGAACAAGGGCAAGAGATCAATGACATCAGTGGGCGGTCTATAAAGAGCACGGTCGAATATATGATGGAGGTTGTGCAGCGCGAGACTACATCGTCTTTGCCGCTCCATCTGTCGCCAGAAGAGGGCCAGCAACGAATTAACGAGTCTGCCCAGACCGCACTGATTCACCTGGTAGAGATGCTCAACAAGTCTGTTGGCGATCAGCGTTTCCACGTCGACGCCGATTACCTGCTCAGTGACAATCATTTTTACTCTTACGAGTTTAGCCTGATTGTCGGCGAGTATAGCAAAGCGATCTGTGGTGACGAGAATTTTGATTTTAACCGGGGCACGCGCACGATTCCTCCGGTGGTGGCGTGGATTACGCGTCCGCTTTCTGTTCCCCAAACTTATGAGGCCATTCCGCGTATGCTGGCCAAGTTTGCAAATACAGAGATGCGAGTGAGCAAGACGGCCAAGAATCAAGCCGTCATCCAATGGTGGCCCGTGCAAGAACGAGAGCGCACCCCAGAACGATATCTCGAGGCATATATTCGTATGGGGTGCCGGGTCTACCAGGGTATGTTTGCCTTTATTCCCAGAATGTCGGCCAGATTGCCGCTGGCGACGGTGCGTGAGATGCGTTGCCAACTCGACGGGGACGAGTGCTGTGAGTGGGAGTTCACCTGGGATGCCGTGGATACGTCCCGCGATTTGGGGCCGTGGCTGGGATTGTTGGGATCCCTGCTCTTGTTGCTCGTCTTTCTTTTGGCTCCTGGTCCTTGGGCATTGATTCTGGGACCGTTGGTCCCCATTCCGTTTCTCGTCACTTGGTACAACAATCAACTGCGCCAGGCCAGAGCATTAGAAGCCCATCAAGCAGAGATGCTTTGGGAACAGCAGCAGCAATCAGAAAAACAACTGGGGCGATTGCAAACCACCTACCGAGAACTTGAACTGGCCAACGCTGGCCTGGAACGCACCATAAGCTCTCTCACCGTGCTGCACGAGGTTGGTCTAGTCACTGCCACCACGCGAGGTTTGAACGAACTATTGAACCAGGTCCTAGAAGTAGTGACAGAAGAACTGCGCTTTGACCGGGCCATGATCTTGATGGTGGACGAGGAACGACAAGTACTGGTCGGCGGTCCCTCCAGTGGCGGGACACCAGAACTGGAAGCCTTGATCAAACAACTAGAGATCC
Organism: Chloroflexota bacterium; assembly: GCA_024232355.1. The sequence continues at coordinate 10,012 of JAAEPW010001061.1, read as the reverse complement.
CACTGTCCAGGGAGCATTGGGCGACGGTGCAAGTTGTCCTTACCGGGGAGCCGGCTTTGGTAACCCTCGAAACCGCTCCCCCTGATGCTATTCCCTTGCTTCAAGCACTGCAAACAAAGGCTGTTCTATCTGTGCCGGTGCAGGCCAAGGGGCGACCGATTGGGGTGCTACAGGTCGACAACGCAACTTCTGCTCTACCCTTTACGGAACAAGATCAGCAAGTATTACTGACACTGGGACGATCTGTGGCCGTCGCTATCGAAAATCTACATCTCTACCAGGGTATTGAAGAGTACAGCCATACGCTGAAGAAAAGAGTTGAGGAACGCACTCAGCAGTTGAGCGTCGTCAACGAGGACCTGGTACTAGAGAAAGAAAAGCTGGGCGCTGTTCTGAGCAATATCGTTGATGGACTGCTCGTCACCGATGCCAAAAGCTCCATTGTGCTAGTAAACCCCGCTTTTGAGAACATGTTCCTTCAACCGGCGATGGCATTGGTTGGTCATCCCCTGGGCCAAGTAATCTCGGAAGAAGGATTGGAACGCGTTATTACCAGAGCTATGGCTCAACAAGAGCTTACGTTTACGACAGACATCCCCCTGCCCGACGGGCGCATTCTGCGGGCATCCTCAGCCGCCATTTTGGAGGACACCCTGGCAAACGGGACAGTTACCGTCTTGCGCGATGTTACCGAGCGCCGGCGGGCAGAACTGGGGCGGCAAAGGGCGATTCGGGAAAAAGACGTCTTGCTGAGCGAGTTCCGCGCCGTGCTCGATGCCATCGAGTATGGGATATTGTTGCTGGACCCCGAGTTGCGCACCCGTGCCGCGAACCGCGCGTTCACCGAAATGTGGAACTTGCCCGACGAACTCATCACCCGCCAATCAATGCTGGTCGACTTGATCCACTATAACCGTGACACCGGCATCTATATAGAGGGCAACGCTTCAAAGGAAGAGTGGGATGCGTACGTTGAGGATCAGGTGGCGGCAATACAAAAGGGCGAAATTCCGCCCACGGAATTCCGGCGTGGTGATGGACGGATTCTAAAGTACGAGGGAAAGGCGCTTCCCGGCGACGGGCGGATGGTGACCTATTTTGATATCACAGACCTGGTTCGCCGGAGCGAATATCTGGCGGCATTGCACGAAACCACCCTGGGCCTGGTCAGCCGCCTTGATTTGGGCGATCTGCTCCAAGACCTCGTCAGCCGGGCCGGACAACTGATCGGCGCGCCGCACGGGTTTATCTATCTAGTCGAACCGTTGGAATCTGTTGATGATGCAGTGAGCAGGGTGCTCGAGTGCAAGGTAGGTGTTGGGATTTTTGCCCAAACAATCGATTTTCGTCTAAAGTCGGGTGAGGGCCTGTCCGGAAAGATCTGGCAAACCGGCCAACCGTTGATGATTGACGATTATGATGCGTGGCCGGGCCGTTCGCTGGATTTCGAACGGGACGCTATTGGTGCCGTGATGGGAGCGCCTCTTGAATCCAGCTCGCAGATCGTGGGCGTGATCGGCATGGCCTACGATTGTGAATCTGGCCGCACATTTGGCAGTGAAGAGGTTGAATTGCTCAGCCGCTTTGCCGAACTCGCTTCTGTCGCACTGGACAATGCCCGTCTGTACACCGCCGCTCAACAAGCCCGAAAAGCCGCCGAAGCTGCAACCAGGGCCAAGAGCGCGTTTCTGGCTACAATGAGCCACGAAATTCGCACCCCGATGAATGCCGTCATCGGTATGACCAGCTTGCTGCTGGATACAAACCTGACCTTAGATCAGCAAGAATTTGTCGAAACCGTCCGTATCAGTGGAGACGCTCTGCTGACCATCATCAACGACATCCTCGACTTTTCCAAGATCGAAGCGGGCAAGATGGACTTGGAAAATCAACCCTTTAATCTGCGCGAGTGCGTGGAGAGCGCGCTCGACCTGGTAACGACCAAGACCTTTGAAAAAGGGTTGGACCTGGCCTACCTGATGGACGACGAAACACCTGCCGCGATCTTTGGCGATGTGACCCGCTTGCGCCAAATATTGGTCAACCTGCTCAGTAACGGCATAAAGTTCACCGAGCAGGGTGAGATCGTTGTGCAAGTGACAAGTAAGCAAGTGGACACGGATCACGAACTGCAATTTTCCGTGCGGGACACCGGCATTGGTATTCCGCTAGACCGCATGGAACGACTCTTTCAGTCCTTTAGCCAGGTGGATGCCTCGACAACGCGGCGTTACGGCGGGACGGGATTGGGGTTGGTCATCAGCAAACGATTGAGCGAGCTGATGGGCGGCACCATGTGGGTCGAGAGCGAGGAGGGCCAGGGCAGCACCTTTTATTTCACGATCCAGGCCAAAGTCGCGCCCGGACCCATATTGCCCTACTTGGAGAGTGCACAACCGAATTTGAACGGCAAACGAGTGTTGATCGTGGATGACAATGCGACCAATCGCCGCATTCTGACTCTACAAACGCGAACGTGGGGAATGTTGTCGCGAGACGCCAATTCTCCTATCGAGGCATTGGATTGGATCCGCGAGGGCGACCTGTTCGACGTGGCAATGTTGGATATGCAGATGCCGGAAATGGATGGCGTGACGTTGGCGACCGAAATACGGCGTTGCGAGAATGATATGCGTGAGAAACGGAATCCATTGCCCCTGGTAATGTTGAGTTCCTTGAGTCAGCGGGAACTCGCCAGGGAGGATGACGAACGCTTGTTCGCCGCCTACCTGACCAAACCCATCAAGGCATCGCAACTGTATGACGTGGTCGTGGACATTTTTGCAGAAACACAGCCCGTGGAGGTCAAAGAAGAAAGCAAAGAGGAAACATCCCAGTTCGATGCGAAAATGGGGGAGCGATTACCGTTGCGCATCCTACTGGCCGAGGATAACGCGGTCAACCAGAAATTGGCGCTGCGTTTGTTGGAGCGGATGGGCTACCGGGCCGATGTGGCCGGAAACGGCGTCGAGACACTACAAGCGTTGCGCCGGCAGACGTATGACGTGGTGTTGATGGACGTACAGATGCCCGAGATGGATGGCTTGGAAGCGACCCGCACCATTTGCCGCGAATGGGACAGTCAGCAGCGGCCACACATTATCGCGATGACGGCTAACGCGATGAAGGAAGACCGTGAAATCTGCCTGGCAGCGGGGATGGACGATTACGTCAGCAAGCCAATTCGAGTAAAGGAGCTTGTGGAGGCTTTGCGCAAGTCCAAGCCTTCGAGACAAGTGTAGCAAGTTTGTTGTATCGGGTAGTGAAAACGGACAAAGGAGGTCCCTTGATGTCAGATCGAAATGTCATGAAAAAATTGCTTCTTGGTATGATTTTGGTCCTGCTTGCAGCATGCACAAGTTCACCAGCAGAGACGCCACCAGCGGCTACCGATCCGCCGCCACAGATCACCGAACCCAGCGCGCCTGCCACAGAGGGCAAGATCATTGTGTTCGGCGACATTTCGGATGATCCAGGTGAAGTCATCGAAGGCACACAGCCGCTGGTCGATTACGTGGCTGCCAATCTGAGTGATTTTGGCATCACCTTGGGTCAGGTCAAGATCGCTGCCAGTGCAGATGAGATGATCCAGTTTTTGGAGAGCGGGGAGGTTGATCTCTATTTCGACAGCGTCTACCCAGCTACCCTGATCAGCGATGCGTCTGGCGCGCAGCCTTTCCTGCGGCGCTGGCGGTATGGCGTAGAGGAATATTATACCATCATCTTTGCCAGCGCTGAGAGCGGTATCACCTCGATAGACGATCTGCCGGGCCACATGATCGCGCTGGACAATGCGTTTTCGACGTCAGGATTTTTGCTGCCCGCCGTCTACCTGATCGAGCGCGACTTGAATATGGTGGGCAAGCAAGCCTACGGCGATTCTGTAGCTGATGACGAGGTAGGTTTTGTCTTTAGCTATGACGATGAAAACACGCTTCAGTGGGTGCTAAGCGGGTTGGTCGCTGCCGGGGCCACCGACGATTATCACTATAACGTGGCATTCCCACCTGACGCGAGAGAGAAACTGGTTCTTTTGACGGAAACAGAGTCGGTGCCCAGGCAAGTGGTCGTCGCCAGGCCGGGTATGGACCTCGAGTTGCAGAACGCCATCAAACAGATACTGATCACCGCTCACGAAAGTAAAGCTGGCAGTGCAGCCCTGGAGCCTTTTCAAACGTCTCGCTTTGACGAGTTTCCCGAAGGCATTGAAGCAGCCCAAAATCGGATGCGAGAAATGATGAAAATCGTTCAAGACATTCCAATGCCGTAACGCGATTTTATTACTGGGTGCTTTTTTCTTCTAGCACAAACTACCACGAATGACAAATGGCGCAGAGTGGCAAAATAGGAAATGACAATGAATATAATTCGACGCTTTTGGCGAAACTTGACCCTAGGTAGCAGATTGGCTGTCTTGGCCAGCTTGCTGGTGATGGCTGTCGTGCTCACGCTGACTTTTTTGACCATTCAGCGCGAGCAGATTAGCTTTCGGCAAGACTTGGAAGGGCAGGCAAACCTGTTGCTGGAAACGCTGCCACTGACCATGCGCGACCAACTCTACCGCCTGGAACTTGACGAGTTGCTCGACATCGCCAGGGTAGTCAGCCACAGTGAGGACGTGGTCTTGTTCATCGTGTACGATAGGCATGGAGCCGTCCTGGTTGACGCTTCCTCACCCGACCCAATCTTTTCTCAAGTTGTCGATCCGCTGGGCGAGGCTCTGATTCATTCTACCCAGGAGGGAATTCATCTGGATTGGCAAACCGATCAACTTGTCGCGGGCCGTGCCATTACGTTGAGCAACCAACCCATCGGCGCGGTAGCGATTGGTTTGTCCACTGCACCTCTGCAACAGAAAATCGCCACCTTGGCAAGCCAGAGCGCTTTGCTCGTATTCATTACGTTGGTAATCGGGGTTGGCGTGGCTTCTCTGATCGCCCGTGAGATAACGGTTCCCATCAGTGACCTGGCCGACGTCGCTTCGCAGATGGCGGGCGGCAACCTGTCTACTCGTGTGGCACTACAATCCCAAGATGAGATCGGCCAGTTGGGCGATGCCTTTAACCAGATGGCCGACGCAATTCAAAAGCGCGAGACGGAACTGCGCGACCTGGCAGCAGGGCTGGAACGCACGGTCGAGGCCCGCACCGCCGAACTGCGCGAGCAAAACGAGGCGCTAACCATTGCTCGCCAGCAAGCAGAAGAAGCCAACCGCGCCAAGAGCGTGTTCCTGGCGACAATGAGTCACGAGATCCGCACCCCGATGAACGGCGTCATCGGCATGACCAGCCTGCTGCTCGACACCGCCCTAAGCGAAGAACAACACGAGTTTACCGAAACCATCCGCAACAGCGGCGAGTCTCTGCTGACCATCATCAACGACATCCTCGACTTTTCCAAGATCGAGGCTGGACGGATGGAATTGGAAAACCAGCCCCTTGATCTGCGCGAGTGTGTGGAGAGTGCTCTCAACCTGTTAACGTCCCAGGCCACAGGAAAAGGGCTAGAAATGGCCTATCAGGTGGATAATCAGGTGCCTCCTGCGATCATTGGCGACGTAACTCGCCTGCGACAGGTGCTGATCAACTTGCTCAACAACGCTGTCAAGTTCACCGAGCACGGCGAAGTGGTTGTTCAAGTGACAAGCCGACAGATAACGGACGATACGGAATACGAGTTGCATTTCTCCGTTCGGGATACCGGCATCGGCATTGCCCCACACCTGATGGATCGGCTGTTTCTAGCCTTTAGCCAGGTAGATGCCTCGACCACCCGCAAATATGGTGGTACGGGTCTGGGCCTGGTCATCAGTAAACGCTTGAGCGAGTTGATGGGCGGCACCATGTGGGTGGAAAGTGAATTGGATGTGGGCAGTACCTTTCACTTTACGATTCAGGCCCAAGTCGCCCATGTACCGGCACGTCCCTACCTCCAAAAGCATCAACCGAATTTGAGGGGCAAACGGGTATTGATCGTGGATGATAACGCGACCAACCGGCGGATTTTGACCCTCCAGTCGAAAACGTGGGGCATGGAGTCGGTAGAGACCGCTCTCCCTGCCGAGGCATTAGAGTGGATTCGCCAGGAAACCTACGTCTTTGACCTGGCGTTGTTGGATCTCCAAATGCCAGAAATGGATGGCATAATGTTAGCCGACGAGATACGACGCCACGAACATGCCATTCACGGCAAAAAAGACGCAGAGAATGAGAAACTCCAGGCATTGCCATTGGTAATGCTAAGTTCGTTGGGACGGCAAGAGGCGGGCGCAGAAGGGATCAACTTTGCCGCTTATCTGACCAAACCTGTCAATCCATCACAATTATACAACGTGCTGGTGAGCCTCTTTACAGAAGAACTCGAGCCTGCGGAAGAGGAAAGGGCCGTCAAATCGCAGTTCGATGCACAGATGGCGGAGCGGCACCCGTTGCGCATTCTGCTGGCAGAGGATAACGCGGTCAATCAGAAACTAGCGCTGCGGTTGTTGGAGCGCATGGGCTACCGGGCAGACTTGGCGGGTAACGGCATAGAAGTTCTCGAAGCGTTATACCGCCAGCCGTACGACGTGATACTGATGGATATACAGATGCCAGAGATGGACGGCCTGGAAGCGACGCGTTTCATCGTTCAAGAATGGCCTAGCCAGGAACGCCCGCGCATCATCGCAATGACGGCCAACGCGATGAAAGAGGATCGAGAGGTCTGCCTGGAGGCAGGGATGAACGATTACGTCAGCAAGCCGATTCGAGTGGACGAATTGGTCAATGCCTTGAACAAGTGTCAATCTCTCGAATAGAGGAAAAGAGTAGATGAACGCAGCTATCATCTGGGTAACTCGAGCCATACGCAAATTCGTATTGCGGTCTGACCGTAATGATCGGCGCGCGCGTCGTGTGTGGATTGCACCAATCCGTACGATGATTGTTCTGACTATTGGTGTGATACTTGCCCTTGCGGGTTGCGCGGGAGAGGGGCAGGGGCCAAAGACACCTCCCCAAGCTGTCGCCGGTGTTCTCGACTTGCGTGACTGGGATTTTGAACGAGATGGCTCAATTGATCTCGCCGGTGAATGGGAGTTCTATTGGGAACAACTCTACGAGGGCACAGAACCAGGTCTGGGAACGAGCATTCAACCCGACGACATGTTCGATGTGCCGGCATTGTGGGATGGTTATGTGTTGCCTGACGGGAGACAGCTTGACCCATTCGGACATGCTACTTTGCGATTGCGGGTGTTGCTGCCCGAAACATCACGACCTCCTCACGCTTTGGAACCTCTGCGGATTTACTTGGTACATGCCCTATCATCATACGACCTGCGAGTGTTCGACGGCGTCGGGAATCCGCTTGGCGTGCCTATTCGGGGTGGTATCGTAGGAACAGACGCGGCCTCTTACCATCCCGGACGCCGCCCAGGCACCGCCGTCATCCCCGCAGCATCAGAATGGGTGCTTGTGTGGCACATCAGCAATTTCGACGTTCCCACGCCAGGACCAGAGAGCAGCCCCAGGATTGGCATCGAGGGGCAACTTGGCGACGAGCTTAGTGTGGAGCGGTTGACCGCTTTTTTGAGCATGGGCGTTTTACTGGTGATGGGCATCTACCACCTGGTGCTCTTTGCCTTACACCGTCGAGAAAAAGCCCCCCTGTGGTTTGGATTATTCTGCCTCAATTTTGTTTTGCGCACTCTTGCTACAGAGCATTTTATAGAGCTAGGGTTTTCTGGGCGATATGTGTGGAAACTGGAACAGATGGCAGAGATTCTGAGTTATTATGCCGGCGTTCCTATATTTATGCTCTTTATCCGCAGCATGTTTCCGGAACGATCGACGAGCAAGTTCTTCTGGGGGATGATTATTGTCGGCATTGTCTGTTCGCTGTTGGTGCTCGTTACGCCCGAGGTGATCTATTTCAAGACCCTCGATTTCTACATGCTGGTGACAGTGCTTTCCATCTGTTGGATATTCTATGTGCTATTCCGTGCCATCAGAAATAGAAATCCCTTGGCGTGGTTGATGACGTTTGGGTGTATCGTGCTCACGGGTGGCACTGTCAACGATCTCTTGAAATCCCAGGGATTACTGCACAATACTATTTATGTTACATCATACAGTTTGTCTGTCTTTATTCTCTTCCAGTCCATCGTGCTGGCAATTGTGAACCGAAATGCTCGCCAAAGAGCCGAAACGTTGGCCGTCGAACTGACTCAAAGCGAGAAAAAATACCGAACCCTGTTCCAAGACTCTCGGGATGCCATTTTCATTACCACCCCGACCGGCAAGATAGTGGACGTCAATCAGGCCACGTTGGATCTCTTTGGCTACACCCTGGACGAGATGATACAGTTGAATATGGGAGAGACTTTTGTCAACTCTGACAACCGATCTGGGTTTCAGCAAACGATAGAACAAACAGGCTCAGTCAGAGACTTTGAGATTCGGCTTTTAAAGAAGGATGGGGCAGAGATGGATTGCCTGCTCACGGCAACAGTCCGGCGGGCCAGCGACGGCAGTATTCAGGCGTACCAGGGCATTATTCGAGATATCACTGAGCGCAAACGGGCGCAGCAGATGTTGGAAGAATACAGTCACACGTTGGAGCAAAGGGTTGAGGACCGCACCCAGCAATTGCGCGCAGCCAACGAGAATCTGGCACGCGAGAAAGAGGTCGCCCTGGAAGCGCAACACGCGGCCGAAGCCGCCACCAGAGCCAAGAGCGCGTTTCTGGCGACGATGAGCCACGAGATTCGCACTCCAATGAATGGCGTCATTGGAATGACCAGCCTGCTACTCGACACTGATCTCACCCCGGAACAGTACGAGTTCACCGAGACCGTCCGCAACAGCGGTGACGCGCTGTTGACCATCATCAACGACATTCTCGACTTTAGCAAGATCGAAGCAGGCAGGATGGACCTGGAAAACCAACCTCTCGATTTGCGCGAGTGTGTCGAAAGTGCGCTGGATTTGTTAGCGACCAAAGCGGTGGACAAGGGATTGGAACTGGCCCATTTGATGGACACCCAGGTTCCCGCCGCCATCGTCGGCGACGTGACCCGCCTGCGCCAGATTCTGATCAACCTGCTCAACAACGCTGTCAAGTTTACAGAAGAAGGTGAGGTGGTGGTATCGGTGAGTGTCGACGATGATCAGCTTCATTTTTCGGTCATAGACACCGGCATCGGCATTCCGCCTGACCGGATGGATCGGCTGTTCCAGTCATTCAGCCAGGTGGATTCTTCGACGACGCGCAAGTACGGCGGCACGGGCCTGGGGCTGGTGATCAGCAAACGTTTGAGCGAATTGATGGGCGGCACGATGTGGGTCGAGAGTCCTCTCCCGATCCCCTCCGGTGTCAGGGAGAGCAAGGGCGGGCCGGGTAGTATTTTTCATTTTACGATTCGGGCCGAGGTCGCGCCCGCACCGGTGCGCGCCTACCTGCAAGAGATCCAGCCCGATTTGCGCGGCAAGCGGGTGCTGATTGTGGATGACAACGCGACCAACCGACGGGTTCTGATGCTTCAGATGCAAGCGTGGGGAATAGAGCCGGTAGAGACCGCTTTCCCCGCCGAGGCGTTGGAATGGATTCGGGCGACGGTTCGCGAGGGCGATGCGTTTGACCTAGCGTTGCTGGATTACCAAATGCCAGAGATGGATGGGGTGATGCTGACGGCGGAAATACTAAAGATACCCGACATCCAAGCATTGCCATTGATACTGTTAAGCTCTGTGCGGTACCAGGAGATAAAAGCGGAAACGACTGACTTGGCGAAAGCGGCCTTTGCGGCATTTCTGCTCAAGCCGATCAAAGCCTCGCAACTGCACGATGCGCTAGTGAGCGTCTTTGCAAAAGAGGAACAACCACGAGAGCGACGCACAGATGCAGACAAGCCGCAATTCGACCCGGAGATGGGGAAACGGCTGCCGTTGCGTATCCTGCTAGCCGAGGACAATGCGATCAACCAGAAACTGGCATTGCGCCTGCTGGCGCGAATGGGCTACCGGGCGGATGT
>JAAEPW010001060.1 GCA_024232355.1 Chloroflexota bacterium | reverse complement strand
TCCCGGGTCGTTCAACAACGTATTGAGAATGGGCAGATTATAAGCCAACGTCTTGCCAGAGGCAGTGGCGGTAGATAGAACGACGTGCTCCCCCGCCAACGTCGCCTCGATTGCCTGCGCCTGGTGAACGTAGGGCTGCTCAATCCCTCGACCACGGGCGGCGGCGATCAAACGTGGATCGATCCCCCTCGGCCAGGGCGCGACGCGCGCAGGCCGGGCCGGGATGCGTTCCCAGGCGGTCACACAGCGCATAAAGGACGAATCTTGTCGAAAAGCAGCCAAAACGTCGACCAGAGTATCGGATAGAAGCATCACAAATCCCCCACACTGGATTATAAGCGGTGAGCCGCTAGAGTGCAAGTGAAAATAGCACTCTACCAAAAAAGATGATATAATGTGCCAGACGTAACCGGCCAAGGGATATGTTTGGCTGTTGTGGTGGGGTATCGATTCCCGCAAAAAAGTATCCAAACAGTGGAATCACAAAAAAGGAGAAAAATGTTAGAGATCAAGGACAAGACCGAGCACGATCCTGTAACTGACATGCATACACCAGATGCTACTATGCGATGGGCGCTGCTGGCAGCCGAACAAGTCGTCGGTGAAAAGGGGTTGAGCGTCGTCTTGCGCGATGCTGGCCTGGAGCGTTTCATTGACAACTATCCATCCGAGAACCTGACAGAGAGCAGTAATATCACCTTTGGTGATTACGCCGCCCTGAATGCCAGCCTGCTCAACTTTTTTGGCAGAGCGGGAAAAAGCATGGTCTTGCGCGCTGGTCGGATATCGTCCCAACAGGGGCTTGAACATTATGGTCCATCGTTCAAAATCGTTGACGCTCTCGCCACCACCGCTGTCAAGGTGCTGCCTATCGCTGCCCAACTCAAACTAGGTCTGCAAGTCCAACAGAAGGTATTCCGCGAGATGTACCAATCCCTGGGACAGAAAGTAATCATGCGTATCGAAGATCGGGGCAAAAAGCTGGCCAACATTAATGAGACCTGCATGGTGTGTGCTGGGAAACAATCCAACCAGCCTATGTGTTGGCTTGGGGGCGGCTTGCTGCAAGAAAGCATCCACTGGCTGACCGGCAAAGAGTTCGAAATCATAGAGACCGAGTGCCGGGCAATGGGTGCGCCAGCGTGCGTATGGGAGATCAGCAAGACACCCAAGGCGGGATGAGGGCCGCCCCACGCAGTCTCCAACTTGTTGGGGTGTAAGGTGCAACCCGTACTTGCCCAAGAGTCCGATACGTCATCCACGCAAACTCACAGAGACAAGTACCCAAACAGCGGAATCACACAGAAGGAGAAAAATGCTAGAGATCAAGGCCAAGAGCGAGCACGATCCTGCAGCCGACATAGACCTGGTAGATGCCCTTATGCGCTGGGCGCTGCTGGCCTCTGAAGAAGTCGTCGGCGAAAAAGGGCTGCGCATCGTCCTGCGCGATGCCGGGCTGGAGCGCTTCATCGGCAACTATC
>JAAEPW010001059.1 GCA_024232355.1 Chloroflexota bacterium | reverse complement strand
TCCAGCCCATAGGAGGATGTTTCAAAGGTGTAACAGACGCGGGGACCGATTCTCATCTGCTCGCCACCGTTCCACTCTCGGTCTTGAATCACCCACGTGATCTCGCCCGGTGGTGTTTGACCAAAGACGGGATCGTTGCCGGTGCGCCATTGTCGCCAGGCAGCGCCGATCTGATGGTTGGCCTCGCCACCCGAGGCGATGGTCGTTCCATTTCCACAATCAAAGGTGTTGCTGTCAGAGGTCACGCCGTCGGCGGCATTGGGGCATTCGATCGCCTTCTCCTCCGACCATTTTTCATTGTCTGCGCTGCCCAGGTACCAAAGGCAGTTTTCCATACCCACCAGCCCGCGAGGCCAGGGGTTGCGCAGAATGGGAGATGGGGGAATGCGGACCTCGACGTTGAGGGACCAGCCGGGCCACCGCTCGCAAGGCTGGCGAATGACGCCGCTGGCGTCTACCGTGGGCGGATAGTTGCACGGCCAGCCGTTGCCGGGAGTCGGCGTGATACCGGGTATTGGCGTGGCCGGTACACAGGCTGATTCATCAAGACAGGTGTAGTCTATGATGACATAGTAATCGCTGGCGGGAACGTATATGGCGGTGAGGTTGGCCCACCCGCTGTCACAATCAGAGTATGGGGCACAGTACATGGTGAATTCTCCCTCGTGCCAATCGGGGGGTTCACAGTCGGCGGAGCAGTTTGCGTACGTCTCCCAATCGGTGCAATTTCCATCACCGCAGACGACGGGGGTGGCCGTGGGACCGGTCCACACCACCGTCGTTGCCTGAGGTGTGCTATCGCTGCCGGGGCCGCCCGGACCACCGGGGCCGCCGGGACCGCCTGGCCCCGGTGGCTGTGTGGGTTGGGGTGGGTTGCCGCCGCCGGAGCCGCCACCACTGCACGAATACGAGCAACTGGCCGACATGCAACAGCCGCCACTGCAACTGGGCGTACACCCGCAGCCTTCGCACGGGCCTTGCGCCAGGGGCTTGGCGTCGCCCGATAGGTATGGTCCCGGCAGTATGCCGAGGCTACCGATACCGGCAACAGGTTGTGCTTGGGCCACGGTAGATGTCTGCGAAAAGCGATTGGGTGCAAACAAGAGAAAACCCACACACACGATAGCGGTGAAGATGGTCAAGATTCTTGTTCTCATATTTTCATCCTCCAATGAGTCAACCTAATTCTCAGGCTCTGGGATCGGCTCACGGTCCAGATTCGTGACGATCCATTGATCGCGGGAGAATTCGACAGTAGCCAGGTATACGGCGCGAGGATCATCGACCTCCACAAAGCGGGTCACACAATGAGAACCGTCACCGGCGAGCATAAAGTTGCCGTTTGCCCCCTTGTGTTGTGCGGGGATGCCAGCATTGAGACCCGCGCACATATCGGGATCATATGCTATGTATGCGACGACCCCTAACTTGGCCTGTGCGATTTCACAGGTATCGAGGTCCTGACATTTCACCAGGTTCTTTGGTCCCAGAGTGCCCAACTCGACGTGGGTGAGAATTCTATAGCTCTCAATCACTCCTGTCGTCGCCAGTTCTTCGGCCCGCGACAGTGCAGCATTTCGATCATACGCCAATGCCTCTTCATTGGACCGATCCTCGATCACTTCCAGGCTCAAAACGGCTTCAAATGCGTCTATCACCGCCGTCTCGACCTCGAAGGACGGGGCCAGATAGTTGTCGCCGGTGAACGGATCGCGCTCGATACGCCATCCCTCCGGCAAAGGCCCTAGCGTGGGAGGAGGCACAGGCGGTGAGGGCTTGGTCACACTGGCCAAAGCTGGGGATGGTGGTGTGTGTGCTATGGATACGTCTCCCATACTTTCCAACGACCGGGTGGCCGACCAGATATACTTGC
>JAAEPW010001058.1 GCA_024232355.1 Chloroflexota bacterium | reverse complement strand
CGTGCGCGCGTAGATCGAACAGCAACACCCCATAGCCGTGCCGGGCCAATACTGTGGCAACGTCCAGCATCATCAGCCGGTTGGATGCCAGGCCGTGCATTAGAATGACGGCCCCTTGGTTCTCGGAGGGGATGTACCAGCCGCGCAAGGTCAAACCGTCCGCGGAACGAAAAGCGACGTCTTTGTAACTCAGCCCCCGCTCGGCTGGCGTCTCACAGCACACGGCGAGCCGCTTGGGATGCGAATGACCATACGCGGCCAGATACGGATAAGCCACGAACTGGACGAACAACAGTCCGATCAGGCAACTCGCCAGGCCGAACGAGATTAAATTGCGCCAGTAGCGTTTTCCTTTTTTATGTATGGTCATTTTTGCAACCTGTGAGGCTGGGTAGTGTCCCTCTTGAGTGTTGGTGACCGTGAGGATGGCAATTTGAACTGCCAAGACGCAAAGGCCGCAAAGAAAACGTCGAAACACGAAATCTCGAAAGGTCGAAGGCCACGAAAACGCACACCCTTCGCGCCTTTT
>JAAEPW010001057.1 GCA_024232355.1 Chloroflexota bacterium | reverse complement strand
GAGAGCCTGGGCCAGAGACGGCAGAAAAAGGCCAAGGTGGGGTTATTGTCGCGGATGAGCCAGGTATTTGTGGAAAGCTAAGGAGACGAGGAGATATGCATCAATTACCGACGAAAAAACGCCCGGTTTCGCCTGTTGCGGCGGCGATGGCGGCGAACCGTCCCCACGCAGATGGCGAGGATCGTTTGGCGGCCATTCTGACTGAAGCACGGGAGCGTATCCGGGGCCAGATGACCCCGGCGCAGATCGAGGACCCGTCCGAGGACGATATGCGCTTGGCCGAGTCCATCGTCCGTCCGTTGGTGGATGCCGCGTTCGCCCAGAGCCTGCGCGAGGGCGTGCGCTTGACGGAGGATGCCGGAAACGTCGCGCGTCAGATTCTGGACGACATCTTTGGCTTTGGGCCGTTAAGCGCGTACTTGAATGATGAAGAGGTCGAGGAGGTCGTCGTCAACGGACCCGACGATATCTGGATCATTCACGCCGCGAGAGGCAAGGAGCAGACGGGCGCGCGTTTTCGGAACAAGTCAGAGGTGATCAATTTCGTCAATCGTGCAGCAGCGGCGACGAGTGGGCGGTGGTTGGATCGCGCCAATCCCAAGCTCGATGCCCGGATGCGCGATGGCTCCCGCCTCCACGCCATTATGGAGCCGTTGACGGTCAACGTGCCCCTCGCCGTCACCATTCGCCGTCACCGTCTCGTCGCCCGCACGCTGGTCGATCTGACCCGTCTGGGCACGCTCACGCCGTTGGCGGCCGAGTTTTTACAGGTCGCCGTACAGGGGCGACTGAACATCATCGTCGCCGGGGGCACGGCCAGTGGCAAAACTAACCTTCTAAACGCCCTGTGCGATGCCGCCGACGATGGCGACCGCTTCTTGTTGGTCGAGGACACGCCAGAACTTCAGGTCGACAAGTCTGACGTGGTCCAGATGACGACGCGGGAAGGGACCGAAGATGCAAAAGAGTACACGATAGCCGACCTGATCGTCGAGTCGCTCCGTATGCGGCCGGATCGAATCATCACCGGCGAGGCACGGGGCGCGGAAATCGTGGACGTGCTGATGGCGGCCAACACCGGTCACGACGGGCAAATGTTGACCGTTCACGCCAATAGCACCCGCGACGTGATCCAACGTTTGGAGACGATGTATCTGCTGCGGGGCACCGATGTGCCGTTGGTGGCTATTCGGCGTCAGATCGCGGACGCTTTCCAGTTGATCCTGTTCATCAAACGTGTGTTCATCGGCAAACAACAGAAACGCTTCATCACCGCAATCGCCGAGATGCAGCCGAGCCAGTTTATGGAAGGGGACAAGGTCGTCGTGCAGAACATCTTTGAGGACAAGGGGCAAGGACTGAGTTGGACCACCTATTTCCCGCAACGGTTGACCAAACGCCTGGGCGAACACGGCGTCCATCTGTCACCACAATTCTTTAGAAAACGATCATAGAGCAGGAGTGTCGAACAATGTTTACACAATCAGGAAAAATGGTGGATCCAAAGGACACACGTATTGCGATCGAGTCTGCGTATGCCACGTTGCCGGATGCTGAACGCGCCGAGATAGACGAATTGGCCGGTGCTCTGATGCAGCGGATGGCTCATCGTCGTGGCATCGGGGAACGAACTGTCCGGCAGATATTGGGCGCGATCGGCATTTACCTGACCACGCACCCTCGGGTATGCGCATGTTTTGATGCCGATGATCGTTTCGTCGGGTTTACGAGGAAATTCCATTCCCAGGTCCAGATGAGACCGCCCGCTATCTAGGTGCTGTTCAGAAACAGCATAGTGTTCAGGAACAACGGCGTTGTTTCCGAACAACGCCTAATCAGGAGTGTCAACCTATGCTTACAAGATCAGGAAAAATGGTGGATCCAAAGGATACACATGCCGCGATCGAATCCGCGTATGCCAAGTTGCCGGATGGTGAACGAGCCAGGGTAGACGAGTTGGTCAATGCGCTAACGGGGCAAACTCCTCGTGGCCACGGCTTTGGTGAACAAGCCGCTCGGCAGACGCTGGCCGCAATAGGCATGTATCTGGTAGAGCACCCAAAAATACAAGCGCGTTTCGATGACAGTGCCTGTTTCATCAAGTTGTCGGGAAAATCCCATCCACGGGTGAAACAGAATGACAAACTCGAACGCGCATTGAGATTTTTCAGGAGGAACTGAGACATGAAAAACAATGATCAGATGCGTTTTTCTTTTCTGACCAATGCAAAAACGATGGGGACGTTGGGACTCGTCACCGGACTGCTTGCCATCATAGCCGGGGCATTTCTCCCCGGCGTGGGGCTTGCTCTGGGTGCTGAGGCCACGGCGATGGCCCTCCTCGGATACCGGCAGCAAAAGAAGGAATCCGAGGACGGCAAGATGGTGTACGTGGCTCTGCTGCTGGGACTGGTCGCCATCGTTGTCTCTATCGTCTCAGTCTTGTCGATGGGAGGTCGTCCAGCATGAATCCAACGTTCCTTCTTGCGATGTTGGCCGGTGCAGGTGTCTTTGTCGCATTCAATGGACTGACGACTCCGCCGCGCGTGCGACTGGAGAGTGCCAGTCCGATGAGTGGCCCGATGGGCCGGTTACAGGTCCGTCTGGACGCCGCCGAGTTCCCCATCACCGCCGGAGAGTTCGTCTCAATGTGCGCGGGGTTGGCTCTGGTCGTGGGGTTGGTCGCCATCTTTATGGGCGCGCCGGTCATGGCGTTGGCCGGGATGATCGTCGTACCGGCGATGTTATGGCAACGATACGAAACACGGCGCGACAAAGCACGCCAAGAGTACAACGAGTCGCTGGCCGAGTCAGTCCAATTGATGCGCGAGGGCTTTTCCTCCACCGGCGCGATGCGCGATGCGCTGCAGCACGTGGTACGCAATGGTCCCGATCCGGCGGCAGCCGATTTCCGCGAGGTGTGGAGTGCTCAGACGTCGGGCACGAGTCTGGAAGATGCGTTTGCCCCCATCGTCGAGCGGCGGCGTAATCCATACTTGCGGATGGTGGCCGAGGCATTGACTCTCAAAGCATCCCAGGGCGGCAACGTGGGCAAGGTGCTGTTGGGCCTGGAGACGATGATCCGCGAGCAGGTGATCCTGCGGCGCGAGATCGACGCCAAACAATCTCAAGCAAAGATGGAATCGATCATTATCTCGCTGGCTCCGATGGGCTTTTTCTTTGTGATCAAACTCTTGCCGTGGATGAAGAGTTATGAGAAAGGATTCTACACCACGCTCCTGGGACAGATCGTGCTGTTGGTCGTCATTGTCTTTTCGATGATCGCCTTTTTCCTGTCCCAGCGCATCGCCGTGCGTGGGCTGACGAT
>JAAEPW010001056.1 GCA_024232355.1 Chloroflexota bacterium | reverse complement strand
TTACTACAAGGTCTATCGGCCCGCTCTATTGTCTCCGACGATGATGTGGGGATGTGTCCACAGATTGCCACGAGATCTATCAGCCTGACCTACTCATTGCCTCCGCCACCGACGCAGCCCCCTGCCCGCTCCCTCGCCGTCTTCCCTTGTTCTGCCGGGTGATGCGTTGGCTTGTTTCCTTGGGCCGGGCGGTGGTGGAATGCGGGGTGGGGAGTTGGCGGTGGGGACTCAGCCGCTGCTGGAGATCGGGATTGCTGTTAGTGTGTCCACACATTGTCACAGGAGCTATCGGCCTGCCCATTGCCGCCGACGATGGTGTGGTCAACTCCGCTCCCTCGCCGTCTTCCCCTGGTCTGCCCAGGGAGTGCATCGCCTTGTCTCTCTCGTGCAAGACGATGGAATGCGGCGGGGGGGAGTTGGCGGTGGGGGAGTGGTGTGGCTTTGGTGTGGAGAGCGTGCGTGGCGGGGTTGGGGAGAAGAGAAGAGGTGTCCACAGATTGCCACAAGAATCGGCCTAACCTACCCCATCACCTCCTCCGTCGACGCAACCCCAATCCGCTCCCTCGCCGTCTTCCCCCTGGTCTATCCCAGGTAGTGCATTGGCTTGTCTCCTTGGGCCGGGGGCGGCGTCTGTGACCACAAGCGGGGATGTGATCGTTGATGATGGGGTGGTGGCCTTGTTGCGGTGATTGACGGGTTGTGGGCAAGCATTGACGTCTGGACATTGTGGGGCGGGGAAGAACCGGTTGGTGGCGTTGTCTGTGGCCACAAGCGGGGAGGGAGCGCTGCTGATGGGCTAGCCTTGTTGCGGTGATTGGCGGTTTGTGGATGGTGATCCTCGCCCCCGCCCCATTGCTCGCCACCGCCGAAACAGAGGAGTGGTCCCTCGGCTCTCATTGCTTTTCCCCCGTGCAAAGACCTGGTGATGAACCTTGGGCAAGAGGCGATGGAACGCGGCGGGGGGAGTTGGAGGTGCGAGACAGGGGTGCTGTGCCTTTGGTGTGGTGAGCGTGCGTGGCGGGGTTGGGAGGAAGAGAAGAGGTGTCCACAGATTGCCACAGGAACCATCGGCCTGATCTACTCATCGCCCCTGCTGCCGACGCGACCCCAGTCCGCTCCCTCGCCGTCTTCCCCTGGTCTGGCCCAGGTGGTGCATTGGCTTGTTTCTTTGGGCCGGGGCGGTGGTTTGCGGCGAGGGGGAGTTGGCGTTGGGGGATGGGGATAATGCCTTCCGACATCGATGTTAAGATCAAGTGCTCTGCCTACTTCCCGAACCCTGGTAGCAACGGAATTTTGCAAACCTGACAAGTAGGTATATACTGAAAAAGGGCAATACCGCAAAAGTCACTGGAGAGTCAATCTGCCTTGGAGACGCTAAACCGTACACCTGCCATCAACTTGGAAAAATTGGTCCAGATGCCAGAAAAACGATCAAAAATGGTAAAAACCGCCAATTTTTTCAAGGTTTG
>JAAEPW010001055.1 GCA_024232355.1 Chloroflexota bacterium | reverse complement strand
GGGCCAGGGATTTGATGCGTTTCGTGGCCTCGTAACCGTCCATCACCGGCATACGCATATCCATCCAGATCAGATGTGGTTTCCAGGCTTGCCACACCGCCACGGCTTCTTGCCCATTGACCGCTTCGCGCACCTCAAAGCCCACTGCCGTGAGCAATTGGAGCAGCAACACGCGACTCGCTTCTCTATCTTCGACCACCAGAATACGATAAGGCCCACCGTCGGTGGGGCCACCATCGGCGGCCCGTTGCCCTGGCGCGAGACCCACCACCCGTTCCTGGATTCTCGCCTTGCGTTTTTCGCTTTCGGACACGTCAGTAGGCAGCCCAACCTGGACCTCGAATCGAAAGAGACTGCCTTTTCCCACTTTGCTGCTTACAGTGATGTCGCTATCCAGGAGTTGCACGAAACGTTGACTGAGGGGCAGCCCCAACCCGGTGCCTTCGAGTACCCTCTGACCGCTGGTGGTCTGGGTAAAGGCTTCAAAGATCCAATCCATCTCCCCCGGGGCGATACCCACGCCGGTATCCTCAACCTCGAATGCAAGTCGGCAAGTGCCAACATGCGGTTGGGGCAAGTGTCGACCTGCGGTCGGGGCAAGTTCATCACTGCTCACTTGTTTGACTCTCAGCGTC
>JAAEPW010001054.1 GCA_024232355.1 Chloroflexota bacterium | reverse complement strand
GTACTACATACACAAATTTCCTGGTACCACACTGACTGTGGTGAAACGCCATATCATTCTGACCTTCCTCTTGTACACTTTGGTCAAGCGCTTCCAGAAGTTGGCCGCTGAGTGGATAGGAGGATCGGAATATGCTGTGATTTGGAGTTTGGACAACCGGAACAGAGCGAACCGCACTCGGTGCGCTGAAAAGCAACAAAAATGGGCAAAAAATGGATTCAGATAGCGCTGGCGGACGGTTTCTGGCCTTTGTAGACCACCTTGAAACGCTCTCGGGGCTGTGGACGGTAGCCCTTGGGACGTCCAGGCGACTTTCCGCGGGGTTGGGGCGCACTGGCCGGAGTGCCCAACTCGGGTAAAAGTCGGCCAAAGCCGCGTCGGGCCTGACTGGGCGTGGCGGGATGGCTCTCTGGCAGCGTGGGCTTGTACCGTTCCCAAGGCCGCACGCTACGTCCAACGATGTCGCGGGCGACGTACAGATTCCAGTAGGCCAAGCCAACCACATTGCTCCAACGCTCATCCTGTTCCACCGAACCCATCTCAGCTGCCTCGAAGAGTAACCTTTGCTTGAGGAAACGGAATAGGTGTTCTTCCGTCGACCGACGTAGATAGGCCTTGCGAGCCTCCTTCGCGGACAAGCGCCGGTGACCACTGACCATCAACCACAT
>JAAEPW010001053.1 GCA_024232355.1 Chloroflexota bacterium | reverse complement strand
GAAGGCCGGGAAGCAGAGCCAAGTGCCGGGATATTGGATAGCCAATCGGTGAAGACGACGGAAACACCAGGGGAGCGGGGATATGACGCTGGCAAAAAGGTCAAGGGCCGCAAGCGTCACATCCTGGTGGACACAATGGGCTTGCTATTGATGGTCGTCGTACACGCAGCCAACATCCAAGACCGTGACGGAGCCAAGAAAGTCTTTGACAAAGCCAAGTCAGGTTTTCCCCGTTTGCGCTTGATTTGGGCCGACGGCGGCTATAGGGGCAAGTTGATTGACTGGGTGAAGCAGGTCTGCGGCTGGACCTTGGAAATCGTCAAGCGCGATAAGGGCGTCAAGGGCTTCCAAGTTTTGCCGCGTCGTTGGGTCGTCGAACGGACCTTTGGCTGGCTGGGCCGGTATCGGCGTCTGAGCAAGGATTACGAAGGTCTGACGGAAAGCAGCGAAGCCCTGATTTATGCGGCTATGATTCGCTTGATGGTCAGGCGACTGGGTCGGCGTGTTCAATCTGCCAGTCCGTGAATGATTCTCTTGCACCTTGTCACAATATCCTGTCTACCGGAGCTATTTGGTTGTTAAGCAGGCGCAACTCGTGTGTTTGTTATGCCTGATGCGCTTGAAAGTGGTTCTTTTGGACACCAATTGCTTGGAAAAATGACATGCTAGACGAAAAATGACACAATTTTGGCTACTTGACACTGTCAGATATGAATTTTCAGACAACCTCTGAGGTCTTCCAGTGGTTGGCAGAGTAGGCAACGTCGGCCGATGTGAGTTGCGTGCCGTCGTGGAAATAGACATCGTCGCGCAGGTGGAATGTCCACACGTCACCAGTCGCATTACTTTCCCAGGAAGCTGCCAGGGACGGGGTTGGACGGAGCTCGTCAAACGCTGGTTCTACCAGGCGGTCAAAAAGCATGGAAATG
>JAAEPW010001052.1 GCA_024232355.1 Chloroflexota bacterium | reverse complement strand
GCGACCCAGCGCCAGAACAGCACTTTACGGTGGATACACAGCCGACCGGCTCGTCGATCTACCTGGATGGGAACGGTAACTTGATCGTAGACCTGACGGCGGATGGCGCGCACATAGTGACCTTGGTGATCATCGACGGCAGCCTGATTATCACGGATACCGGAGGGCCGCTGGTCGCTGGTGATGGCGTGACACAGGTGGACGCCAACACCATCAACATCCCCTTTGCCAACATCTTGGGCCATATCCAGATCAATGGAGCGGGGAACGATGACACCGTCACCCTCGACTTTGGCGGCGGCGCACCGATCCCGGCAAGCACGGGCGGCGGCGTGGTCTTTGACGGCGGTGACGAGGCCACCGCTGGCGACAGCCTGCTCTTGGAGAATATGGGGGCGATGGACAGCATCATCTACAATTATCGCAACCTGACCGACGGCTCGATTTTAGTCGGCAACCGCTTTATCACCTACACCGGGTTGGAACCGATCTTTGCCGACGGCCATCCCATCACGGCGACCTTTAACCTGACGGCGACGAACGACACCGCGACCCTGACCAACCTGGGCGACGATATGTCACGCCTGAGCGGGGACACCTTTGAGGACACTGACTTTGGCAACCCGCAAGCGGACGGCACTTTGATCTTTAACTTGGGCGATGGGGACGACACCCTCATCCTCAGCTCGGCCAGCCTGGCGACGGATACCACCTTTATCGTGGACGGGCAAGGCGGGCAAGACGTGCTAGAGTGGGAGACTGCGGCCCGCATCGTGCAGGCCAGTATCCTGGACGCTCAGGTAGACGCGGACCTACACTTTAGCGGCAGCACCCTGCCGGTCGTCATCGGCGGCACAGAGCCGGGCGAGAGCCACGATACGTGGACGGTGATGGGCGCAAACCACACCGTCACGCTGACCGGGGTGGCGCTCGACCTCTCGCTGGCTGACGGTTACACGCCCACGCCGGGTGACGCGTACGTGCTGATCGACAACGAGGACGCCGGTTCCGGCGTGGTGGGCACCTTTGCGGACCTGCCCGAAGGCACAGTGGTGACCTTGGGCGGCGTGCCGTGCCGGCTCACCTACGCCGGCGGCGACGGCAACGACGTGGTCCTGGCGGCCAACGCCGTACCCACCATCTCGAACATCGGCAACCAGGTCACAGATATGAGCGTTCCGTTGAGCGTGACGTTCACCATCAGCGACACTGACGACCCGGTGAGCGGGCTGTGGGTATACGCCGAATCATCGAACCTGGAGCTGGTCAACGGCGGCCTGACAGGTACACTGATGCTGGGCGGTGGGATGAGCATTGACTGCATAGACACACAATGCACGCTGTGGATCACGCCCACCACAGGCATCACGGGCACGACGACGATTACGGTGACGGTGGATGACAGTCTGTCTGCGGCCAGCGACAGCTTTGTGCTGGCAGTGGGCGACGTCAATGTGCCGCCGGAATTCACCAGCAGCCCCGTCACAGTAGGAACAGTGGGTGTACTTTACACCTACGATGTGACGGCCAGCGATCCCAACGTGGACGACACGCTGACCATCACGGCCACCACCAAGCCTATCTGGTTGGCGTTGACGGACAATGGCGACGGCACCGCC
Organism: Chloroflexota bacterium; assembly: GCA_024232355.1. The sequence goes on along the minus strand of JAAEPW010001052.1, from coordinate 725 downwards.
ACTCTCAGCGGCACGCCGACTATGACGGACACCTACGACGTGGTGCTAGAGGTCAGTGATGGGGAGGACAACGATACACAAGCATTCACCATCACGGTAGATGCTGCGCCGGTAGCAGACTCGTACATTTATCTGCCGCTGGTGTTGCGGCTCGGTTCCTAACGGAGCCCACAAGGCCCCGTGGGGTTGCTAACAACCCCACGGGTGTCCTGGCCGAAAAGCACATCCGTTTTGCACCCGAGCCCCATCTCCCCAATTTGTTATAGATGGTGACTTACCAACCCCAATCAGAGAAGCGAACGATAAGTTTTCTTCGCCAGATTGTACAATCTCCCTCCCAGGCTGTCAACAGCGCCCTCGCCAATGAACCCGTTAGTCTCCCACCCCAACGCAACTCTCCCCACACCCACCACAGCAAACCAAAGCCCCATCCAGGTCCATCTCCCCGCAAGACACAGCAGCCTCATCCCCCAACCGCCAACTCCTCCCCCCGCATTCCATCGCCCCCGGCCCAAGCAAGGGACACAAGCCAACGCACCACCTGGGCAAACCAGGGCGAGACGGCGAGGGAGCGGACTAGGGTCGCGTCGGCGGTGGAGGCAATGGGCAGGTCAAGCCGATTCTTGTGGCAATCTGTGGCCCGAGGTTCATTTTCAGGTCTTTGCACAGGGGAAAAGCGAGGCAATCTGAGGTATCGACCCTCTGTTTCAGCGGTGGCGAGCAAT
>JAAEPW010001051.1 GCA_024232355.1 Chloroflexota bacterium | reverse complement strand
GAATCAAAAGTTGTTTCGCCCAGGCTAGAGGCTGATTTGACTCTTTGACCTTGGAGTTGGAACAAGAAAGGAGCAACCCACGGCTTGCGCAAATCGCCCATTTGGTGGATACTGTTTGATATGCGGATTTGCCCGCGCTGATCTGTTAGACTTGTTAAATCTGAATCATTAGAGGAGGCTCTTGTGTCTCTTGAAAAAGAACAACTCGTCTCGGCTCAAGTTGTTTTACCATCGGCGAGTGGCAAGGTCATTGATGGCGAAACCAGCATCACATCTAAAAACATCCAGGAATTTGCACCATCCCCTAAATTGGTCGCCAGAGCGACCGAGGCTTTCGCTGTGGCAGGATTCGATGTGGGGGCAATGGTCGGAATTAGTTTCTCCATCAGCGCTCCAGTCAGCACGTTCGAGCAAGTGTTCAAAACGCGTCTGCGCCAGGAAGATCGAGGCGGTGTTGAGGCCATTCAAGATGATGGCTCGGGCAGTTACGAGCTTTCATTGGATGCGCTCCCTAAATCGCTTGCCGATCTCGTCGTGGCCGTCGCGTTTACACCACCCCCGGACTTTGGTCCAACTGAGTTTTTTGGGCCGTAACAGCCACCGACACAAAGCTGAGGCATAGCCGATTTTGATCTTGTCCGAGACGCTGTGTTCAGCCCAGGCAGCAATCTCTTGGCCTCCTCCGCCAGCGGGGGTAGAATTGCGCGACTGTGGGATGCTCACACGAGCGACGAACTGGCGCTTTTAATGAGAATCGCTCCTTGGACGAGTGACGGCCTTGGCTTTAGTTTGGATGGGCGCTTGCTGGTCATAGGCGGCCGGGGCGTAAAGTGAGCCAGTCCACGCGAGATCGCTGCTCCACCAGTCTCCTCACCCAACTTTTCGAGGGTTTTTATCCCTGAAAGACGCTGGAAAGACGCCGCAAAGACGCATCAACAGACGGCGTTATGCTATTCTGATGATGGGGACACAACCTTCCCAAGAACAAGCAATCGAGCCAATCCGCACACCCGAATGAAAAACACCGTATGAACTAAAGGAGCCAGACAGGCAGAGTATGAGCAAAAGATAGCTAAACGGGAGGACAAAACTCATGAAGACACGACGATTTGGCTTGGCCTTTATCTTATTCCTGATCCTGGGTGCCGCTTGCAGTCCGCTTGAGAGTGATAACAAACCTGGCGTTGAAATCCTGTCGCCTCCCCACCAACACTCGATCCTGGCGGGACAGACCCTTCAAGTGGAATCGCACGCCGAGGATGACCATCAACTCAGCAGAATCGCGTTGTTCATCGACGGTTACCAGGTGAACCATGCCGACGTACCTGACGGCGAAAAGACGTTCAAGGCTATGCAGAGTTGGCTGCCGGGGGCTGCGGGCCAGTATAACGTCGCAGTGGTCGCTTATGATAGCAAAGACCAGCCCAGCGACCCGGCGACGATCATCATCTCTGTCGAGGCGACCCCGACATCGGTCCTTCCACCTCCCGCCCCCGTCCCCACACCGACCAGTCCGCCGACTGTGCAACCGACCGCTACCGCGACACCCATCCCTTGCACCTACGGCGCTAGTTTTGTCGCCGACGTGACCATCCCCGACAATACCGTACTGCCCCCAGGTGCCGAGTTCGTCAAGACCTGGCGCTTGCGCAACAGCGGCACATGCGACTGGGAACAGGGTTTCAAGTTCGTCTTTGTCGCGGGGGAGCGGATGGGTGGGCCGGCTATGGTCGATGCGCCTCCTACGGCAGCCGGCGCCAGCGCAGACATTTCAATCTCTTTCAAGGCTCCCCAGGGGTCCGGCGCCTACCGAAGCCGCTGGCGCATGCGCACCTCCGGCGGACAGGAATTTGGAGATCGGCCCTTTGTGTTGGTCAAGGTGCCCACGCCGACGCCCGGGCCTGACCCAATCGAGTTGTCTATCAAACTTCCCGTCCTCTCTTCTAATGGGTCAGAACAAGCCGATCCCAAGGTGCCATCGTCAAGCGCCTTTTACTGTGTGTCAGGTGAAGCATCGGAAACAACCCAAAAGCTGACAGAGACAGGCGAGTTGATGAGGCCGTGTAACTGCGAGTTCGAGGAAAACGACGAGTCTATCGTTTTGAAGGTTTCTTGTCCCTGATAGACGCTTGAACAGGCGCTACAAAGACGCTGCATAGACGGCGTTGTGCTATCCTGATGATATCGGTGAGTGAGAGGGCGACGCAGTCTGAATAACGGTTGAGGCGAGATTCAGTGAGGACACGTTTTGAGACTTGAAAGCTCGAAATCTTTAGAGAGGTGTAATGAGATGTGG
>JAAEPW010001050.1 GCA_024232355.1 Chloroflexota bacterium | reverse complement strand
AGTGCGGATTGCAATCCGCACTCCCTTATCACCTTATCACCTATATTCTGGGATGCACCCTTTGACAACCCTTACGAACTGGAGAGATTCAACCAGAGGTATTGATACGGAGCCAGAGACAACGTATACTCGGACGTTGAAACAGGATTACCCGCTAACCCAGACAACACATCCCGCGGCGTAACGCCCCCAAAATCCGGCAGAGGCAGCGTGACCTCCTGCGCCTGGTCCGACAAGTTGCAGACGATAAGCATTTGGGCCTGGTCGTCCCGGCGAAGATAGGCCAGGATAGACTTATTGGCTACGCGCAAAAAGTCGCACCGTCCCCAACCGAGCACAGGGTGAGCCTTGCGGGTGGCCACAAAATGCTTCATCGTCTGGAAGAGAGAGTTGGGGTCGGTCGTTTGAGCGGCCACGTTGATATGCTGGTAGCCATACGTGTCGTCATCAATCAATGGGACCCACGGTTCGCCCGCGGAGAAACCCGCGCCCGGATCGCCGGTCCATTGCATTGGGGTACGGACGCCGTTGCGGTCGAACAGTTGGATATTGTCCCCCATTCCAATTTCGTCGCCGTAGTAGATGATGGGCGCGCCGGGCAGGCTGAACAGAATGGCGTTGGCCAGTTCGATCTTGCGGCGGTCGTTATCGAGGAGCGGCGCCAGCCGGCGGCGAATCCCCAGGTTGAGGCGCATCCGTTCATCCGGGGCGTAGAGATCCCACATCAGTTGGCGGTCTTCCTCGGTGACCATTTCCAGCGTCACCTCGTCGTGATTGCGCAGGAAAACGCACCACTGGCAATTCTGGGGGATGGGTGGGGTCTGACTCATAATCTCGATAATGTCACCGGCATCTCCTAAAGCCAGCGCCTTGAAGATACGGGGCATCACCGGGAAGTGGAAGGCCATATGGAACTCGTCGCCGGGCACGGACGTGTCACCGGGGTCACCGCCGAAATAGGGGCGCAAATCCCAGGGCCACTGATTGGCCTCACCCAGTAGAATGGTACCGGGATATTCGGCCTCCAGCATAGCCCGCACCCGTTTGAGATATTGGTGCGTTTCCGGCAGGTTTTCGCAATTGGTGCCTTCCCGCTCAAACAGGTAGGGTACCGCATCGGCTCGAAAACCGTCGATACCCATATCCATCCAAAATTGAAGCACCTCGATCATCTTGTCGGCCACTTCAGGATTGTCGTAGTTCAGGTCCGGCTGGCTGGCGTAGAAGCGATGCCAGTAGTATTGGCCGGTAGTTTCGTCGTAGGTCCAGTTCGACTCCTCGGTGTCCAAAAAGATGATGCGGCTCTCCTTGTATTTTTGATCGGTTTCACTCCAGACGTAATAGTCCCGGTAGGGATTATCTTTTGACTTACGGGACTCGATAAACCAGGGATGCAGATCGGAGGTGTGGTTGAGCACTAGGTCGGTGACGAGGCGCATCCCGCGGGCGTGGGCCTCGTCAACCAGGTTCTTGAAATCCTCTACCGTGCCGTAGTCGGGGTGGATGGTGAAGTAGTCGGCAATGTCGTAACCATCGTCCCTGAGCGGCGAGGGAAACATCGGTAATAACCAGATGCAGTCGACACCCAGTTCCTTGAGATAGTCCAGTTTGCCGGTCAGTCCGGGCAGGTCACCCTTGCCGTCGCCGTTGTTATAGGCCGGAATATTTGGTAATAAACAGGGGTGTTTCGGACAGAATGAGTGAACAGATATGGGTGGCAGAGAATACTCGGTCAGATTAAATGACAAGTTTGACGGAAAGAGAGATAACCAGATAATGGGAGACCAACCGAGAAGAAAGAGGGGGACACCACCACGGATGGCGCAAAGAGTTGCCCACTCTGCCACAGCGGAAGGTGTCCCATCCATTAGCATTGATCGTAATACAGTTCGCGCAAACAGTCAAAGAATACGCGGAAGCAAAGATATGTCCAGGCCGAACGGTACCTGTGCCGGAAGGCTGCCCCAAGTGTCGGGCAAAGGGGGAGATGATCAGATGGGGGAGATACAAGCGTTCAGCCAAGACGGGAGAGAAGAAGTATGCCATTGAAATACAGCGGGTGAGATGCAAGAGGTGTGGAGTGACCCAGGCCCTACTGCCCGATTTTCTGCATCCGTACCGGCATTACTTGCTAAGATTGATGCAAAAGGCGATCTGGTTGTATCTGTTTGTGGGGTTAGGGATAGAGCGGCTGATGGACCAAATGCCGTCGGAAGGGCCGGAGCCGGCGACGGTGCAGGAGTGGGTGAGATCGTTCGGCTACGGAGCGGGGCATCTGCTGCTGGATGTATTGAGGCGCTTTGTAATGACACTTTATCCAGAGAGTGAGTTGACGGGTCGAGCGCCGCCCGAACTTGAGCGCAGTGGAAATGCAGCACAGTTGAAGAACAGTTATCATTTTTGTCGGTACGGCGAAATATTGTATGCTCGAAAAAAGGAAGTTGAGCCGAAAATGAGCTTTTCGGACACCGATTTTTTCCCCTTTTTAGTGCGGTGGCTGCAAACGCAGTCGATACCGCCCCGGATATTTTGGTCGCCGTGTCTGGAAACAACGCCGACCGCCCCTTTTTAACCCCGATTTAGCTTGCCAGTCAACGTGACCGGCCAATTGAGCGTAAAACTGCCTCCAAACCAACATAGTTTCATCTTCTGTTACCTCCGAGTGATGGATATACTGGTTTCAAGTAACCAAAATATTCATACCTATTCACTTTGGAGGTGAAAACAATGTCCAAAAATATTAACTCTGATGAACGGCGGACCGAGATTGCGCTGGCTCGTTACACACTGACACTTGCACCTGCGCCGCAAGTGCAGGTGTCTTGCCCATCGTGCGGGAAACGTGCCGGCGACAGCGGCATCAAATGCGCAAAAATCTTGCCGCCACGATCCACGACTTTCCTCTTGGTCTCAAAGGCAGGGTCAGCGTGACCACGCTCTACCGTTGGGAAAAGGCGTATCGTCAAGGTGGCTTTGATGAGCTCAAGCCTCAACCCCGCCGGGACAAACCGTCCCGGGTCATCTCATCCGAAACGCTTGACCGGGCCGAAGCCTTGAAACGGGAACAACCTTTTCGTTCGGCTCGAGCCATCATCAATATTTTGGAGATGGACCGGGAAAACCCAATCCCGGAAAAACGGTTGGCGGAACGAACCCTACGCCGTCAGTTAGCCAAACGGAACGCAACCACCGCTCAGTTGACCACTGAACAGCAGCCCAAAGCGTACCGTCGCTTTGAACGAAACGCTTTTGGCGACCTGTGGCAGGGGGACGCCCTGCACGGCCCCTACCTGCCCGACCCGGCCAACCCGGACAAAAAGCGGCAGACCTTCCTCTTCGCTTTTATCGACGATCATACCCGCCTGGTGCCTCACGCTCAGTTCTACTGGAACGAGCAGTTACCCCGCCTGGAGGACAGTGTGCCCCTCTTTTTGGGTATTGCTTCAAGCGTGCTGTCCGCCGCTACGGTGCGCCCCTGGCGGTTTATGTTGACCGAGGGGCAGTCTACAAGTCGAAACAGTTCGATACGGCTTGCGCCACGATGGGGGTTCAGCGTATTTTGGCCACGGCCTACTACCCCGAAGGGAAGGGCAAAACACCTGCACTTGCGCTCAGGTGCAAGTGTCGAACGGTTCTTTGGTTT
>JAAEPW010001049.1 GCA_024232355.1 Chloroflexota bacterium | reverse complement strand
CGGGTTGATCGGCCTGTTGCGCCGGGAGCCGTGGCGGGTTGTCGTGCGCAGGGGCGATGTGGGCGGCAGTCCGCCAGAGGGCGCGCTCGTCGTCAAGTTGGACAAGCTCTATGACGCTGTGCCGCTGCTGGCGGGGACGGGGTTGTCTGTTGCCGAGGTGTCGGCTGTGGCGCGCGATGAGATGGCGCGGGTGGGAAAGTTGGCGGGGACTTTTTGGGTCTCTATATAACGCCGACCGCTGTGGTTGGTGTCATATATGTGAACGGCCCGCCCAACAACACCTGGATGACTGGGCGAAAAATAAACCATCAAATGGAGATCAATTGCGTTCTGGGGTCTGCCGAGTATACTATGTCTTGATCACTATCCCCTTGCTTGGGTTATGGTAGCGGATTGTCGCCGCCACAGGGAGGTCGGCCTATGCTAGAGTGGGAGCAGGTATTCAAGGAACATGCCGTCGAGTATGATCAGATCTTGGCTCGTGAAGATTATCAAAAAAACATCCCGCGCGCACTCGATCAGATTTGTCCTTACGAGGGCGCAGACGTGGTCGAGCTTGGAGCAGGCACGGGCCGGTTTACGTGTATGCTGGCCCCACGGGTCAAAACAATCGTGGCTTTTGATGCCTCCAGGCACATGCTCGAATCTGCTGTCGCCAAGCTTGACAAGCTAGAGTTGCAAAACTGGTCTGTGGGAATCGCGGACAACCGCCATCTGCCGGTTGGAGACCAAAGCGCCGACGTGGCGATTGCCGGTTGGACGCTGGGCGTCTTTCTGGGCTGGCTGGGGGAGACGTGGCGTCCTGAGATTGAGTTGGCTCTGGCGCAGATGATGCGCGTTTTGCGGCCGGGTGGGGTTGCCATCATCATAGAGACCCTGGGGACAGGGCGAGAAACCCCAGGGCCGCCACCTGCGCTTGCCCCATACTATGCCTATCTCGAAAAAGAGCGAGGTTTTCATTCTACCTGGATTCGGACGGATTTTCAGTTCGAGTCACGAGTTGAGGCGGAGGTTTTGATTCGTTTTTTCTGGGGTGACGAGTTGGCTGACAAAGTGGCCGGGAGTGGGGCCCTCATTGTGCCCGAGTGTACGGGCATCTGGTGGCTGACGGTTTGAGGTGCAGGGATTGACAAAATGACACAAAGGCGAGAAAATGATTGCTAGATTGCCCGGTGTCTATTGAGTAAGCGAGAAGATGGGGAGAAGAATCATAATAGTTACGCAAGCCATAGCAACTGCACGGTACGTGGTAGATTCCAATGGGGAAAAAACGGACGTGTTGGTTCCATTGGCGGCATGGAAAACATTACTGGCATCCTGGAAACATATTATAGAGTTGATAGAAGATCAAAAAGATAGCGCCACGCTCCAAGAGTGGTTGGAAAAACGAGCCGCTGGGGAAGTGGATATGATCTCACTGGATGCTTTGGAACAGGAACTCATAGCCTATGGCCTCAGCTTTCAAAGTTAGTGAGCAGGTGAGTACTGTTGGAGTGCGGTTTGCGGACAACGTGTTGTATGTAGCGTTGAGCGATAAACGTGAAACTAGTGTACCGATAGAACATGTGCCATGGTTAGAGTGGCTAGTCAAAGCTACCCCCGCG
>JAAEPW010001048.1 GCA_024232355.1 Chloroflexota bacterium | reverse complement strand
TTCAGTTGAATGGGATTACAATGTAGCCGCGCTTTCCATAGCGCGTGAGGCTCTGCGAGGTATGGAAACCTCGGCTACAAATCCCTTTTTGAGTCACAATTGGATTATTATCCAGAAATCCCACCCAACTGAACCAGTGCCGAATTGAGCTTGAAAACAATGAAAAATCTGCGTCCATCCGCGTTTATCGGCGGTTAATTCTTGTATTTGATATCTCGCTAGTTTTGTCAATCAACCAGGATCTGAAGGGAAGGCTAGTTCTTCTCTTCCAGATCTGCCAAGACCTCGGCAACCACGGCGTCCAATTCTTGCCCCTGACCACGCTCCCTTGCTAGGGCGACAACGTCTGGCGGCAGTTGGGCGGCAATGGCCTCGATCTGCCGCCCGACGATATCGTCGAACCAGGCCGAGTTAGCCACCATCGGGTGTTGTGATACCAACGCATAGTGTTCGAGCGCCCGTTCCTTGGTCCCCAAGTCAATCGTCAAGGGGATGCTGCTGACGAGGGTAAACGCAGTCCCCACAAAACTCTTGATTTCCAGCGCAGTTTGCAATGCGCTCACCATGTGGGTCTTGGCCAATTCGAGTTTCCCCAATCTCTGTTCGGCGAGACCCTGAAAAGCCAGCGCCCAACTGAACAGTTCTTGCAGGCCGTGGGTTTTACAGTGTTCGGCACTTTCTCGGAACAGGCTGTGGGCGGCTTCATACTGTCCGTCTGCCAGGGCCAGCCAGCCCCTGACCGCCAGCGCAAAACCTAACCCAAAGGGATCACCCAACCGGCGGGCCAGATCCAAACCGGCCTGGGCATGAACTCGAGCTTCCTGATACTCCCCCAAATGGATCAGCGCGCTGGCGAGTAAGGAACGAACGGCATCCTGACGAAAGTCCAAGCGATTGTCGATCATTCTCTTTTCCTCCATCAGGTCGCGGGCTTGTTCATACCTGCCCAGCATCATCAGGGCCATACTGGCCTGGTCGGAGGATTCAACCAGACTGATGTGGTCGCCCAAAGCCGCGTAAATGGCGCTGCTTTCTCGGACCAGTCGTTCGCCCTCGATCTGTCCCTGGAACAGGATGGTAATCCCCAACCAACTCTGCGAAGCGGCAATTCCGCGTTGGTCGCCAATCTCTTGATAGATTTCGAGGCTTTTTTCTAAAAGCTCTTGTGCTTGCGCATAATCCGACGAGTCCCAAAACAGTATGCCTTGGCCTTTCAGCCCATTGGATAATCCCCAGCGATCTCCGAGTGCTTCATACAGAGCACTGCTTTGGGCGTACATCTCCCTGGCTTTGGCATGATCGCCGGTCTGGGATACAATCGCGGCCAGGTGGTAGAGGATAAATGCCCTCTCCGATTGGGTATCCTCCTGGCGAGTGGATGGATCGTCCAGATACGCCAGGCTTTGACGCAACAACCTTTCACAATGGTCCGAGTGGTCAAAAATACTTTGCCAGGCCAGAGCTTGTGCCAGTATCCGGTTGACCTGGGAAATTTGCGCGAGTGGCTCGGGGTTTTTCAAACGCTCAATCAAGGCTTGGCAGGCGCTCGATCCTTCTGGCAAGCGATAGCGCCATTCATAATACGAGCACAACCCGTCCATAGCCTGGTCGATGAGGGCCAGATTGCCCTGGGCCACGGCCCAATCCCAGGCCGCGCGCGCGTTGTCGATCTCCAAATCCAGAGCCTCGATGGCGGCCATTTGCTGTTCGCATTTGATATCCGCCGCCCATCCTTCCAACTTGCCCGCATAGTAGGCGCAATGGCGGTCTCGAATCTGGGAAATCTCTTCCAACTCGCTCCGGGCAAACTGGCGCAGCAATTCGTGAATCTCGTACCGTCCAGACGCGGTGCGCTGTACCAGGGAATGCTCCACCAGGGAGCGCAAATCGCGCAGTCTGGCGCCACCGACTTGCTGGGCAGCCTGGAGACTAAAACTGCCTCGAAAGATCGAAAGGTTGGCCAGCACGTCCCGTTCCTGGGGAGCGAGTAGATTCCAGGAATGCGCAAGGACGCGCCGTAAACTGCGATGACGCGCCGGAAAGTCGGCCCAGGCGGTTTCGAGAAAGTCGAGACCCGTTTCCGCTCCCCCAGCATCGCTCGCGAGACGGGTCGCCATTTCGACCGGCGATAACGTCGAGGCCCAACTGGCCGCCAGTAGAATGCCCAGCGGTAATCCCCTCACCTGTTGGCATATTTTGGCGATGGCGGCCAACTCGAAATCACCAGGTTCAAAGTCGGGGGAAACGCGTCGGACACTCTGGATGAACAACTCTACTGCGGGAAATGATTTGGCTCGGAGAACAAGTTCCGTCTCGTTGGCAGGAAATTCGATCCCGGAGAGAGGGTACAAATGTTCCCCCCGGAGATTGAGCCTGACCCGCGAGGTGACCATCAATTTAACCCCCGGCGCGGCCTGGAAAAGCTGGGTGAGGTAGTCCGTCTCCCCTTCCGTCTCTGCTGAACGCGAGGCGGCCAGAAGGTGCTCAAAATTGTCCAGGATGAGCAGCAGTTTTTTGGAGGCCAGATGGTGCAATAATTGCTGAAAGGGGGGGCTGTTTTTGTGGAACAAGTAGCCCAAATGGCGGGCTATGGTGGAGGGGAGGGCGTCTATGGTTCGCAGAGGATTGAGAGGCACAAAGTAAATGCCGTCATCAAAAAGGGGACGTTCCCCCTGCATTAACCGGGCGCCCACTTCCAATGCCATGTGTGTTTTTCCGCCCCCTCCAGGACCGAGGATCGTGATCAACCGGCAGTTTGGATCTGCCAGGCGGTTTTCGATGGTCTCCACGTCTACCTGGCGTCCAATCAAAGGCGTTGACGGAGTAGGCAGGTTACGTCCACGCTCCTCAGGGGGGATATCGGCGTCCGCCCCCGCGCGAATGCGCTGGTACAAGGCGGTGGTTTCATCTTGGGGTGCGACGCCAAAAGTGTCTGCCAGAGCCTGTCGGCAGATTTGATATTGGCGCAAGGCCAACTCCCGCTGACTGCTCAGGGCCAACAGAGACATCATCTGGCGGTGGGCTTCCTCTTGGCAGGGTTCCATTTCCAGCAGACGCCGGGTATAGTGGATCGACCTTTCAAAATCTCCCTGACTGTAGGTGTAGATGCTCAACATGTACAGCCCATTGATTGCAGCGAGGCGCATCCGTTCTCGCTGCAGGGTGACCCATTCTTCAAAGGCCGGGGCACGTTGTACGTAGAACCCAGCTAGGAAATCCCCTTGATAACAGTCGATGGCTGTCGCCAGAGTGTCGGCTTTTTCTGGGGACAGCGACGCTGCTTGACGCTCGCTGATTCCCGCCAAGCCCTGCTCGAATTGTTCCACGTCCATCTGGTAGGGCAATGAGCGGTTGAAGGATATCTGCCGGTCCTTGTCTATCAGGTATGGATCGAGCAATTCTCGCAATTCGGCCAGCACCTTGCGTAGGGCGGCGTTGGCATTCACTTTGGTGGCCTCGCCCCACAGCAATCCGGCCAGTGCCTCACGGCTGTGCGCCTTTCCGGTGACAGCCAGATAGGCCAGCAGCGCCAGTGATTTGCGGCGGCGTTCGCCAAGCGGGACTCCCCCCAGGCTGATCTCTAGTTTTCCCAGTAAGGTGATATGTAAAGGGGCATTCATAGGCACAGTGACTGCATCAAGAAATTGAACGAGATAATCATATTTTCATTCTAGTACATTTCCCAAGCCCGTCAAGCCAAAATTGCGATGGGGCATTCGGGAATCAATAATCCGTAGGGGCGAGGCATTGCCGTGAGTATATTCGTTGACAAGTTGCGTTGGTGTACCAAGATAGCATCGTCGAGTTAAACTTTGCGTGCAATGCCTCGCCCCTACCCGAATTCGGTGCAACCTACGGTTGCCTTAATTGGTCTCAAAAACAGCGATTTTGGTACACTTTTGGTACAAACGACATGTATAATAGAATAGATCAACCTTACAGCGGACACTGATTCATACTTATGGAAGAGATTTTGCTCAACATCCCAGACCGCCCGCCCCGGCGAAAATCCTACCTGCTGCGCGGCTGGGAAACCCGCGACCAGCACCCAGACCATCCCTCAAGCTGGCGTTTCAGCCTGCAAGACCCCCAGACCGGGGAGCAATGTCACTTTGCGGATTTGAACTCGCTGTTGGATTTTTTGCAAGGAACGTTTGGTGATTCTGAACCTGTATCTAAATAAATAGGAGAGAAAATTGACAGTAAAAAATTTAACCAAGCACACAAGGCTCACCATCATCATAGCAATCTTGATCGTAACCGGCGCGCTTTTGGCCACGACCCGGATCGCACATGCCGACGGCGCTGTGATCTATGTGGACGATGACGCCACCGGCGCGGCGACCGGCCTATCGTGGACCGATGCCTATACCGACCTGCAAAGCGCCCTGGATGCCGCCTCTACCGGCGACGAGATCTGGGTGGCGGTGGGCGTCTACACGCCGACCAACGGCAGTGGTAGAAATGCCACGTTTTCCCTCGTGAGCGAGGTGGAACTCTACGGCGGCTTTGACGGCAGCGAGACCTACCGCGAGCAGCGAGACTGGGAAGCCCACGTCACCGTACTCAGCGGTGACATTAATGGCAATGGCGGGAGCAGTAATGACTGTCTTGGCCACGAACCCACCGCGAACGACGCCTATCACGTAGTCATCGCCAGCAGTGCCGACGATACGGCCATACTCGATGGCTTTACGATTACGGGCGGACAGGCAAGTGAGAGTGGGGGGGGAGCTGATATGTACGGCGGAGGGATATACAACAGCGGTGGCAGCCCGACGCTGCGCAACCTCACCGTTATTAATAACTGCGCCTATATGCGTGGCGGGGGGATGTACACTAAGAATGGCAGCCCGACGTTAATCAATGTGACCTTTAAGAACAACAAGCTTACAGGTGACGGCGGCGGAATGGGTATTGACAGTGGTAGTCCGACGTTGATCAACGTGACCTTTATCAGTAACGAGTCAGGAGGGGGTGGCGGGTTGAGCGATTTGGGCGGCAGTTCGACGCTGGTCAACGTAGTCTTTAGCAATAACGATGGAGGGCTGATCGGCGGTGGGATGTACTGCGAGAACAGCGCCCCTGTTTTGGCAAACGTCACTTTCCAGGGCAACAAGGTTTATGAGGTTCCCCCGATGGGCCCCCCTGCTTATGGGGGAGGGATACGTGTTGGAGAGAATTGTTCTCTTACGTTGGATAACTCGATTCTATGGGGTAATAAAGGCCAATGGGGCGCCCAGATGGACGTCCACTCCACTGCATCAGTAATGATCGACTATAGTTTGATACAAGATAAAGATGATGTATGTTCGGAAACCACCGTAACCTGTACCCAAGTCATCCAAGGCGATCCCCTGTTCGCTAGCGGCCTGCGCCTACAAGACGCTTCTCCCGCCATCGACGCCGGAAACAACAACATTTCTTATCTCCTCGATACCCACGACGTGGACGGTGACGGGAACATTGATGAGCTGCTGCCCTACGACCGAGCGGGCAACCGTCGTTGGATAGATCATCCCCAGTCCGATACCGGCAACGGAACGGCCCCGCTGATCGATATGGGCGCGTACGAAAAATCCGTACTCACACTGGATAAAAGCGTCGATCCCAACTTGGTGGGACCGGGCGATCCGCTGGTCTACGTCCTCACCTATCAGAATAACTCTACCTATGACGTCGGCGACGTGCTCATCAGCGATCCCATCCCGCCCCACATATACGATCTCGATTTCGACAGCAGCGGCGCGCAGATCACGCCCACCGGGAGCGTCAGCTATACCTGGGAGGTGCAGAATCTGGCGGCGGGCGAGGGAGGCACGATCACCATCACCGGCGTGGCCGGCCCGAGCCCGACCCCCGTGCAGAGTTTTGACAACGTCGCGTCCATTTCTGGTGTGGCCGACTATGTAGACGTGGGCGATACCGCCAGCGCCACGGTCGTCTGGTACGCGGCCGATCTGGCCGTGGACAAACAGGCCGCCTACGACCCGGCAACAGCTGGGGCTCCACTGATCTACACTCTTGACCTCACCAACAATGGCTTTTTGAGAGCCAACGACATTGTGCTGACCGATGTGTTGCCCGGAGACGTCACCTTTATCTCGGCGTCGCCGGGCTGCTCCGAGACCGGGGGCACCGTCACCTGTAACTTGGATTACCTGGACAATCAAGCCACGGCCGCTATTACGATCGCCGTCACCGCTCCGGCGACCGTGGGGCAGATCACCAACGCCGTCACCGTGACGGCCGCCTCCCCCCCAGATCCCGATCTGGGCAACAACACGGCGACCGAGACCACCCGGATCAGTGCCGAGGCGGACCTGAGTATCGCCAAGAGCGCCAGTCCCGACGCGATACCGGCGGGAGGTTATCTGACCTATACCCTCGTCATCACCAACAACGGCCCCGACCTGGCCGGTGCTGTGCTGTTGACCGATGATTTTCTGCCCGGCATCACCTATGCCGGACGGATACTGGCACTGCAAATGAACGAGGAAGCGGGGGCCACACACTTTGCGGACGGTTCCGGCTTTGGGCATCATGGCTCTTGCAGCCAGCACTATAGCACGTGCCCCGAAGCCGGGTTGACCGGTATGCACGGCACCGTCCTCAGCTTTGACGGCGTGAACGATTGGGTGGAGACCGAGGATTTCGACATTAACAACGATTTCACCATCTCTTTGTGGGTCTTTCCGCGCAAACACGATAACGGCCAGGCGTTCATCTCCAAACACAGCGCCGGCGGCTACAATCGTTTTATCTTTGGTTACTATAACGGCGGGTATCACGTCCGCCTCAGAGGCAAAACCTACCAGGCCGGGGATAAACCCACCACCACGGACCTGTGGTACCATCTAGTTGTCGTCGGGCGGCAGACCGACCCATCAAAAACCGAGATAACGGTCTATCGGAACGGCGAGGTCCTGTGGCAGCACGAATTGAACGCCGTCGCGGGGAACATGTCCGGCAGGGGCTGGGCCCTCGGCCAGGAGTGGGATGGGGACAACGAGTCTGACTTTTTTTACGGCGCGATAGACGAGGTCAGCATCTATAACCGGGCCTTGTCGGCCTCAGAGGTGCTTGCTCTCTACGGGCCTCCGGTCACCGTCTATCCCGTCATCAGCCACGGAGCGTGTCATCTCGAAAGCGACGGCGGTGGGCTATCGTGCGACCTGGGCACGTTGGACTCGGGCCAGGTTGTCACCGGTGTGATTTCCGTCCTGGCTGATATCAACCAACCGGGAACAATGACCAACATCGCCACCGTGACCGGCACTATACCCGACCCGACGCCGGGTGACAACAGCGCCGAGGCGGATACCCTGGTGGGCACCGACCTGGCAGTAGGCAAAATCGACACCCCCGATCCGGTCGTAGTGGGAGCACCGTTGACCTATACCCTCACCGTCACCAAGCACAACCAGACCGACATAACGACCCGTGTGACGAACACGATGGCAAACTCGTCCAACATTGATATTAGTGATCCTGTAGCACCCTACCCCTCGACCATTTCCGTGTCTGGCCTGGCGGGCACGGTGACCAAAGCCACCGTCACGCTTTACGACATATCTCACCAATATCCGAATGTGATAGACGTCTTGTTGGTTGGACCAGGCGGGCAAAACGTGCTGCTCATGTCTGATACGGGAAGCAACAGTGCGCGTATCGACAATGTAACAGTGACGCTTGACGACGATGCGACTAATTCTTTGCCAACAGACACAAAATTCGGCTCTGGCACCTATAAACCTACCGATCATAATGACGGCAGTAACGATGTATTCCCATCTCCGGCACCGGGCAAGCCGTACGGGAGCGCCCTCTCTGTCTTTGATGGAACCAGGCCCAATGGCGATTGGAACCTGTATGTTGAGGAGGACATACACTCAGAGTATACGGGGGCCATCGCCGGTGGCTGGAGCTTGACCCTGTGGACCGAATCCAGCGGAACGGTCACCGACGTGCTGCCGGCGGGCGTGACCTTTGTCTCGGCATCGCCGGGCTGTGATGAGAGCGACGTCACCGTCATCTGCACCTTGGATGTCTTGGGCTTTCAGGACACGGCTGTGTTCACCATCTCTACCATCGCCCCGTCGTCAGTGGGACCGATCACCAACACCGTCAGCGTGGCGGGCACCCCGCCGGACATCAACCCGAGCAACGACACGGCGACCGAACGCACCCAGGTCAGCGCAGTGGACCTGATGGTAGACAAGAGGGTGGATACCGGCAGCCCGGCTGGGGCACCGTTGGGCGGCGTGGTCACCTGCACACTGGCTGTCAGAAACGCGGGCGTCGTTGCCGCCACCGACGTAGTGATGACCGACATATTGCCCCCCGCTATGACCTTTCGCAACTGGGTGGTGGCCGGTGGAGCCACGGTGACGATGCAGACCGTCGAATGGGGGCCGCAAGACATTGCCCCGAACGCCGCCTACACCGTCAGCTTTACGGCAGACATCACCGACAGCACCAGCTTTGCGGGGCAGACCATCACCAACACCGTCTATGCCACCGCCGCCAACGCAGGCCCAGTCGAAGACTCGGACAGTTTTTCTGCCGGATTATTCTCGGTCTATCTGCCGGTCGTTTTAAAGGATTGATGATTTGGTGCAACACTACGCGGACTGCTGCAGTCCGACCGAATTTAGAAATCAAAGTATCTTTTCGTAAAGTCGGGGACCGTAGCCGAGGTTTCCATACCTCGTAAAGTTCGCGCGATATGGAAATCGCGGCTACGGTACAATCGCCCCAGAGTATTGAGATGACACTCAACAAGCAATACATTCAGGATAATAGTTTATTCTTTTCCAATCACAAGGAGACCCAAATGAAAAACTCTCGTTTCTTGCACCCGTTCAATCTATTATGCGCCGTTTTATGCCTGCTCACCCTGGCGCTGTACGCTTATCCCACTGCCACGATCTCGGCGCAGGAGCGCGACGACGTGGCCGCTATCACCGAGGCGTGGGAACGCGCCCGCGCCACCGGCTCCTATCGCTACACCGCCGACTTGGTCCAGACCACCATTCCCAAGCCCCTCGTCACCAACGTGGGGCAGACCAGCCACCGGAACGAGGTGCATCTCGAAGGTGAGAGCGATCTTTCTGACCACACCATGCACATGCGTCTCTGGGCCAACGGTGGCAACGTAGATGACGCCGCAACCGGTGCCGAAATCCGCATCGAGGGCGACCGTGCCTACGCCCGCCAGGGAACCGACGAATGGGAAGAGATCGACAACTTTACCGGTCTCTTTGCGCCCGAGGGCGACTTTATGGCCTTTCTCTCCGCTGCCAAGGATATCACCAACCATGGCACCGAGACCCGTCAGATCCCCAGTCTTCAATCTCCTAACTCTTTTGTATCTTTTTCTCGTTATACCTTTCGCATCGACGGTTTGAGCTATGCCCGCTACCTACGCGAGCAGATCCAGCAGCGCATGGCCGAGAACGGCGAGCTGCCCCCCGGCGTGGACCTGGACCTGCCGCGCCAGTACGTGGACATGAACGGCGAGGGTGAGCTGTGGATCGGCAGCGACGGCCTGCCCCTGCGTCAGATCGTCCATCTGCAAATGCCCGAACGGCCCGACGCGCAAGTAGAGGCCAGCATCACCACAGACTTTTACTTTGACGACGCCCCAACTGCACAAAACACTAAACGTGGCCTGAACGCCCTCAATCTCCTAGTTTCTAACCCCAAAATCCTAAATCAGGCGCCCTTCTTTATCGGTGTCCTGGCCTTTATCGGTTTGGTGGTTGTCAACTCGCGCTCGAAAAAATTCTACACCGTGTTGGTACTGTTCCTCATCTCCTCGATGATCTCGACGCCGCTGCTGCAGAGTGTGCATGCGGCGAATTTTTCCGACCGCCAGGTCGAGCGCTCTCGGGATCAGGAACAGCGGGAAAAAGAGAGCAAGATGGCCCGCAACGCGCGTAAATTCCAATCCAACCTCACCCTCTCTGACCGTCCGCACCATCCCAACGTATCGCCTTTGGACCCCATGCCTTTGCCCGAACCACATGTTGATGGAATGTTGGCCCGGCCCGCGCTCACCAGTTCCGCCGACGAGCTGTTCAACTGCCAGGACGACGACGGCACTGACAGCGATGGGGACGGCCTCACCGATTGCCAGGAGGAATTGCTGAATACCAACCCCAACGACGTCGATTCGGACGGCGACACCATCACCGACACCCTCGAGGTCCAGGGCTTTTCCCACGGCGGCAAGACCTGGTACACCGATCCCCTGGAAGTGGACACCAATAAAGACGGCATCAGTGACCTGAACGAGTGGAATTGGCCGGGTGGCGATCATGCCACTTGGGACATTGACGGCGACGATGTGCCTGACCTGTTCGACCTGGACAACGACGACGACGGCGTGCCCGACAAACTCGACATCTCTCCTTCATCGAGTGTGGGGCCCACCTTTACTGGCCAAAACCCCTTCCTTTTGCAGATCGACAACCTGGAAGCGGGCAAGCCCACATATGTCGAGTTCCAATTGCGCCCCACCAACCTTGACCACCTGTGGTACGCGATGAACGTGTTGGACTGGCCCATAGATAACCAGGCCCAGATGCAGGACGCCGACGATAAAACCTTTTACGACGTGGACCCAAACACCGCCCTTGCTCGCGACGACTATGGTGATATGAAGCTGATCCCCATGCTGGAAATCCGCATCAGTGGCAGCCAGACTAACCTGCCGCCCCAGGAGGAACTGGACCATTACGGCATATTTGTGACCGATATGAACCGAGGTGGCTCCGACAAGGCCGTCTATGTGCCCCTGAACCTGGTCACCGATTACGATGACGAGGGCCGGGCCAAATCTCACGTAGCCTTTTATGCCAAAATGCTCTACCGTCCGGAGATTTCTTGGGGCAATGCTCAGCAGGTGCGCGTGGTCTGGGTGTTGCAGGCGCTGGTCGATCGCTGCGCCGAAAACGGATACGAGGATGGCATCTGCAAGAATTACGAGACCTGGAACGAAAAACAGGTCATCCACACCTATTACGATGATTGGAAACTAAGCGGCTTGCAAGTGCGCGAAGATCACGGCGTGGACGTGGCCCTTGTCTACGAGGACCCGGCATTGGATGCCTATCCCGACGATGACGGTGCGTTATTCGCCCTCGCCAGTGCCTTTGATTATACTTTTCTGGCCGCGCGGGATATCGACGGCGACGGACAGCGCGACATCACCACCGGCGAACTCTATCGCCGCTTTAACCACGCCACCAACGGCGCCGTCAGTGAGGAGGAGCGTTGGGGCATTACGGACACTTTGAGCGTCGAACTGCACAGCTATGAGCACCTGGATGAGGCGTTGATTACCATCGCCATGACGGATACCAAAGCATTGTTGGAATCCACTTTTACGCCCTACTGGTCGGAATCCGATCCCATCACGCCTACACTAATGCTTGCCCGCGAGGAACGCGCCCGCGCCGTTAATCTGGACTTTGAGGGTCGCGGCGATATCATCTCGTGGGACAGCAGGCAGATCATCATAAACTTGGCTTCCAGCGGCGACAGCGGTGTACGTGTGACCACTATGGCCGGCGTCCGCTGGTCGCCTTATCGCTTCCGCGCCGGATGGGAGGGCTGCCCCATCGACGAGTACTGGGAAGAGTTGGAACACCGTTATCCCTATAGCGAGGAAGAGGACTCTGATATAGCCGCCGGTATGATGTATTTCACCCAATTGCTCTATCTCGGCCTTTACGAGGGTGTGGACAGTCTCGTCCAACTGGGCGATGTCCCGCTGACCAATGCGTTCGCCTTTGACGATTCGAGAACGACTATCAAGGTGTTCGGCACGCTGGGAGGAGAGGCCAGCAAGTTCATTACCAAAAAAGTGATTACAGAGATTGTCAATGCCATATTGCCAAAGTTGGGCAAAGAGGCTACCTTTCTCTTTTCTGATGACGATCAATTCTTCAAGATACTGGGCGTGCTCAAGCAATATAAGAGTGCGATGGGGAAAATCAAGGATTTGGCGAAAAACTTGGAAATAGTCAAATATCTTAAATGGGCCTTTGGCAAGGAGGGTTGGCACGCCGGCGTACTCCTCAGCGTCGCAGGTCTTGTTGTGCTCATTTTGGTGGTTGTCGTGATTATCCTGGTCGTCGCCGAGGTGTATATTTTGTACAGGCTGGGCATTCTCGTCGATTCCGTCAAGGGCATTATCGCCTTTTTCGAGCAGGTGTATCAGATCCAATGGATACAGGACATGGTCAAGGTGGTCAAGATCGTGTTCAAGTTCATCGTGCCGGTGATCAAACTTTTGGTAGCCATTCACGGAGCCATCACTACATTCACATTGTGGGCAAACTTGGTCAGCATCATCTTTGAGGTAGCCGTCATCTGGATCGTCTTTATCGTCCAGGCGGTTATCTTGATGATGTCCGGCGTGATGCCCGGCAGCATCCCCCTTAACATGCTGTTGGCTCAAACCATCGCTACGACGATATTGGCTGTCTTGATGTTCCTCCTGGTGGTCGTCATCGCCGCCCTCAGCACGGTCGGTATTGGGTTGATCGTTGGCGCTATCGTGGCCTTGGTGATTGGCCTCATTGAGGGATTTGGTGCTTTGGTAGGGTTTAGCCTCACCGAATGGATCACACAGCGCTTGGCCGAACTGTTCTACGACGCCTACCCGATGGTGGATGTGTCGGTGGACGTCCAACCGCTGCCACCCAAAGACGGGCTGCTATCTGACCCAGAACGGGGTTTTTCGGCCGGCAACGAGGTCAAGGTCGCTATGCGCGTGAATACGAGCCTGGACACAAAACCACTCAAGTTGGGGCACTATGAAACTTTTGCTTTCTGTTTGGACGATTACTTTGATAGTGACTATTTTGACTCGGCCGCCTTCAAATACGCGCTGGATATAGGCGTGCCCTCTGAGGCAGATCCCAACGAACTCGTCCCTCAAAGCAATACTTTTCCACAAATCACGAGCGGCGAAATTACTGATTGGAATACACGATTTGATGGATATATGCCGCTTGGAGACATTGCTGTTGATTTGAACACGTACCATGGCGAGTTGAGCCAAGACGTCGAACTAAAAGATCGCATCTCGCTCGAGGCCGGTATCAACAGTTCCTTGCCCGTCTTGTTCAAGACCAGCTATTCTGTTCCCGTCATGGAATACGCCGGGGCCGTGGTCTATGCCTGCTGGCGCCGGACGCTGGAGGGAACGGCCTATTCGGACGCCGGCATTGTCTATGATGTCTTTCCCGCCACCCTGGATGCATTCTACAGCCTGACGCCCGCCGACATCGACGGCTACCGCCTGAGTTGGGACCCGGACTTTTACCCCCTGGTGGATGCCGACGGTGATGGTTTGCGTCCTCTTCTCTACGCCGGCAACGACCCTGACGACAGCACATGGGACGCCGACGGCGACGGCTTTTCCGATGCCTACGAACTGCAACTGCGCCAGGCCGGCAGCGATATCTCGCCCAGCCTGGAGGACACCGACGGTGATGGCCTCTCTGACGCTGAAGAGATCCGCTTGGGTACCGACCCGGCTCGCACCGACACCGACAAGGACGGCCTGAGCGACGACGTCGAGGTGAACGGCTGGGCCTTTGACTTTGGTTCTCTGCCCGTTCACACTGTCACGTCCGGTTGGGTCACGTCCGACCCGCTCAATCCCGACACCGACGCCGACGGCATGAGCGACCTGACCGAAAAGACGCTGCACGAGGGCGACCCAGACGCATACATGCTGCACCCCCGCGTCGCTAACCCCAGCCCCATCGCCATCTATGCCGCCGTCGACGACGAGGACGGCATTGTGGCGGCAGGCTCCACTGTGCCCTACGTCGCCGCTGTGCATAACAACTTGACCATCCCCCTCTACTCGATCGGCGAACTGACCGTGGATTTCCCGACAGAGCTGGGCGGGAACGACATTGCCCAAGACTATACGCTCTTTATGGGGGAGGCCATCACCGTCTCTACCAACTTGAATATCGGCGCGGGCCTGTCCTCGCAGCGGCTCGACGTCACGAACCAGATGGATTCCCAGTTGGCCGGAAATCCCGCCTGCGCCAACATCCGCTTTGATAATCTGTACTGCACCACAGAAAACGACACGGTAGATCCAGGGCCGGACGATCACTTTGACCCCGGATCCGAGGTCTCGATCAGTATGGAAGACCCAGATACACCGGGCTACAACCGGACGTGGAATTGGTTCGAGACCGGCATTACCGACGGGACCAATTATTCGCTAAATGGCCTGGCCGAGTTTTGTGAGCCAAAGACCATTAGGATTTTCGAGTGTGATTGGCATCTCGGCTGTAATGGCCCGGATGATTTGGAAGTATGGACGGTTACCCCTCAAGATCAAGGGGACTTTACACGCTCGATCAATGACTCCTCCGCTGATTTCGTCGGTTCGCTCGAATACTCGATCTATTACGGCGGCGGCACCATCAACCTGAGCGAGGTCGTGCCTGTGACCATCGACGCCGACGACCCCACCACCTCCACCATCACCTCGCTTTCGGACGGCCAGTACGTTCAAGGGACCGGCGAGACCCTCATCATCGGCGGCGTTGCCCAGGACCCCACATCCAACATCGGGTCCGTCGAGGTCCGCATCGACGGCGGGACCTGGGAACCGGCCACCGGCGCCGAGTCTTGGGCGTACGCGTGGTCAGTGCCCGCCAGCGCCGGCACACACGTCTTCCGTACCCGCGCCACCGACGTGGTCGGTCACACATATACCGAGGCGAGCGACCTCACCGTCATCGTGGACGCATACGCGCCGGACATCAGCACTCCCATCACCAACAACGCCATCGTCACCGCCACAGACCGCGCCGACGGACGCTGGACCGTTTTCCTTTACGGTACGGTTCAGGATCTGCTCGAACTCGACGGCGATTCGGGCAGTGGTGTTCGCTCGGTCCAGGTGCTGTTGGAAGGAGCAGACGAGGTCGCAGGCTATGGCTGGCAGACGGCCACTCTCACCTCTCTGGGCGGAAACAACTGGGCTTGGAACCTCGACTATCACCTCCCCGCCATCAACAACAACAGCGAGATGATGAGCGACCCCAGCGGCGAGTACAACTTTAGCGTCCGCGCCACTGACAACGTGGATAACCAAACTGATGCATCCCTGAACATCATCCTCCGCGTAGACAACGCCGCGCCGGTAGCGACGATCTCCACCACCGGCCCATCCACCACCACCATCACCCAATCGCTGACCATCGCCGGCGTCATCACCGACCCCGGCAGCGTCGCTGCGGGGCTGGCGGAACTGGAAATCGCCTACACCCCGCAAGAGATCGCGACCACCTTTTCTCCGGCAGACGTGGGCATGCTGTTGCACCTGGACGAAATGCCCGGCGCGACCACCTTCCGCGACGCGGCAGGCTCCAATCACGGCTCTTGCACAGGTGGTACATGTCCCACGGCGGGCGGGAGTGGTATATTTGGCACGGCTCTGCGCTTTGACGGGGTGGATGATCATGTTTCTCTGATAGGGGCAGACGCACTCAATTTGAGAGAGCATAGCTTTACGGTAGCTGCCTGGATCAAGGGGGATGATTTTAGTAGTGGTGATCGTCCCATTTTGGGCAATGATCAACGACAGGCAAGTAAGGGTCTGCACTTGATCGTCCGTAATGAAAAACCCTACATGGGCTTTTACTCCAATGATCTGGGAGGGAACACCACGCTCTCTCCCGACCAATGGTACCATCTGGTTTGGCGTTATGACAAAGACCGGCAAGAACAGGCTATCTTTGTTGACGGTGAGTTGGACGCGGCTGAAACGGGCCACGCTTCTTTCAAGGGGACAGGCCCTATTTACGTCGGTCGCCGGCTTGACGATAAATATTTTGACGGTTTGATAGACGAGGTCGTCGTTTTTGACCGCGCACTGTCCGCCTTGGAAGTTGAACAACTCTACGATATCGGAGTGTCGGGGCGAAACTGGCTCAACTGGCAGCCGGCGACGTTGAGCCAGAGCGGCGTAGGCATCACCCGCACCATCTGGAGCCACGTCGTCCCCGGCGATCTGGAAGAGGGCCTTTACGAGATCGACCTGCGCGGCAGCGACGTGCTGGGCAATTGGAACAACGATACCTACACCTGGTCTCAATGGAAGGGCGAGATCGACCTGCACGGTCCGGACGTCCAGATCGACTTTTTGCTGGCGGGCCAGGCTGGCGAACAAACCGCCCGTACCGAGTACGTTTGCACCGCCGAGGATTTCAACCTGGTGGAAGATGGCTGGGACTGCCCCTGCCCTGTACTGCCCGGCGACCGGCAGTATTATGATGCTGATTGGTTCCGTACCTGGATCAGCGACACGGCGCGACTCTATGCTATCGAAACTGGCTGTCTAGAACCAGGCCACGTTGCCGGCACTGCTCGTATCGCTGCCTGTGACAGCCACGGCCATTGCAGCGAGGAGACCGTCAGCGCGATCACTACCACCAGTCTGCTCGACTCGGTCGTCTTTACTCCCACCTACGGGACCGTGCTGACGGTTGCCGACCCCATCAGTGTCGCTGGGGGTGCCTACGCCAACCGAACGAACGGTCTCGAATCGCTCACCGTCACTGTAGACGGTGGCATCATCTACACCGAGACCTGGGCATCGGGAGTCAGTAACGGCGAGATATGGGAAGTGAGTTGGCTCGCTCTCACCGAAGGCGTGCACACCCTGCTCTCCGTCGCTGCCGATCATCACGGCTACGTGCAGACCGACACGCGCCCGATCACTATCTATGTGGACACGCAAGCACCAGAGATCGCCCTGCCCGCAACTGTGCTGACCACCGCTCACCGTCTTATGGCCGGTCAGTTGATCCTCACTGGTCCGTACACCGAAACAGGCGGCGTGACGTCTATCCAGGTGCGGGAATCAGGCGGCGAGTGGGGTGATGGCGCCGTGCTCGACGAAAACACCTGGCGCTATGCCTGGTTCCTGGACGAAGAACCAAACGGCCAGTCCTACACCCTCGACGCCCGCATCACGGACGTAGCCGGGCGCACTACACAGCAGACCGGTGCCGTCACCGTAGACGTGACCCGGCCCGAGCTTGTCACCATCACGCTGGCCTACACCGACAGCCTGGGCGCGTACACCGTCGTCGCGCCAGGCCAGACCATCCGCGACGTCCCATCGCCCACGCTGCTGATCGAATGGACGGCCAGCGGCAGTGCCGACCTGGATCACTACTATGCCGGATGGACGACCGGTCCCATAGATCAAGTGGGGAGCCTGTCTTACCACGGGCCGTCCGACCGCCGTCACGAGCAGCAGGCCGGTGAAGCCCGGGTCAACTATGCGCACGTCGTGGGCCAAGACGCCAACGGTAACCGCTACTGGCAGACCGTCGGCCCCATCTACACCGACGTACCCACCACCAGCGATTACGTCGCCGACCTGGGCTATCGCGGCTGGATGGAGAGCGGTTGCACACAGATCGGCGCAGACCGCGAACTGGTGCGCTACGTCCAGGCAGGGCAAGCGCTCACCGGCACCCAGAAATTCTACACCACGTGGAATACCGACACCCTGCGTCTGACCTGGGTCGGCGCAGACTGGAACAATGACGGTGATCTCTTTGTCTACCTGGACACCGCGCCTGGCGGGGCCACTGTCGCCCACAACCCCTACGCTTCGCCTGCGGTCATCACGATGCCGACCCAAGACGGGCAACAACTGGAGGCTGACTATATGGTCTGGGTGCAAGACGCCGATACGGCTACACTACTGGAGTGGAGCGGCAGTGCTTGGACCGATCACACCAACAGTCCCCTCAGCCAACCATACTACCAACTCGACTCGACGCTGCACCCGATCCACACTGATTTCTCCTTACCCTTTAGTTGGCTAGGCATCAACGGGACGACGACTAGGGTCAAAATGGTCGCTCTCGCCAGCGAAGAGGACGCGCTGCGACTGTGGGCCGCTATGCCGGAGAAGAATCCCCTCAACAGCAAGTGGGCGGTCAATACCCTGGCGGAGGTGGAACAGATTGCCACCTCTTCCTATGCCCTCACGCAGTACTATGAATGGGACGCACTTGCACCGGGCCTGTGCCCCAATGAAGGACAGTTCACCGACGCCGATCTGTTGGTAGATATGACCGCGGACCCCATCGGCGTCGAGGTAGGCTACCTGGAGCACGACTTGCTCTTCTTGACGCCGGGCCAACCGTTGGACGCTGATTTGGATGGCGAACCGGACGTTGCCCTACCGATGGACACCGACCTCGGCCTCATCGGGGAAGGTATGGTCGTTGCTTATACCGTCCGTTACGCCAACGAGGGGACGGAGGTCGCACCAGGCGTACGTATCACAGCGACGGCACGAGGAGCAGTGCAACTGACCAGTGACCCGCTGGTGCTCGATCTGGGCGACGTGGGAGCTGGTGTCATTGGCAGTGTCGAGTTCACCGGCACGGTAGATACATCCGTCTACAACAAATCGGGCGAAGTGATGGCCGTCGTCGCTGACAGCGTCCACGGCCCCTTTGACTGGCTCTGGATCCAACAGGACGTGGACAAGACCGCGCCGGAAAGCGTAGATATCGAGTCTCCGCTGATCTATATCCAGTCCTTTACCAACACCGTGCGCGGTACCGTCTACGATCCCTCCGGCGTCACCACGATCACCCTGAAATCTCGTCTGTTGCCCTATGGCGGCTATGAGGAGGTCGACTGTAACGACACTACTCCTCAAGACGGGCAATGGTCGTGTGAGTGGAACGTCGGCGACGCGGACAATAGCAAACGGTACACCCTGGAAGCTTTGGCGACAGACAGCTTTGGCAACGGGCCGACCATTGGCACGCGGGTGACGGTAACGGTGGACATCCAGCCGCCTACCATTACCCTCGATATGGACGCCAATGATCGGTTGGTCGGCGCGGTGTTGGGCGGGAACGAGGAAATCTTGCTCACCGGCCAAGTGGAGGATGATCAAAAGGCCGACAGTGTGGAGATATGCATCGAACAGACTGACGAGCCGCACTGCGAGCAATTCTCGGTAAAATCTGGCTCGACAGCCACCGGCGACTGGAGTTATACCCTGCAAGCAGTGGGTGAGTTGGACTATCAAGATCAGACCTTTAGCCTCCGTGGTATAGACGGCGCGGATAATTACTCCACCGTCCCCTTGAGCCGCACCTACATAGTGGACAACGTCCCGCCGGTGGTGACGGTCACGACGTGGATAAAATATCTCTCGGCCGTTACCCCCACTTTGGTGCTCGGCGGTGATGTCAGCGATGGTAGTGGTGGCAGCGACGTCTATGTGATTACGGAAACGCCAAGCAAGACCCTGACTTCAACCCTCGCCATCCGCGATGGGGACAGTTGGAGCTATGTGCTTGATCCCAGGAGCGAAGGAACCCACGTCTTGCGGATCGAGGCGCGAGATGCGGTGGGGAACGTCAGTGGGTACGGGCCATATAACGTGGTCGCGGGTGCGGAAATGATTTATCTACCGCTTTTGCTTAGGAATCACTGAGTAAACCGGTACTAGAATCTGGCCCACGGATCAGAGATAGCACAAGATCTGCCCGCACCCGTTCAACGGGACGCGGGCAGATTTTTTTTGAGGTTTGTTTGTAGCTACGGTGCTCTTGACCAATGCTTGACTGTGAGAGGATTTACGCCTACAATTTACCAGTCCGTTGGGCAGACGAGAATCGTGCCACGTTTGATTTCGAGGAATTGATGAACCCAAGAATCCGCAAACTACTTGTCGCCTTGCTCTTGCTGGTCGCGGCAGTCTCGGTGACTGTGCGATTGCAGAACACCCAAGACACAAACACATCCTTGGTATTGGGCCTGGATCACATCCCTCTGGCAGTGATGGACTTGGACAATGCTGCCGAGCGATACCGCGAGTTGGGTTTCACTCTAAAACCGGGCAAGCCGCACGAGAACGGCATTCAGAATCAGCACGTCAAGTTTGCAGACGGGACCGAGATTGAACTCATCACCGTGCCTGAGGCCCGCGACTCTTTGACGGCCGAGTACGTCCGGCACCTGGCCTCGGGCGATGGCGCGGCGTTCGTCGGTTTTTACGCGCCCGATATGGACCGGCTCGCCGGTCGGCTGGATGCGGAGGGGAGAACCTACCATTGGGATGGCGGGCTGCTCACGTTTCCCGAATCCGATGGATTGCGTTATACTTTTTTTGGGCAGCGCACCAGTTCACCCACTGACCGGCCCGAACACTTTGAGCATCGCAACGGCGCTGAGGCGCTTATCGGTGTCTGGATTGCGGGCGATGATCTGGCGTCCGAGCATCAGCTTTTTGTCGCGCTGGGTGCGACGTTTTTTGAACTTGAGGTCCACATCCCTGGTAGTACAAGAGCAACAGTGGCCAAACTCCAACAAGCGGAGGTCGTGTTTCTGCCCGGCTCTTACCAACTCGTGCCGGGGCGGCGAATTGTCGGGGCCACCGTGCGGACGCACGATCTCGACGACCTGCGGCGTGTATTGACGGCGGCCTCTTGGAACATTCCGCCGGTGGTGCAGACGAGCAATGGTTGCAGTATGTTTCTCCCGCCGAGTATCACGCACGGCATCTGGCTCGAGTTTCGTCAGGAGCGCTGTGGGGCAGCAACTTGGCGATCGCTGATGGGAGAAATCGAATTGAACAGATATGCAGGGCTGATTGCGCTCTTTATGGCAATCACACTCTTGCTAACTGGATGTCGGGAACGAGTCCGGATGTTTGTGGAGAGGGCCAAGACGTTTTAGGAAACGATTGATCAGTAACGACACCAGTTGGAGGTTCCGGGAATCTCGGCAGGTGAATTTTACCTTGAACTGTGAGCCATTTGATCTAAACAAAAAAGGAGAAACTATTCGATGAAAAAAACACCCTTACTTATTCTCATTCTGTTGCTTGCTGCATGTGGACAATCAACAGAAACTCTTCCTTCGGAAGAATCATCGCAACCACCAACAGACACGCAAGTGCCCCCTACAGAGACACCAGAGCCAACACAACCACCAGCAGACACGCAGGTGCCTCCTACGGAGACATCAGAGCCAACTGTAGATTTATGTACTGATTTCTCCATCTCTTCACAAAAGATCCAAGATGATATTTCAATACAGATTGCACTGCCTGACGAGTATCAAAATTTTCCAGATAAAGAATACAATAGCATTTACCTGTTGGATGCGAATTACTTTTTTACCGAAACAGGGACATTGGATTATTTGATGGAGGAGAGAGGTGAAGGAATGATCAAAATTGTTCAAAACCTGACGCAAAGTGGGCAAATCCCTCCATCCATACTAATAGGAATAGGGTATACAGAAGCCCAACGGAGCAGGTTTACAATGGGTCGAGTTACCGAATTCCATGAATTTTTTACTGACGAGTTGATTCCAGAAATAGAATCCAGGTGCAGAGTTAGCAAATCATCCAAGGATAGAATTTTATTTGGCTATTCAGGTTCGGCTCATTTTTCAACCTATGCGTTAATGTATGATGTATCTATAGGATCAGAGACATTTAACAAGTTTATCTCGATTTCAGGGGTATATGATAGACGTCAACCGGTTTATGCACTGGAAGAGGAAATATTCCAAGAATTGGATAAAAACGTCTTTGCAGGCAAGCGCTTGTTTATCGCGGTCGGTGCGGATGATCCCAAGTCACAATTACTAAATGACCATAGAGCATTTACAGAAAAATTGACGAATAGGGGTTATACTGATTTTAGACTATACAGCACCGAGTTTCCGGGTCGGGGGCATTATGATATCCCAGAATTTGCATTCGCAGAAGGCATGATTTGGATGTTTGCCGAGTGAGGTTGTATCAGCCGTTTACGAGTCGTTCAAAAACAACGCCTTACACTGAGAAAGAATTGATTGATCAAGGAGGATTCATTTAAAATGAGCAAAGAAACTTTAAAGACACACATAGTACCCATTGCTGAGGATTATATCGAGGGGTTTTACAAATGTCTCGATTCGGTTGCACGTGAGCGCCAATATCTTGGGCGTGTAGAGGCTCCTCCATTGGCTTCTGTGCAAGGGTTCGTTCAGTCGAATATAGCGCAGGATATTCCCCAATTTGTCGCGCTCAGGGATGGAGAGGTGGTTGGATGGTGCGACATTGTGCCCCTCGGGTTGGACATTTTTTCGCATTGCGGGGAATTGGGAATGGGAGTACAGCAAGCGTATCGTAGGCAAGGAATTGGCGAGCGCCTTACGATAGCGACGATAGAAAAGGCCAGGGAAAAGGGCATGGAGCGTATCGAGTTGGAGGTCTTTGCGTCGAACAAAGTGGCCATAAAATTGTACGAGAAATTGGGTTTTGTGGTCGAGGGTGTGAGAAAGAGAAAGAAAAAGCTGGACGGCGTCTATGATGATGTCGTAGAGATGGCGTTGTTCGTCGCGTGAGTCTTTGAAGGAATTGTTTTATGCAAAAGGTGGATTACAACGAGATCAGTCAGGTGTACGATGATGTGAGAGAGGGGGACGTCGCACTCGTCAATAGTTTTTTGCACGAAATCTCGCCGAGTGACGATTTCAAGATTCTGGACATTGGTTGTGGCACGGGGAATTACACCGATATCCTTCAAAAATTGACGGGAGCCCAAGTTTATGGCATTGAACCGTCTAAAGGTATGCTCGACAAGGCGCAACAAAAGAACGCCCACATTGTTTTTCGGCAGGGGACAGCAGCAGGCATCCCCTTTGAAGAGGCTTTTTTTGATTTTGTGTACATGACGGATGTGATTCATCATGTCCCCGACATCGCTGCGATGTTTGCCGAAATTTATCGCGTTCTTGGAGCACAGGGCAAAGTATGTATTGGTACGCAGTCGCACGCGCAGATAGCGGCTAGGCCAACTGCTCGATTTTTTCCTGGTACTGTACGAGTGGACCAAGAACGTTATCCAGATATAGAGGAGATTGTCGTCGCAGCACGCGGCCAGGGACTGGAATATATCAAGCAAGAGATCTTGTTTAAAGAGCACGCGGTCGATCTGGACAAAGCGTATTTAGAGTTGGTTCGAAAAAAGGGCTACTCGATGCTGCACTTGATATCGGATGATGAATATCAAGCGGGTTTGCGTGCTTTGGAGAGTGCGTTAAAGGACGGGCCAGTTCACGCGAGGATGGCTGGTGAGACGTTGGTTTGGTTTAAAAAAGTGATGAGCAAGGAGGTAAAATGAATCGTGGCGAATGTCCAAAATGTGGTTCATCGAATATCTATAAACAAAGTGACGGCATACGCCCTAGGGATGAGTGGGTGATGCTGGATTCCCACTGGGGGAAACTAGAGGTTCGGAATCCCACACCAGTTGACACCTATCTCTGTATCGATTGCGGGTACTTTGAGAATTATGTGACCGACAAGGACAAATTGTCCAAGGTCGCGCAGATATGGGACAAGGTTGGTTAGCGATAAATTTTATCGTTTGCTTTTTTGGGAAGGCTAACAAATGGGGGAAGAGATGCAAGACAAAGAGGCAATTCTACAGGCCGCTCTGGATTATATCGAAGGATGGTATCACGGGGATGCTGCAAGGATGGATCGAGCGCTATACCCCAAGTTGGCCAAAAGGCGAGTAACGCCAACCGGAGAATTATGGCATGTTGACAAGGAATGGATGGTAAAAGCTACGGGTGATGGCAGAGGGCGTATAGAAAATCCGGAAAAGGGGAGAAAGCAGGTGACAATTTTTGATACGACGGATACGATGAGCTGTGTAAAGATCGTTTCGGAAAAGTTCATTGATTACTTGCACTTGACCAAGGATGGAGAAAAGTGGTTCATTGTGAACGTATTGTGGGATTATGTTGATCCATAGTAGAGGAGGTAACGGGTATTGCCAAACAGTGTAAAAACCTCTAGTCAAAAAGACACCGCATTGTCGAGCATAGCGTCGGTCGGTCCTGCTGCTTCCGCGTACTTGCCAAGTGCGGTGGTACCTGAGGGCACTCTTTGTGAGCTTGTCGATCCCTGGCTCGAGATCAATACTAAAAACTTGGCTTGGAACGTGTCACAAGTTCGAAACAAGGTGGGCGACACGCCCATTATGGCCGTAGTGAAATGCAACGCTTATGGACATGGGACCGTTGGCGTTGCCCAAGTGCTTGAGAAACAAGGCATCCAACAGTTTGCGGTCGTCAAAGTGCAAGAGGCTGTAGCTTTGCGCGAAAATGGGGTAACGGGCACTATCTTAAACTTTGGTCCAATCTCCCCACTAGAAGCAGATCAGATTGTGCGATACGATATTTCTCAATCTATATTCTCCGAAGCAGTGGGTGTCCTTGCCAACGCAGCACGCAGGCTGAATAAGCAAGCCAAAGTGCACATCAAAGTGGACACGGGGTTATCTCGTGTTGGGGTTCCCTATCACGAGACATTGCCCTTTATCGAGAAAATAGCGTCGATGCCAGGTCTGGTGATCGAGGGTATTTTTACTACACTGACCGAAGAGGCAGATTTCGACAGGGTTCAAATTGAGCGACTCTTGCAGGTTTGTGACGAGGCAAAGAAAAGGGGAATATCCGTTGGAACAAGACACGCGTCCAGCAGTGATGCTGTGGCTACCCTTTCAGTTCCCTTTCTGGATATGGTACGGCCAGGAAATTGTTTCTACGGTTTCGAACCACTGCCCAATTTGAATCTCAAGCCGGTCATGTCGCTCAAGACGAGAGTGATACTCGTCAAAAAGATGCGTCCGGAAGATACTATTGCCTATCATCGGCAACGCCAGGTTGAAAAGGAGATGTTGCTGGCGATATTGCCTATGGGCTATGCTGATGGGTATCCGCATCAGGTCGTGGACAAGGCTCAAGTGCTGATTCGTGGGCGACGGTGGCCTATCATCGTGTACATGTCGGCCAACCACGCGTTCGTGGACATCACAGGATCTAGAGACATAAAGGTTGGCGACGAGGTGGTTCTGTTTGGAACCCAAGAGGGCGAGACGATCTCGCTTCAAGAATTGGCCAAATGGGCAGACAGCAGTGTGTACAAAGTGGCTACTGGAATGAGTCCTTTTCTGCCAAGGGTTTCCCTCAAGTAAGGCATTGCGCTTTTATGATCAAATCGAGGGAGAAACTTAAAATGTCAAAGGTCAAGATTACGGTACTGAAAAGAATGGTCAATGAGGACATCATTGACGAGTACATTGGGGACGAGCAAGAGCGGGTTCCCTGTGGTCTTTTTGAGGATGGACAAGAGTTCATTCAAGAGGACTGGAGGCCGCCCGAAGGATTCTGCCCTTGGGTTTGGGCGGACATCCACAAAGAGATCATACTCATCCGACGCGGCGGTGAGCAGGGAGGGCGCGTACCCAAAGGCACAGCGATTACTTGTTGCACCGATGGGTTCAGGCCGGTGGTGTTCAAGATCGAGCGGATTGAGTAGCAAAGACAAATACAAAGGTGTTCGAATGATTCCGTTCGATCGCATACATCGGATTGTTGAACGAGTTCACCTAATTTATTTGGGGCTGCTGCCTGCTCTGGCTACATTTGCAGTATTGGCCGCCTATGGGCATCCTGTCATTTTATTGGTGTTTCTCGGAGGGATCGTTGCGGTCAGCGTGTACCTGGCCGTGGTCGTCAGCTATACGCGTTCACCAAGTTCTCTGGCTGTTACACTATTTATCTTGTTAGATGGGCCTGTATGTGCGGTCCTGGCGCAGTTGTCTGGCGGAGCCCCCTACGCATTCGCCATCAATAGTTTTTTAGTGGATGGGCTCGCTGTCTGGGTGGCTATTGTTTGGCTGGCAGTGACCACGTCCAGACCAACGGAAGGGCAGCGGATAGCGACGGTGTTTTTCGCGTTGGTGGCAGTGGTGACTGTGATTTCTGTCTTTTGGCCGTATTTGCGTGAGAGTGTTTTGGGGGAATGGAACAGATTGGGATGGTTGCTGATCGGAATGATCGAGGCGGTCATTGCCCGCCACTATTTGCTGAAAGCGGATGACGTTGTACGTGATCAGGATATCAGTGTGCCATATATCTTGATACTATTGTTTGTCTGGATTGCTGCTTTGACCGCAGGGAATGTGCTGCATGAAACTTTGCTTCTCACGCCCTAATTTGAAGAGGTGGAAAATGATCATCACGTTTCTGGGAACCTCCGCTGCCAATGCCTATCCAGAGGCATTCTGCCGGTGTGACAATTGCGAGCGAGCGCGGGCGCTCGGCGGTCCAAGTTTGCGAAAGCGATCGTCAGTGCTGATCAACGACGATCTGCTGATCGACCTCGGCCCCGATGTCTTGGCTGCCTCGTTCATACATGGTCGGCCTCTGACCCGGGTGCGCTATTGTTTGCAGACGCACGCGCACGCGGATCATCTGGACCCCACGCACCTTTTCTCGCGCAGCCCCGAGTACGATGTGGTCGGTGCGCCCCGATTGCACTTTTATGCCTCGGCCGCTACACTACAGCGGACTGCGCAACTTCTCGAGAGGGATTGTGCCCCTGCAAATCTACTCGATCCCGAGGTCGGTGAGCGCCTGAACTTGAAGATTCATCAGATCGAAGCATTGCGGCCCTTTGCCGT
Organism: Chloroflexota bacterium; assembly: GCA_024232355.1. The sequence goes on along the minus strand of JAAEPW010001048.1, from coordinate 1,511 downwards.
CGGGTCTTACCGAGTGACGGCGTTCCCGGCGAACCACGACCCCACGGTAGAGCCACTGCTTTACGCGGTCGAGGCGGACGGACGCAGCATCTTTTACGGCACCGATACAGCGACGCTGCCGGAGGAAACCTGGCAGGCTTTTCACCAACACAAGATGCGATTCGACGTGATGATCCTCGATCACACGTATGGTCCCGACGAGCCGGGCAGCGATCACCTGAGCGCGCATCAATTCATCGAACACGTGGCGCGCATGCGCGAGGAAGGGCTAATGACCGACGAGGCTCGCGCTTTTGCGACGCACATTTCTCACCCTGGCAACCCCGTCCACCCAGAATTGGTAAACTTTGCCGCACAGCACGGCTATGAAATAGCGTATGATGGACTTGTGATCTAGAACTTGGCTATTTTGCTACCGGATACTTTTTCTGCCTCGAAATAAACCTGTAGCCGTGGATTCCATTCCGCGTTCCAGGTGGCGCGCTATGGAAAGCGCGGCTACACTTTTGTTCTAGGGGGTGAACCTAGTTCATGATGACTGCCACAAATTTCACGAATAATCAGGAGAATCAAATGTCTAGACCCATAGAAAAGGTCACTGCCTTTATCACCCGCCGGTCCCCAAACGGACACGATTTGCTCCTATTCGAGCATCCCAACGCCGGAATTCAAATTCCAGCCGGAACGGTGGAGGATGGGGAAACCCCCGAACAGGCCATTATTCGCGAGGTAAACGAAGAAACGGGGCTTGCGCCGTCGTCAATATCTATTCGCCAGTACTTGGGTTGTGCAGAACATAGACTGTCTGAGGAGCACCGAATCATCGCCAAGTCCACCACGGTCTATGCCCGCCCCGATGTGACCAGCTTTGATTGGTCACACCTGCGGACAGGCATTCCGGTCGTGCTCAGTGGCAGAAGAGCGGATGGATTTTCGCAGGTGACGTACGAGGAATTTGATCGTGTACCGGACCCCCAATACGTCACCATGTGTATCATCGGCTGGGTGCCGGATGATGTACTGATCGACGTCAGAAAGAGATACTTTTTCCACATCGAGTTTCACGGTCATTCTCAAGAGCGCTGGACGGTCTATTCGGACAATCACCACTTTGGCCTGTTTTGGGCCCCGTTGGCGGATTTGCCCGAAATCATCCATCCTCAGGACGAATGGATCGAGTTTCTACATCGAGGAGACGCTTTCGATGATTAGAAAACTAGGTGGTGCCAATATGGACATTGATTTGGGTGCAGTTACTCTCAATTACCATTTCACCATCCATGAAGAATCATCAAGCAAGTCCATAGGTTGGAAGTGGAGCTGGCTGTGTACGTTTCAATGAAAGATTCTTTCGTTGCTGTTGTGCTTGCGCTCTTGTTTTGTCATGAACGAATTCGATAAAAGCATCCCAATCGTCATTCACCTCGATGCAGCGGAGTTGCAGCAGATGTTCGGTCCGTTCTTTGATCCAGCGCATACCGCCGCTGTCGAAACGCTTGGCGATGACATAA
>JAAEPW010001047.1 GCA_024232355.1 Chloroflexota bacterium | reverse complement strand
GAAACAGAGCAATAGCCCCAATTTATGGGGCGTAGTTTAGCGGGGCGAACGCCGGGCTATACCATTTTTGGGAGACATAATCAATTTACATAATTAAATCTATCGTGTCGCTGAGCAGGGTAACGAGGTTAGGGAGAACAACCAATGAAAATCAAACTTTTAACCACCTTGTTATTTAGCCTGAGCCTGATGCTGGTTCTGTTCCACATCAGAGCCACCCCGGCCTATGCCGGCGGCGTCATTACCGTAACCATCACCACCGATAACGACAACGACGACGACGAATGTTCGCTACGAGAGGCTATTATTGCCGCTAACGGCGATGTAGCCTACCACGGCTGTCCCGCCGGTTCTGGTGATGATATCATTAATATGACCACCCTCAGCGGTACCATTACTTTGGAGAGCCATCTACCCATCATTACCCGCACCCTGCAATTTAATGGCCCCGCCACAGAGTCCTTAATCATTGATGGTCTACTCAATACCTACAACGCCATTACCAGCACCGGCGGCGGGGTCAATATTGGGCTTGACCATTTGACCGTAACCAACGTTATCAGCGATGGGATTTACGCCACCAACAATATCACCGTCACCAACAGCACCATTGTGGCCGCTGGTTGTGGTGTTTATTCCAAAGACGGCGGTGCTTTTGTCAGCAACAGCCATATTGCCGGCAACGGTTGTGATGGCGTTGCTGTTTATACCACCGCTACCATTACCGCTGGCAGCACCATTAGCGGGGCGGTGGATGGGGTTTATTCTGATGATAGTGATGTGTTTGTTTATAACAGTGTGATTACCGGCACAACCGGCACAGGCGTTAATGCCTGGAATACGGCGGCCATTGCCAATAGTACACGCCCTCATTTCTACCGTAACAGCAACGGTACTTGTGTTCGGACCAGTTTCCGGGGTTTCCCTGGCAGACTTGCTCTCCGGGGCGGAATCTGTAACGCTGCCCCAAGAAGCCCAGCAGACGCCGGACGGACTGGGCTCCGCCAATCTCGATGGCCTGCAGTTTGCTGACCCCGCGGCCCAGATCGACTTGGTTCAACCCCCAAGTGCTAACAATCAAGGCGATGCTCAGATCATCCACCCGCTGTCTGTGCCGCCCGGCCGGGCCGGCCTGCAGCCTGACCTGTCGCTAACCTACAGTTCTAGTGGCGGAAATGGATGGGTCGGCCTCGGCTGGGACCTTTCGGTGGGCGAAGTGACCATTGACACCCGCTGGGGCGTACCGCGCTATGACTCCGGCAAAGAAACCGAGACTTACATCCTCGATGGGGAGATCCTCTCACCGACGGCAGTTCGCTCCACGCTGCTGGACCGCGTCTCAGACCGGGTCTTTCAACGCCGCATCGAGGGTGAGTACGAGTATATCAAACGCCACGGCAGCGGCCCTGGCTCTTATTGGTGGGAGGTCATCGATAAGGAAGGGACGCACCGTTACTATGGCGGCACACCCGAAGGAGGCCCCGACCCCGACTCCATTTTAGCCGATGACAACGGCAACGGCTTCCGCTGGGCCTTAAAACAGATTCGAGACATCAGCAACAATACGGCCACCTTTAACTATACTACCGAAGACGGCGAGGGCGTGGGCGCAAACGGCGACACTATGGGCCGGGAACTCTATCTTGAGTCCATTCTGTATACGGGAACCGTCGCTAACGGGCCTGATGCCGAACCCTACGATGACCCCGCCTACGAAGTCGAATTTGTGCGTGCTTCTCAATTGGGTGAATCGACCCGCCCGGACGTATCAATTGATGCCAGGGGTGGCTTTTTGCGCGTTACCTCTGACCTGCTGCGCGAGGTGAACATCTATCATCGTGACAGCCTCACCCGGAAATACGTCCTCAACTACAGCGAAGAAGCTTTCAGCAAGACCATGCTGGATAACGTCACCCAGGCTGGCTCAGATGGTCTTGAGTTTGCCCGCCACACCTTCACCTACTACGATGATGTGCGTGACGGCTCAACCTACAATGGCTTTGCAACGTCTGCCGATTGGGATACCGGGGCGGATAACGTCACCGCCGGTCTCGATATACCCATCGTGGCCGAGGCTGATTCTGATGACGCCAGCGCCCTGGGGGCAACCGAGTTAATCGGGGGTGGGGCCAGACTCTACCTGGGCTATAACCAATTCAAGGCCGGTAAAGATGGTTCCATCGGCGGCGGGATTGTCGGCGGCGAAGATAAGGGCGAGTCCCGGCTGGAACTGCTCGACATTAATGGCGACAATCTGCCGGATAAAGTCTTTGAAGAAGGGGATGTCGTAAAATATCGCCTGAACACCTCCGGCCCCGACGGCGGCACCACCTTTGGCGCGAAAGGTACGGTTGCCAACTTGGACAAGCTCTCCCGCGAGGAAAGCATGTTCTTCGGCGTTGGGCCCGAGGCTTATTTCGGCATTAGCCTCATGTACAATCACGCCTGGTCCAGAGCCTGGGGCCGGGCCTACTTCATCGATGTGAATACCGATGGCCTGGTAGACTTTGTCAACAATGGCACGGTCTACTATAACAGCCTCGACGGCGGTGTCCCCACCTTTATCACCGACGACTCACAGACGGGCGTACCCATCGATGCCGCATCCATTAGCTCCTACATATTACCCGATTTCAGCGCCATCGAAGACGCCATGCGCGAACAAGCCCCCCTACAAGATACCGTGCGGCGCTGGGAGGCTCCCTGGTCTGGTGACATCACTATTCAGGGCAATGTAGAACTGCTGCCGCCAACGGGCGATGACCCCGCCAGTGACGGCGTCCGGGTCGCCATTCAGCACAACGGCACAGAACGCTGGTCGACGGTGATGACCACCCCCAGCGCAGCGCAATCGCCCTCGAATGTCTCCGGCTTTAGCGTCAACGCGGGCGACCGTATCTACTTCCGCGTCCAATCGCTCGATGACGGAGCCTCCGACGCGGTATCTTGGGACCCGCTCATCACTTACGATGGCACTTCCGCCACCCTGGATGCCAACGGTCTGGACGTTTACAGCTATCAGGCCTCGGAAGATTTCACCCTGGCGGGGCGAACCGGCATGGTCACTTCTATGCCGGTGACCGGAGTCGTGCAACTGACGGGAGATTTCAACAAGGCGTTTAAAACAAGCGATGACATTACTATTCAGGTCTTCAAAAACGGCGTTGCCGAGGGCACACCGACCATAGTTGGGAAAAATCAGACGGGCAACTCCTCTGTTGACACAAGCTTCAACGTCGTTAAGGACGATGAGGTTATGCTCCAACTCAAGATTGACTCGCCGGTTGATTTAGCCGCCTTCTCATGGACGCCGAGACTGTTCTACCTGTCCGCCACGCAAGACGGAGAAGCGGTCAACGTCACCGATAAAGATGACAACTATATCTTCGACCTCAACCCGCCGGTTAATACCCAGATCTACCCGGGCGCCGATCTCACTGCGCCGCAGGTAACCTGGACCGCACCAAATACGAATACTATACCGGTGATAGCGGCCGGCATTGTGTTCTGTGATCCGAACCCGTCGCTGCCTCCTGGGTGTTTCCCCCCCCTCGACGAGGCCGGCTTTGTGGTCGTGACGGTGAAGAAAAAGATTACGCCGCAAGCAGTTGGTGATCCACCTGCTGAATTGGTGGCGAAACAGATCCTGACGATTGAGGGCGGTGTCGTCAAAGGTTCTAACCCTCCTGGAATCCTCACCCTGACCCCCGAGGCAGCAGGCGAGGAGTATTGGTTCGACCTTTCCGTGGCCCAACCCGGTTTGGGCTTGGCATGGCTGTCGGGTACCATTCTTGGCCTCCCATCCGCTCGGCACTGGGCCTTCATCCCCGATGATGTTTTCCCGATGCCATACCGGGGTTGGGGTTATGCCGGTTACAACGGCAATGGGGGCCTGGCAACATCGGCCATTGTTGAAAACAATCTGAAGTTCGACACATCCGATTATCCCACCTCCGAACCGACTCTGCTTGACCCAAGCAACGAGACGCCCTCCTACCCCGCCGACGTTGACCCCGGCTACAAAAACCCTACCCAGGGCAAGGCTTTCGCCTACGCCCCGCTGGCTGAGGTGGATGGGGGCACGGTAACGCAGCAGTGGCGCGGCTCCAAAGACAATCTTTACGGTGCAGCAGCCAGCGCCAGCAGTTCCCGCGTGGGGCCGGACAGCGTTGATTTTCCGGACGCAAGCGATTTAGGCGGCGCACGGGCCGTAACGCGCCTTAGTGTGACCGAAGCTGACGCCGTAGCCCTCGGGTTTGGCGGCTTCATTGGCGGCTCTTACGCCTGGGGCACCAGCGAAGGCCGGCTCGACTTCTTCGACATGAACGGCGACGAATTCCCCGACATCATCGGCGACGGCGGCGTGCAGTACACCACCGTACGCGGCGGCCTGGAGTATACGAGAACGAAACTCTCCGGATTATCCGGCAATATTCGTGAAGATAGCACCGTTGGCTTCACGGGCGACTCAGGCGGCACGGTAGCCAAAATTTCGGCTGACTCCAAAGGGGATGGCAACACCTCACAGGATGTATCCGCCTCAAGCGACGCATCCGAACGCAGCAGTTCCGCTAACGGCGACACCGGCTCCGCCGATTCTGGCGATGATGCCCTATCGGTTGAGTTTGGCATTTCGGGCAGCATCGGCCGGTCTTCAACCAATACCAATATCGACTCCCCGGCTAACAACCTGATAGAGAAGGAATTGGCCGACGTCAACGGCGATGGCTTGCCCGACCTCATTCGCATCTACCGGGATGATTCGCTGGTTCCTAATCTGAGCATGACCGTCGCCTTTAACCTGGGCTACGGCTTCTCAACCGAAGTTGCCTGGCCTGGTGGCAGCTTAGAGCAGGGAGAAAGTTTCTCTCGCGGTCTGGGCGCCAGCCTGGGCTTTAGTACCTCCAACCGCGAGTTCGGCGGCGGCGTATCCTTGAACGCCTCCACCGAAAGGTCATTAACAACCTGGGTCGATTTGAATGGCGACGGCCTGATTGACCAACTTAAAGTTAAAGGCGACGAAGTCAAAGTTCGCTTTGGCGCCGGCGCTGGCCTGACCAGCGAAGTTGACTGGGGAGACTTCCCCAAACACAAAGTTGGCGCGGAGAATGACGAAACCATCGCCCTCAACGAAAGCACCAGCCTGGGCGCGGGCTTCGACTTTACCATTAGCATTGGCCCCCTGTGTATTGGCGGCTGCTACATCATCATCAACCCCGGCGGCGATGGCGAAGGTGGCATGAGCCGTCAGGAAGTGGAACTGAACGACGTCAACGGCGATGGTTACCCCGACCAGCTTGAAAGTAAAAAAGACAATTTAATGAAAGTAGCCATCAACACCACCCGGCGCACCAACTTGCTCCAATCGGTGACCAACCCGCTGAGTGGTACCATCACCCTCGACTACGAGCGCGAGGGCAACACCACCTCGCAAGCCTTCTCGCAGTGGGTGTTGAGCAGCGTTGCCGTGGACGATGGTCGCTCCGGAGACGGGCCGGATGTGCGTCTGACAACGTATGATTACGCAGACAACGTCTACCACGCCCTGGAACGGGATTTCCTCGGCTACGCCACCGTCACCGAACACCAACGCGATGCGGACACTAATGACATACTGCGTTCCTACCATCGGGTTTACAAAAACAGCAACATCTTCGAAAGCGGGCTGCTAGAGAGCGAAACATTGTTGTGGCCTGATGGCACGACCAAAGAGAAAAAAACGGTCAACACCTGGAATTTTGTCGATGCCACCAGCGGAAACGTCGTTAATCTCAACCCTGACCCCGCCGGTGTCGGCCTGTTGGAGTTGAACGTGTTCCCGCAGTTGGTAAAAACAGAAGACCTCAGATACGACAACGGCACCCTCGCCAAGCAAACCTGGAACACCTTTGCCTATGATACTCTGGGCAACGTGATCGAAGTGATGGACGAAGGCGAGGATGAGGGCGAGGTCAACCCGTCGGGCGATGATGTGATTGCCTACACCACCTACACCAACTGCCCGGCTTCCTGGGTATCCATCCCGCAAACCTTTGTCGTAGAAGATGGCAGCGGTACCGTCTTGCGCTCTCGCTCGGCAGAGAACGACGGCAATGAGATGTGCGATAACGGCGTCATCACCACCTTGTACCAGGACACCGGGAACGGCGTTATTGCCCAGACCGACTTTGACTTTGACGACTGGGGCAACTACGACCAAATCACCTACCCCGAAAATGAAAATGGGCAGCGATACCAGGTCAACTACGTCTACGACGAAGACCGTCGCACCGACGTCGCCAAGGTCACAGACAGCTTTGGTCTGGTCGGCGAAGCCACCTATCACAACCCCACCGGCCAAATCGCCTCCCAAACCGATGCCAACGGGCAGACTACCTCTTACACTTATGACTTGCAGGGCCGTCTGGCATCGATAACCGGGCCTTACGAAAAATCAAGCGGCTACGCCAGCGTCACCTTCGAGTATTACCCAACGGACGACGACTACGCCTACGCCATAGCCCAACATTACGATGTGTTCCATTCAATAGGTACACCAGATACAATCGACACGGTCAGCTTCCTCGACGGGATCGGGCGGGAGACGCAAACCAAGCAGGACGCCACCGTCTTCCGTGGCCCTGACACGCCTGCTGAGGACGTGATGATAGTCGGCGGGGCCGTTGAGTTCGATGCTTTGGGCCGCGCCGTCAAGGAGTGGTATCCGATTGAGGAGCCGCTGGGCACTATAGGTACCTACAATACCAATGCCGACACTGATGCCCCCCCGACGCTGACCTCGTGGGATATCCAAGACCGCGTCACCAAAATCACCGCCCCCGATGGCTCAACCACCGCCACCTCTTACGGTTTCGCCCAATTCGGCGGCGTGACCATGTTCCTGAACACGCGCACCGACCCGGAGGGCAATGTCCGGCGTTCGTACATCGACATCCGAGACAATTTGCTCGCCATCTCGGTCGACCACGAGACCAGCACACTCAATATCTCGACCAACCGCAATACCAGCAGAACTCCGGTGCAAACGTCTACAATGGTGGCTGCAGTAGAAAGCGACTCGACGCATACAACGTACTTGCCCTTGATTGTTGCAGATTCTGACAGTGCAGCAGCGAAGAAGCAGCAACCAGCAACCGGTATAACAAGATTAGTGGGGCCAGTGGAAACACTCCAGACGAGCTACATATACGACCCGCTACAACAGTTGGTCCAGGTGGTCGATCCTGACGGGAACGTGACCACACACGAGTATGACCGGCTGGGTCGCCGTACCGCAACCACGACGCCGGATGGCGGCCGGGTCGAACTTTTCTATGACCCCGCCTCCCAGGTAATCGCCAAAGTGACGCCGAATTTGCGTGCTGCCGGTGGGCAAATTAGTTACGCCTATGACTTCAACCGGCTGGAGGGCATCTCTTACTCGGATGGCACGCCCAGCGTAACCTATGAGTATGGCGGAACCGGCGCCTCCCACAACGGCGTAGGCCGTATTGTCTGCGTCCTGGATGGCGCTAGAGAACAGTTCCGGGAGTTTGGCCTGTTGGGCGAAGTGACTAAAGAGACCACCACCATGCTCGTCCATAACCTCAATGACAATACCGAGGAACGGCTAACCTGGACCACATCATTCGCCTTTGAAACCTGGGGCCGCCCCAAGACAGTCACCTATCCGGACGGAGAACTTGTTTCTTATGGTTACGACTCTGGCGGGCTAAACGCCTCCGTAGCCGGCAACAAGGCCGGCGTCGCCTATCCCTACATCCTGCGGCAGGAGTACGACAAGTTCCTCGCCCGCCGCTTCCAGAAAACGGGTAACGGCGTCGAAACGGAAACCAGCTACGACTCGCAAACCCGACGCCTGAACCACATCACCACCGACGCGCCGGGCCGGCCGGTGCAGGATATCACCTACACCTACGATCTCGTGGGCAACGTGCTGACCGCCGACAATGAAGCTCCGGCGCCGAAACCGAATTTGATGGGCGGCACAAGCCAGCAGACTTTTGTCTACGACGACCTCTACCAGCTAATTTCTGCGGATGGGACCTACAACTTCGCGCCTAGAAAGCACCGGGATTACACCTTCGACCTGGCCTACGACAATCTCGGCAACATCATCCAGAAGAGCCAGACCGACAGGGTGTTCAATAACCCGAAAAAGGGCATAGAGCAGCACAAGACGACCTACGACCAATTGTATGACTACAATGCTGCCCCGCATCAACCAACCCATATCGGCCACCAGTCGTACACGTACGACGCCAGTGGAAATCTGACCGGCTGGACCGATGATAACAGCGGCCAAAACCGCACCGTAACCTGGGATGCAGAGGACCGCGTCACCAGCGTAGCCAATCAGGGCAGCACGACGCGCTACACTTATGATGATGAAGATAGGCTGGCCATCGAACGCGGGCCTTCTGGTGAGACATCGTTTGTCAACCGTTTCTACCCGGTGCGCAACGGAAGCGTGGCCTGGAAGCACTTCTGGGCCGGCGCCGACCGGATTGCGACGAAGCGGCAGATGCCCAACGACGTATTTGAGCATATGCTGTACTTCCTCCATAAGAATCTGCTTGGCAGTACCGACCTCGTGACCGATCCAAACGGACATGTGTTTGAGTACGTGCAGTACTTCCCCGGCGGAGAAACCTGGGTGCTGGAACACGGCGACATTCACCGGACGCCCTATCTCTACGCTGGCGGCTACTACGATGAGTTCCGCGAGCTTTACAACTTTGGGGCGCGCTGGTACGAACCGCGAGAGCAACTGTTCTACAGTCCCGATCCAATACTGGTGCGGTCGCCGCGGGTAGTGTTAGGCGATCCGGCCTTACTTACGGCTTATAGCTACGCTGAAAACAATCCCCTCCGGTTGGTCGACCGCGACGGCCTTGACGGGGATGACGTGCAGAAAGATCGTCAGGGGTCGCTTTCTCAGCCAAACGGGTCACTCGACCAGCCCAAAGGGCGCGTAATCAAGGCTTTAGTCCAACAAAAGGCCGGCGACCAGGCGTCCGAGAATGCATCACGACTGGACACCCAGACTCCTGCGAATTCGACGGATTCGAAAAAGTCAAAATTCGAGGCGTTCGCCACCCTCTCGGCCCCGCCCGTGGTGGAGATCAACCTTAAGCCGACCTCCGACGGCTTGAAGCTCAAGAACGTCAAACTGTTTGGCGTGGATACGAGTAAGATCAAGACGTTCTTCAAGCGGGCGAAAAAATGAAACCCGTAACGGCAGGTGGAATCAGTAACCTGGCCTGGAACAAGTAGGGGGGCCAGTTGGCGAGCGGCGTAACCCGTGTCTCCAACTGGTCCCCTCCAAACGGAGCGTGAAGTAGAGACTGTACCGATCTAAAAAAGAGAATACATGAGTGGGCTGAAAAAACCAGGTTTTTGAAAAGTTGATAGGGATAGCGAGTCAATTTTAACTAGCAATGGGGTGATATTAGGAAATGTAAGCCTGCTGCTACCTCGCGCGAAGCTGAGGTAGCAGCAAAAACCTGGTTTTTAGCCTGTTTGCCCCACTGCTAGACAAGATCCTTTTTTCAGGGGAGTCATACATTAGAATTTAGTTATAATCTATTAGAATAAAGTTAGAAAAGTATAGTCTCCCCCGCTGGGAGACTATACTTTTCCTGTCCCCAAAGTATAGTGACAGCGTGGTTATTTTTTGATAAACTGATACTCAAAGAAGGCGATGATCGTTGTTTCGACCAAATGTAGCCAGCAATGGCATAGAGATGCCATCGCTACCTGGCCGAAACGAAAATGAAAAATACGCAATTAGCAATGGAATAACTTGAACTATGCAAGCAAACAACAACAGGCAGCGCATCATCATCTGCGGCACATCTATTTTTCTGTCGGCCATCGAGGCCGGTTTAGCCGCCTGGCCGGGGCTGGAGGTCATTCACTTCCACCCCCACCTGCCGGGTGTAGTGGAGCGCATTGCGGCTCTGGAACCGGATATGGTTGTGGTAGAGCAAAACGACGCTCACGGCGACCTGGTCCTGGCCTTGTTGAGCCGGGGCTTGCCCCTGGTGGAACTGGATGCCCAAACCGGCCAGGGCACGTTTCTGACCGGGCGTAAGTTTCCGATTTCGGGCGCAGAAGATATGGTCCGGTTGCTAAAGCAAGTTGTGATTCTGTAACGTGAAAGAGTAGAAATTCCAATGGAAATTAGCGCCTATTTGGCAATCCTGTGGCGACGAAAGTGGATAATTGCGATCACAACAATTGGGACGGTGATTGTGGCTGCCATTGGAACCATGGCGATAACGCCTAAATACACTACAACAACAACATTGCGAGTAGCGGCTAATGGGAGTTCGGTTAGTTATGGGGATCTGCTGTACTCCCAGCGACTGATGAATACTTATCCGGCCATTGTTACCAGTGGCCCCGTCCAAACACAAGTAGAGGAGCAATTGGGCCTTGACGACTGGCCCAAAATCAAGGTGGAATTTCCGGCTGATAGCGAGTTGATGCAGATTGTAGTTACAGGCGACAGTCCACATATGCTGGCAGAAGTAGCCAATACCCTGGCAGAAATTTTAATCGCCGAAAACAAAAAGACCAAGATTGGGCGAAGCTTTACAATTTCTCTAATCGATCCGGCCACGACGCCCAACTCTCCCACCGGGCCGGACACAGTGCTTTACCTTGTTCTGGGGGCGGTGCTTGGTATAACGGGTGGTTTAGGTCTGGCCTTCCTATTTGAGAATCTGGACACCAGGTTGTACACCAGTCAGCAAATCGAGACTGTATCCAAACTACCTGTCCTGGCTCTAATCCCCTCTGTTAAAAAGGGACAAGCGGCCTTTATGAATGGTAATTCTGCTCAGGGGGAGGCCTTTCGTCGCTTGCGAACCAATATCTTTGCTTCCAACCAAGAAGGGGTACAAACCATATTGGTCACAAGCGCCGAGCCGGGCGAGGGAAAATCAACTACAACGGCCAACCTGGCTCTGGCTATCGCTCAAGCGGGACAAAGTGTGGTTGTGGTGGACAGCGACCTGCGGCGACCGACGCTCCACAAAGTTTTCAAGCTGTCTAACCAAATGGGCTTGAGCACTCTGCTGGAACAAAAGGCAAAACTGGCTGAGGCAATGCAAAACAGCAAGGCGGGGGTTAAAGTTTTGACCAGTGGACCACGGCCATCTAATCCAGCCGAGTTACTGGCTTCGCCAGAGATGACGGCCTTAATAGAGCAACTAAGACAACAGTTTGAGGTGGTTTTGCTGGATACATCGGCCCTTTTAGCGGTGATTGACGCGGCTGTAATTGTGCCGACTGCTGACCACGTTTTATTAGTAGTTGGACAGGCTCAAATACGGCAAGAAGATTTGGAAGCGGTCTGCCGGCAATTGACCCTTAGCCGGGCTAAATCAATAAGTTTGGCCGTAAACAAATCAGGCCCAGATAGCCGTTACGGCTATTACTACCGGGATGACTAAGGAGTTGTCCAAAAACGGCTTGGGGTGACTTTTAAAGCCTCCCGCCCGATTCGGGGGGAGGTTGGGAGGGGTAAACAACTCCCTGCCCAAACAAGTGATATGAGGAGATAAAAATGATTAATTTAGAACAGACTACAACCTGGCAACTGTCTTATCAACCGGTAAAAGCACTAACTGGCGGTGAAGATGATACGGCCTACTTTTATTTTAAGCGTTTTTTGGATGTAACTATAGCAACTTTACTGCTTCTGTTGCTGATACCGCTGATAGCGCTTATTGCCATTCTGATTAAACTGGACTCACCCGGCCCTATTTTTTTTGTCCTGGTAAGGGTTGGGGCCAGGCGACGGCAGTCCAGGTATGGACAACCAATCTGGGAAATTCAGACTTTTCGTTTTTACAAATTTCGTTCGAT
>JAAEPW010001046.1 GCA_024232355.1 Chloroflexota bacterium | reverse complement strand
GACGACCACCCGGCGATACGCGCCGGGGTCAAGGGAGAACTAGAGAAATCTGACGACATTGAGGTGGTAGGCGAAGCCAGCAGCGGCGAAGAAGCTCTGCGCATGGTCGCAGAGTTGGCTCCTGACTTGATGTTATTGGACATGGTTCTGCCCGACCTGGACGGGATAGACGTGGCCCGCCAGTTGCGAAAAACGCATCCCCAGGTGCGGATATTGGTCTTTAGCGGCTATGCCGACGATGCTTTTGTTTTTGGTGTGCTAGGGGCAGGAGCGGTAGGCTATTTGTTGAAAGACGAAGCGCCGGGGCGCCTGGCAAACGCTGTACGAACAGCGATGCAGGGGCACGTATTCTTGAGCGACTCTGTGGCGCAAAAAGTGATCCGCCGCACGATGGGAGAGCGTCCACAGTTGACAATACGGGAATTGGACGTGCTGGCACGGCTGGCAGAGGGCAAAAGCACCAATCAAATCGCCATGGAATTGGATATCTCAACCAAGACGGTAGGCAATCATGCCAGCAACATGTTGAACAAGTTCAACCTCACCTCGCGGGCAGAGCTGGTGGCCCATGCTATGCGAGAAGGATGGGTGCATCCGAGCAAACGCTAGTCTGTCCAGGAAAAAATCCCACCCATGCTTCAACCGCGCCAACGTTCGCGTTCGTTCGAG
>JAAEPW010001045.1 GCA_024232355.1 Chloroflexota bacterium | reverse complement strand
GTGTGCCTTTGCTTTACATTACCTCGGCCAAAAACGACAGTATTTTTGGTGGCCAGCTTGAAGGAGAGGCAGCATTGCACCACGCCACGTCTTGACTGTACACTTGACATTCCCTGTATACCTGTGTGCCTGTGCAACATGTGTGTGGCCCATGAGAATGCATGCGCATTCCTAGTGGTGGTGTTGAGTGCCGAAACTGATAGGAAACAGCACATAACAACAATTAGAGCTAGCACCAACAGTAGGCCTAGGTAATATATAGTCATTTGAAAGCACTGTAACCTAACAAAATGGCAAAAACCACCAACCACCGTGTTCGATGTGTCACCGTTTTCTCATCGGGTCCGTTCGCAGGGGCACGATTTGGTCGCCATCGAATTTCCATGGCCATGGATCGCTTCGCGTTCCGTCCACGCATCCCCATTGGCTCGGCGCCTCATCTTCTCTTCGCATAGGAGCGGCTGACGAGGGCATTTCGTGAGCGCGATGGCGGGCGTGGCGGCATCGGGCGCGGTCCATCCGGTAGGGCGATCCCAGATCGGGTCCTCCAGTCCGGTGGCGTGATCCCAGATCGGATCCTCCTCCAGTAGACCGGTGGGGCGATCCCTGACCAGTATTCCAGCATCACGATCCCAGATCGGGTCCTTTGGCATTGACCGGCCTTGATCAGGGGCCGGGTCTTGCACTGGATCCGTCCATTTTAGGGGAAGGGGCAAAGCTGGAAACTGGGGGGAAACAAAGGCCATGAAAATGGAATTTTCGTGGTGCATGAGGAGAATTTGCACCGGCGTCGCCAGTTAACGTGTTGGCGAGTGGTAGGCGAACTTTATATACACGTTAACAAATGCCAGAGGCGACCATTAGACAGGGAGGTAGACGAGTACAATCCCAAAAGGTGAACTTTCCGTATTCAAGTATAATTATACAACTCCCTAACAATTTGTATCACGGCAACATGTCATATTAAATGACCGCCAAGAGGTCTTACAAAGAACCTGCTTAAATACAGTATAACTTAATGGACACATGATTAGTTATACAACTGAACACAGCAGACATTACTGAACTGCGCAACCCATATTACAAGACATGACATAC
>JAAEPW010001044.1 GCA_024232355.1 Chloroflexota bacterium | reverse complement strand
CCTTTCCCTAGTCTTGGTGCTCTGGAAGGACAAGCCTTGGATCCCAATTTTCAGCATAGCTATCAGGATCTACCACTGACCGCTTAGATGGACTCTAACCCAAATGAAATGCACCCAAATCAGGTTCCTGGGCAAACACCCCCAAGAAGCGATTTTGTCACAGGGTAGCGAATTGGCAAAACTGTGAGTGGAAAAAGTTTGTCAATTATTCTCCGATGATCTTGACCAGGATACGCTTTCGACGCCCGCCGTCGAACTCGCCGTAAAAGATCTGTTCCCACGGGCCAAAGTCCAGCCGACCGTTAGTGATAGCCACGACGACCTCTCGACCCATTACCTGTCGCTTCAAATGTGCGTCGCCGTTGTCCTCGCCGGTGCGATTGTGGCGGTAGCGGCTGATGGGCGCGTGGGGGGCCAGTTCTTCCAGCCATTCTTCATAGTCCTGGTGCAGCCCGCGCTCGTCGTCGTTGATAAAGACAGAGGCAGTGATATGCATGGCGTTGACCAGGAGCAGTCCCTCGCGGATG
>JAAEPW010001043.1 GCA_024232355.1 Chloroflexota bacterium | reverse complement strand
TCTCGAAATCAAGCCCCTGACAAAGCGAATTGGGGCCCAATCAGTCCCCGATTTGCAATTCCCGCTCTCTGGAGGCTTTTTGGACTCTTTCTTGCCCTTGACTGGCCTCCATTTTGCGAAAAATTGGTGATGGTACCGTTGCAGGTCGGCAATGCTGCTGACTCGCTCCTCGTCCAGCAGACAACGCCAGACCTGACGCAGGGCGCTCAACCGCTTGCGGGTCTGATTGCACACTTGGCTGGGCTTCCAACGCTGTTGCCGATAGGCAATGTACTCTTGCAAGCGTTCTGTCAGCCAGCCCGGCAACCCCTCCCAGTAGTAGCTCAGGTCCATCTCTTTGGCCGTCGGCTGCGGTGCTGGAGAAGCGCTGGGCTCGACCCCCGCCAATCTCCATACGTCGAGCGTCGCAACCTCGCCAGCGGCTTCCTCTTGTCCATTCAGCCAAGTCGGCAGATCTTCCAGGCGTTCGGCTTGCAGGTGTTCAATGGCTGCCTGATAGTCGGCCTGGACCTTTACCCCCGCTCCGGCGATGTAGATCTGCGTTGTGCTGACCTGGGCGTGCCCCATCAGCGCAGCCAGACTGGTCACGGGCATCTCCGCTTCTGCCATACGCCGCCCAAAGGTGTGCCGCAACTGATGCGGACTCACCTTTACTTCTACTTGCCGACAATAGTGCGTCAGCCGTTCTTCGATCCCCCGCACACTGAAACCCTGCTTGCGTCGCGTGACAAACATAGCCTCGTCCTTCACCACCGGGCGCTCTTCCAACCAGGCTCGCACGATACTCAGAGTTTCCGCCCCCAGCCACACAAACCGTTCCTTGTTCCCCTTACCATGTACCCGCAGCCGCCCCCGCGAGCCGTCGCTGGTTTCCATCAAGTCACCTACTTTCAGCCGGGTCACCTCCCCTACCCTCAAGCCCACATCCAGCATGAGGCGGAACATCGCTTTGTCCCGCGGTTGCGTGATTACCGCAAACAGACGCTCGATATTGACCTCGCTCACGTCACGGGGTAGCGGCTTGCCCGGCTCGACCTTGTGCCTCTTCCAATTCATTGGATTGGGCCACGCCGCGTCCCCGCTCACATCGGCCAAGTACTCGAAGAACTCGTGCAACGTCGCCAGACGCCGGTTGATAGTTGTCGCCGCCAGTTCGCGATCCAGTTGATCCTTCACAAATCGGTCCACGTCTTCTCGCGTGACTGCACGTGGGGGCTTGCCGATCAATCGATCGAACAACTGTAGGTCATGCACATAGTGCTTGGCGGTCGTACTATTTGGATAACGGGACTTGAGATACTGTTCGAACTGCTCTATTGCTTGTTTCATTTTGTTTGCCTCCTGGCTCAAGAATTATACAACATTCCACTGATGAGGGCAAACTACGTGTAAGGGCCTAAGGACGAAGGGTACTCATCTGACACGTCCAGCAGAGGACCTGGCCATCACAGCCATTGGCCGCGTTATGGGTGATATGCAATGGTAGAGATGGCTGATATTTTCCTCGAATATGGTCCTTCGTACCGCGCCAAATACGGAGACAGGATGCTGCCCAGTCACAAAAAGGCGATGCACGCTATCGAGCAATGTCGCACCTCAGCTTTAGGTGGGCACGTGTATCACTGTCTAGATTGTGGGGAAAAGGAATATCAATACCATTCTTGTCGGAACCGCCACTGTCCCAAATGCCAAAATGGAAAGGCTTACGAGTGGCTGGAGAAACAACAGAGCATTCTCTTACCTACACCTTACTTTTTGGTTACTTTTACACTGCCCGACGAACTGCGCGACGTGGCTCGAAGTAATCAAAAGTTGATTTACGATGCCCTGTTCCGAATGTCGGCTCAAGCCATGCAGACACTGGGCGCAGACCCTCGTTTTGTCGGTGGACAAATGGGTATGGTAGGTGTGCTTCACACTTGGGGTCGTAACCTCAGCTTTCATCCACACATCCACTACCTCGTCCCCGGCGGCGGTATAGATCGAGATAGCAAATTGTGGCTCCCTGCTGCCAAGTCCTTTTTGTTTCCCGTCCAGGCTCTTTCCATATTGTTTCGCGCCAAGTTTCGGGATGCTCTCAAGGATACCGATTGCTTTGCCAATATCCCAGCTGACGTGTGGGAGAAAGATTGGGTCGTGCATAGCAAACCTGTCGGCGACGGAACCCTCGCTCTCAAGTACCTGG
Organism: Chloroflexota bacterium; assembly: GCA_024232355.1. Next base: position 621 of record JAAEPW010001043.1, on the reverse strand, counting down.
CTCCCTACGTTTTTCGCGTTGCCATCAGCAATCACCGTATCCTTGATATGGACGATGGCAGGGTCACGTTTCGGTATCGTGACACCAAAACCGGCAAGATCAGGACCTCGGCTCTTCCCGCTCAAGAGTTTATCCGCCGCTTTCTGCAACACGTGCTGCCCAAAGGTTTTGTCAAAGTCCGTTACTATGGGTTCCTGGCTCCTGGTTGTCGTCCGCGACTGGCCGCCCTGCGCCAACAACTTGTTTCTACCAACCCTGTTCCGGACTCCAACGACGATCTCGAGGACGAGTCGGGCGACGAAGAACAGGACTCATCCGACGGCAAAGCTGTCTTGTGCCCCTCGTGTGGACGCCCCATGATGGTGCAAATATCTATTCAACCTGGAGAGTTTTTCCCCCGTGAACACCATCTTCCCTGACGCGCGTCCAGGATGTTCCGGGTCACAATAGCATAGATTTCTGAGCGGCAAACTGACCATTTTAGGTGTCCTTATGCCCGCTCGCCTGTTACCCGATTATTTTGATGTTTTGACGACTTTTTGCACCTTTTCATCTGCGAGTTTCCCGTTTCCCCGGTCATTGTTCGTGACTGGTGTCGGTTTTCACCTCGCTGCACCTCGC
>JAAEPW010001042.1 GCA_024232355.1 Chloroflexota bacterium | reverse complement strand
TGCAACGCTCACCCGACAAACCACCCCCCTTGCTAGGCGAGTCCACTGACATCCCGCCTCCCTAACAGGTGATAATATCTGGAAATGTCATTCGCACCCAGTGTTGCTCGCCCGGCGTTCTCGTGGACGCTAAATAAGTACCCAAAAAGTTCACTGTCTCTGTTACTCTTGAACCTGAAAACCTACCTTTCTTTTCAATGCGCCACCAGCACTGCCAGCACCTTGGGCTTGACGTTCTTGGGGTAATTCCAAATCCACTGGAGAAAATCCCCATCGATCTTTTCGTGACAGCCAAGAGCCAGTTCAGGCCTATTTTGTCCACGATGTTTGAGATACCTTCCCAAACATCTCCACAAGCAAAGCAAGCGGTTCGAGTCCAAAAAGACGATGGCATCCGCATGCTCTAACCTCAAGTCCAACGAATCTGGATAGTTGCCGTCCATCACCCAGCAATCTCGTTGCAACAAATTCCTCAATACCTTATCCCACTCTTTCGGAGGAGTGGCCGTCCAGTCCGGTTGCCAAAAATAGGAATCAAGATGAATGGCCTCGATCTCCAGCAATTCCCCCAGCTTGCGTGTAACGGTGGATTTTCCAGAACCGCTTGAGCCAAGCACCAGAATTCTTTTCATCATTCACCCTCCCAGACCTGCCAGGTCTTTACTTACGATACAATCATCATCCGGGACGACGGCTGGGTTGCCCAAAAAAGCGAGCATCATCTCGCGCCCGCAATCCTCCGCACTGACGCCATGACCGACGCCCGGATACTCGAAAAAGTAACCGTGCGTCAACGTCTCAGCGGCGCGCTCACCCCAAGCTGGCGGCGTGACTGGGTCGAACTCGCCCACCATGACCAAGGTCGGGATATCGCTGGCGACCGGCTGGTTCTCAATCGCCAACGCCTGGCCCGAATCCCACACATCGCAGACCTGGTAAACTAGCTTGCCCATAATCGAGTACTCGTAGAGACCGACCAGTTCGGGATAGCGGGCAAGCGTGCGTTCATATTCCGCCAACGAACTAAAAGGTACCTCTTCGTTACATTGCACAGAGAACGTCATGCCCCGGCTCAACACCATCCGCTGGGCCAATATTGCGCCACGGATACGGTCAATGGCGACAAAATCGTTTCCGCTGGCATCATAGATGAATTGAGGCAGCATATACTTGAACTCTGTTTCATACAATACCTGGAACACGAACCCCATAAAGGCATCGCCGCTCATCGTCGCCGCGTGAGCCTCCCCAGTGAGCGTGTTGGTGATCGTGCTGCTGGCCGGGTGCGCGTTCAATCGCTCAACCGTATCGAAAAAGACAGCCCGCAGATTGGGAAAATTCGCCCCACAGATCGGATTGGCGGCGCAGTTGTCGAGCAAGAGATCGAGCGAGCGCCCAAAATTGGCCGGGCCTTCCAGATAAAGATTGACATCCGGCGGATAGACCGAATCAAGCACCACACTGCGCGCGCCCTCGGGATAATCGCGCATCACGGTCAGCGCCAGGCGCGTGCCATAGGAAACGCCCCACAAGTTGACCTGCTCGTATCCCAGCGCCAGGCGCAGATCGCGCACATCGTCCGCGTTCGACGCACTGTTATAAGCCGAGAGATCAGCAATTTGACCCAGATTGGCCGCGCAGGTTTGCAGAGCGCCCATTGCCAGTGCCGAGACTTGCTCATCACTGATCTGTTGCCCATCCATTTCGCCATCAAGTAACTCTAGCGAGAGATCATTAAAGTTTGGACAGTCGAGTGCCGGTTTCGACCGGCCCACGCCACGCTGGTCAAACACGATCAGATCGCGCTGCATCGTCTCCAAGACCGGGGCAAAGTGATCGTCAAACTGGTAGCGGATAAATTCGAGCGCGCTCCCGCCAGGCCCGCCGGATAGATAGATGACCGGGTCGGGATTGGCCGCCCCGCCCTTGGGATGAAAAATGCCCACCGCCAACCGGATAGCGCGCGACGGTAGTTGGCTCCGGTCCTCGGGCACGACCAGGTAACCACACGTGACATTCTCGCCCTGCACGTATCCTTCCGGCAGGACGAATGAACAAGCTGCCTGGTCAAAGCGGGGCGACGATACCAATTCGGGCGTCCGGGTGGGGCCTGGCACTGACGTTGGCGCTAGCGTGGCCGTTGGCGTCTCGGACGTTCCGCCGCACGCAGGCAGACATAGCGTCAAGCCCAACAAGATGAAAACAACCATCATTTTGAATCGCATCACGTTGATCCTCATCTATTAACGGTCTGACTGCCGTACTCGCCACACTACGACGAGCAATACGATAAACGCCGCACCGGCCAGAATCGCCGCGTTAAGCCACACGGACGCGGCCCCAAGATCACCGGCCATCGAGTAGCCAATCAAGTTGCGAAAAGCCACAGACGGTATCCAGGGAAGGATGGTCTGGACAATTGGCGGTAATCGGGAACTAGTGACGTTTGTCAAAAACATCGGCACCAGCAACCCTATGAGCGCCAACCCCATCCACAAGTTCACCGCCGCCTGGGTCTCACACATCGCGCCCGTCAGCAAACCAATTGCCACGGCGAGCGCCGCACCCAAGGCAATTGCCAGGATGACGACGTCCCAATGGACGAAAAACTTGAAACTGAACAACAAAGCGACGGCCACGGCACACAAACAGTAGAACAGACCCACCAGGGCTTTGGCAATTACGATCTGGCTAAAGCGGGCTGGGGATACCAACAGCGCATCGAACGTGCGCATCTCTTTCTCGTCGAGCAGCAAATAAGGCACCATTGACATGCCAATAGAGAAAAGCACCATAGACAGATTCATAACAACCATCAACGGCTGCCCCCCCGCATCAATGGGCGGGTATGTGTGTCCCTCGACGTTGATGCGTACAGTTTGCCAACTGGCCTTGCCCAGTTCTTGTTCAAAGAACACGACCAGTTCGGCCACTTGCTGCGGATCAGCCCAATGCGGCGCATAACCCTCGACCTGGACGACCTCGCCGGAACCGGCCGCCTGATTGAATTCCGGCGGCAGCCCCAAGCCCAGTACCACGACCGCAGATTTGCCGACGGCGTCTTGCATCTCTTGTTGCGAATCCGCCAGACGCAGTTTGAACTCGTCGCGGGTGGTCAGCCCGCGTACCAGGGTAGATTTCTCGGGGGTGTACGCGATGGCGATAGGCGTGTCTTTGGGCGTTAGCATCAAAGGTAGCATCGTATTTGACGCCATCATCACCATAACGCCCATCACAACGGACAAGGTCATCTTGTTCTTGAGCGCGTCTACAATATCCTTGAGCACGATGGCCCAGATAACGCGAAGCGCTCCACTGAATTTATTTTGTTGCATAGAGTTCATCTTTTCCTTTTACATCAAGACCTCGGAGGTCTGACCGACTTAACGATCCAACCGGCGCATCCGCCAAGAAACTAGCGTCAAAACCAACACAATACTACTCAACAACAAGGCAAAGCGCGCCCCATACAACTCGAATCCGGTCTGATTTGAAAACGAGACACACAGCAAATCAAATAGCGCCACCGTGGGAATCCACTGAGAAACGCTGACCAGCCAGGCCGGGAGCATGTCGGCGACGAGAGAAACGATTGCCGGTATGAACAACGGGAGAATCAACACCCAGGAGTACAGTGCCAACTGCTGTCGCGTCTCGATAAACGTGCCCAAAAACAACCCCAACGCGATAGTGAAAAGCGAGCCACAGATCGCGGCCTGGATTGCCAACTGCCACTGCACGATCAAATTGTGATTGACGGCAAACGCAACCACTACAGCCACGATGGCATAGAACAGACCGGCCAATGCCTTGGCAAGAGTGACGTGGACAGAACCCGCCGGTGAGATCAATAGGGCGTCCAGCGTCTTGCTTTGCTTTTCCTCCAATATGAGGTGCGGCACCAGGGAAAGACCGACCATAATGACGACAAAGACGATTCCCAGGCAAGCCATAATATTGGCCCCACGAGAGTCTGGCTGCAAATACACCGTATTCCCCGCGATTTGTATCTCGACAGAGACGCCGAGCAATTCTGCGATATGTGTTTCGGCAAATTGCACCAGTTCCACAGCATCCGATTCATCAACCCAAGCGAGAACATAGCCCTGGAGTGGAGCAAGATTGCCATCCGCCACGGCCTGGTCGAAATCCGCCGGGATGATCAAGCCCAGTTCGGGAACATTACCGTTGGCCAGGTATTCTTTCATCTTTTCTTCAGAAGGATAGGTATACAACTTGACCGCATCACTGTTATCGAGCATAGTCGTCAACGCAGAATCACCCGCGTCATAGATGAGAAAGATCGGCTCCCCGTCCGCACCTGTCAAGACCGGCATCACCCGGTAAAAGCCTACCAGAAAGAGCGACATGACCAACACCATCAGCGTGTTCTTGTTTCTCAGCGCCTCGACAATATCTTTGGCCGCGATGGCCCACACAATCCGCAAATGCTTCTTCCAGTCCATCATCTATTCATTCCCCCACTGTTGTCCCAGGTCGCGGCCGGTCAGAACCAGGTCATACCCGATCAGTTTGACAAAAACATCTTCCAGAGTAACCTTTTCACCCTCGCCAAACTCTGCTTTTAGCCGCGCGGGCGTGTCTAGGGCGACGATGCGGCCCTGGTCGATGATGGCGACCCGGTCGCAGAGTTGGTCGGCTTCCTCCATATAGTGCGTGGTCAAAAAGACAGTCACACCTTGTTGGGCCAGTTCCGCGATAAAGGCCCGAATGCCCCGAGCGATGTGTGGGTCCAGCCCACGGGTCGGCTCGTCGAGAAAAAGCACCCTTGGTTCGTGGAGCAACGCGCGGGCGATCAACAATCGCTGCTTCATGCCACTCGAATAATTTTTCGATTTATCATCGGCGCGCTCGGCCAGGCCCACCCGTGCCAGCATCTCTTCCACGCGCGCCTTGGGCACACCATACAATCGAGCCGCAAAGCGCAGATTATCACGGGCCGACAGCCGCTCGTAAATATTCTGATGCTCGAAAACCACGCCGATTTGCGGCTGGAGTTGCTGCCGTTCTTCGACCACGTCACACCCGGCGACATGGGCCGTTCCCGACGTGGGACGCAGTTGGCCGGTCAGCATCTTGATGGTCGTAGTTTTGCCTGCCCCGTTGGGTCCCAAGAAACCAAATATCTCGCCGGACCTTGTCTCAAAGCTGATATGATCCACGGCCCGCAGTCCATCGTAATCACGGGTTAGATCGCTTACTTTTATCGTTTCCATATTATACTCCCTATCGATGAAGAAACCAGGTCTTTTGCTTACACAAAAACCTGGTTTCTCTCTCTGCTGATGTCTATGCCTTCTCTTCCTGATCCTGTCGGGCCTTGTCTTTCTGACGCTTTGAATTCATTGCCGCCCAAAGACAAAAGTATATCGCAAACATACCTGGGGCCGAACTGTGATCTTTCTGTCGATCTGTTGATTCAGAATCGTCAGCCATTATGCCTGCGACCAAGCCAGCAACGAGACTCAAGACAGCAAGTATGCTGAGGATGATTAGGATTTTTCTCTCTTTCATTTTTTCTCCTTTTGTGTTTGCGAATTTGTTTTTTGATCTGGCTCTAGTATAGCAAACTGGGATTTCTGCTGCAACAAAAAAGCGCCAAAAGGCGCTTTTGAGGGGTTGAATGGAGCAGGGGAAAGCTGAATGGAGCAATTCAATAACCCAACAACTCTCGTAACTCGGCCGCCGCCGACTTGCTGAGGGGAACTTGGGTACCCTCGACATCGTCCAGCCGCAGGCTAAAGCTGTTGCGCGTGTAGGTAATGACTTCCTTGATATGTTGCAGGTTCACCAGATAGCCCCGGTGCGCACGAAAGAAACCGCTGCGCGCCAACCGCTCTTCCAACTCGGTCAGCGTGAACTGGGTCGGATAGCGGGCGTCGGCAGTCTTGAGAAAAGCGCGCCCCTGGTCCGCCTCTGCGTATAAAATATCGACAGGATTCACCAGCGCGACCTTGGCCTCTAGCCGCACCGGAATCTTGAACGGCAACCGGATGTCTTGATCATCCTCTGGCTTGTACGCTTTGACGATCCTGCCCTGGTTTAACGTATAAACCACGTCGCAGAGTGTATCCAGATTGGCCGTATCGTCCGCCAGGATGAACACCACCGTGCCATCCTCGGCCAGCTCGCGCATAAGACGGCTTAGTAAGGAGATGGATGCCTCGTCACATCGTGCAAAGGGATCGACGAGCAAAAGTACAGTTGGAGTGTGCAATATCACGCGACCAAAGGCCAGACGCCGCGCCAGACCTGGAGAAAGTTTCTCTGTCCGCAAGTTGGCGTGATCGGCCAAGCCAACTTGCACCAACACATCCTCGGCGCGCGACTTGGGCAGTCCGCGCAATTGACAGTAAAAGGTAAGGTTAGCCAGTGGCGAGCGGTTTTGGTAGAGGCCGTCCTCGGCAAACAACACGCCGACCTGATGGCAAAACCGGTCCCTATCCGCCAGTGGGTCAATCCCGGCCAGACACACCGTACCCACCGTTGGCCGAGACCGTCCAATCAAGAGCTCTAACAACGTGGACTTGCCGCTGCCCATCGGCCCGACCAGCGCGGCGATCTCTCCAGCCTCCACGGTCAGTGTCTCGATGTCTACGAGCAAATTACTATCGACGACTTTTTGCAGACCTTGTAGTTCAATCAAAATGGATTTGGGCACTTGATCTCTCCATTCATCCAACAAAACGTGCGACAAACAACAAAAATGTGGTACCACTTAACGAGTGTCAATATCTTATCACGTCTTGTCCAGACGCGCAATTACTCCCCCAAAGATCCTTGGGGTTTTGACTTTTGTCAGTTAGCTGTTCCTGAGCACCAACGGCAAGTAGATGCAGTGATTGTCCCCAGCCAAGAAAACGATACGCACCGAGGCCTCATCGTCGTCGTTGTCCGGGTACAGGTCCAATACGCCACCGGTAGGCGACACGCTGGCAATGTTGCTCAGTGTACCGCTAAACCGGCGTTGGTGACGGTGAGGGTGTAGGTAATGCGCTCCCCGGTGGTCACGTCACCTGTGCCGAAGCGCACCTTACCCAGTGACAAGTCCGCTTCAGGCGCGGAGACAGCCCCGGTAGTAAAGACCCAGGTGTAGGGCGTGTTACCCAACAAGTTTCCGGCCAAGTCACTCCCCGTGTTGACGCTGACGGTGTAGCGGGTATTGGCAGCCAACTCGTCGTGCCCCAGCCGCAAGCGGCGGTCGCCGTTCTCCCAGGTCGGGGCAGGTTGGTGACAGTAGGCGAAACGGTATAACTAACACTGCCGGTCACCATCACTTTACTGAAATCCACCTCGATAGACGCGTTGCGTAACACATCGGTCGGGCTGACGAGGGTGACAGTTGGCGCGGTGGCGTCCACGGTTGTGTGCTGAGTGCAAGTGTGTTCATTTTAGCCCCTTGTGAGTTTTGGCCTGATTTCCGTAGTCCCCATAAACGAAAAGCCGCTCACCTTGCGGTGAGCGGCTTCCGTGCTACAATACGGTCAGCCTGGATTGGTGTTTAGCCCACCGGTTTGGGTTAGCCCCTTGGCTCGGGTTGCTGCCCGGCCTTGGGGCGTCTTTATTTCATTACTCAGTCTATCATTAGACCCAGTATAGCACAAAAAAAGAGCGTGTCAAGCGATTGCCAGCCCGCGCTGTGCCATTGCGCCATCAATATAGAGGGTATGTCCGAGATATCCGAAAACCCAGCCCACCTGGTGGACGTCGCGGATTTATGAGGGCAGGCTATCTTTCTCTACCGTGGCCTGCTCGGGGGTACTGACGGCGGCCCAGATTGCGACGCGATAGGTCATTCGGCAGATCCGCTACAACCCGCAATCACATAAGCGCCGCTTGATTCTGCGGTTTCTACTTTGACGTTGTTGACAACGATCTCGCATGCGATTGTTCCCCGATCGTTCTCGTTCTGCGCAGAGATGTAGAGGAAATCGCCACGACTGGCGGTAAAGGTGTATTCCCACGGCACAGACACATCACGCTGCTCGGTGTTACCGTCTTTATTCTAATATGTGAGGCTCGCCCTACTGGTGGTGCCCGTGACACGATACTTTACGTTGTAGACAGCCGGTGCAGACGTTGGGCGCGCTGGATTGCTACCGCCGCCACTACCACCCGATCCAATGCCCCATAGTACCACACAGGCAACGACGATCAAGAGCAGGATGATTCCGGTAGAGGAACTCTTTTTCTTCTTAGGCTGCGGCTTGGGCTTTAGTTCGCGCTGACAATGCTTACAGACCATCGCTACGTCTTGAATTTCCTCGGCACAAAATGGACACGTTTTCTCTCTCTCCCTCCTATGCTAAAACGCGCCCATCCCCTGGGCGCTAGTTCACCTAGACCACTGAGAGCGGTTACGTGTCGTTGACATTGCCCGTTGTCCAAACAATCACTGCCCCCGTGTTGGGTCGTGCTTCGACTTGCCCTCTATGGCCTTTTGATATTCTTCCAGTGCCTCGCGGTAAATTAGCCACATAGTGCCCTTTTTTTCAGCGCGAAGTTTCCCCGCACGCACCATCTTGCGCACAGAATTAGGATGATAGCCTAAAACCTCAGCCGTTTCCTCAACCGTCAAATAGTCGGGCAACCTAGTGCTCCCTATGGCAATCATAGAACACCCCCTGTGATGTATACTAGCTACAAGCGTGGTCAGTGTGTCAAGCGTTTGAGGGGGCAAGGGATAACGCAATGAGTAACGCTTCTCGAAACTCGCTCAAGCTCTGCTTCTCGATGCGTCCGGCGTCGTCGAGGTCTACCCCATTTTCCCGGATGATCTCGGCCATCTAGTCAGCGCTCCAACCAGACAAAAAACGCGCCTGCTCAACCGATAACCAATCGGGAGCAAGCGCCCAGGTCAAGGGGGTGACAAAACGTTCTTTCTACATTTTATTAGGCTGGGGGCGGAGGAGTTGAACCCCCACATACGGAGTCAGAGTCCGCTGTCCTACCATTAGACGAGCCCCCAAAGTAGAACAAAATCTCAGGCGGCTGCAATTCTACCATAATTTCTCTACTTGACAAACTCGAATTTTTGGGTACTGGCCAGGATACGGATAATTGACAGGAGAGAGAAGATAAAGTCAGTCGAAAGCACCGGGGAGGGACGAATGACAGCACAGAAAGCAATACAAATCAGTTTGGTCCTGGTATTGGTGTTAGCGGCCGCGTAGTTTAGAGAGGGATTGGCCAGATAGAATGGTCGAGATAAGAAAACAAAAGGCCAAGTAGTTTGGAATGGTGGCAGATGAGAGCTAGAGAAACTCACCAGCCAACAGTTTGATGGCGGCCCGGTTGGAAATGACACGAAAAAGAGCGCAAAAGTTGATGATATCGATGGGCGAGTTTCTGCTCTTTCGAGTACCCTCGTGGCGACAGGAGGCGACATTGTGGGTAATTTGTCTACTCATATCAAGTTGGGGGTATTTTTGCACCAGTACACCAGATTTTAGAGCCATAGTGGTAACGGGGCATACGCAATTATACGTAGCCACTGGTCATTTTACGTAACGAGACTGCCCTACAAGCGGTCTTTTCTTTATACAGATTTCGTCTTTTTACCGATGCGTGCCAGCCCGTAGGATGGTACAATAAAAATCGGTTTGAGCAACCAGCGAGCACTGCTGATGATAGAAGCAACGTGCTCTACAATGAGAGAAATTGGCAAGAGATGATGACTGAACCTATTCTGACGTTGATCGTAGCCCGCCCCGGCCCAGTGAGAGACGGCTTGCGGGCATTATTGACGGCGATTCCACAGGTGACAAACCTGCAAGAAATAGATGATGCATCATCAGCCCTACGGATAGTCAAGGAACACTGCCCAGCGCTGGTTTTGATCAGCGTCGATCTGCCTAGCGGCGAGTTCTGGAGTTTGTTGGCACAGATCAAAGCCCAGCATCCCCAGACGCGTTCCATACTCTTGGTCAACGATGTACAACAACAAGAATTGGCCCAAACAGCCGGTGCTGATGGCGTGTTGCTCCAAGGCGCTCCAGCATCCAAGCTATCCGCGACGATCAAACACCTGCTGCACGTCTAACAGGTTGGTTTCCGGAAACAAATAGGTTTCGCAAGCACAGATCGATCATAAACTAGTTTAAGGAGGAAACAATGGAAAAGTGGGAATGTATAGTCTGCGGTTACGTGTATGATCCAGCGGTGGGTGACCCTGAAAGCGGGATTCCGCCCAACACGTCCTTCGAGGCTCTGCCCGAAGGCTGGCTCTGCCCAGACTGTGGCGCTGGCAAAGACATGTTCGAAAAAGTATAAAATCTAATCATTGATAACAAAATCACATAATCTCGAGGAGAAAAACAAATGCGCAAGATGACACAGGGAAATTTGGAAGCAGCGTTCGCAGGCGAAAGCCAGGCTCACGTGAAATACTTGGCCTTTTCTGCCAAGGCGGAGAAAGAAGGCTTGCCCAACGTGGCGCGGCTGTTCAAGGCCGTCGCGTACGCCGAGCAGGTGCATGCCATCAACCACCTCAAAACACTGGGGGATCTGGGCAAGACGGTGGACAACCTAGGAGCCGCCATCGGTGGAGAGACCTTTGAGGTCGAAGAGATGTATCCCGCATTCACGGCGGTGGCCGAACTGCAAGAGGAAAAGGGAGCCGTCCGCTCCAACAACTGGGCGATGGAAGCGGAAAAAGTCCACGCCGCACTGTATACCACAGCCAAGGCTGCCGTGGAAGGTGGGGGCGACGCCGAGTTGGGCCAGGTTCACGTCTGCTCCTTCTGCGGCTGGACCGGTGAAGGCCATGCGCCGGACGAATGCCCGCTGTGCGGGGCCAAAAAGGAAAAATTTAACCTTTTCTAATATAACGCGTCAAGCGTGAAAGGAGTCAGTCATGGGATTCGGAGAATTGATTCAAGCAGCAGATTGGAAGAAAGAAAAGCACGTACCGGTCATCGAATGTCCGAACGCAGCGGTAGGCGAGGCTTTTGAGGTTACGGTCAGCGTGGGGAAGGAAATCACGCACCCCAACACTGCCGAACACCACATCAGTTGGATCACGCTCTACTTTCAGCCAAAAGAAGAAAAATTCCCCTACCAGGTAGGCCATTTCGAGTTCAGTGGTCACGGAGCAGGCACTGTGCTTACGACACCGCTGGCAAGTGTATCCTTAAAGGTGGACAAGCCCGGTACATTGCGCGCGCTCTCTTTCTGCAATCTGCACGGATTGTGGGAAAACAGCCAAGAGATCGGCTAAGTTGAACATGTAACTGGAGCAGACCTCAAAGGTTTCTACACTGTCGTGGGGACCTTTGAGGTCTTGGTACGTGATGTGTCATTACAAAACAAGGGGAAAGAGCAAGTGACCACAAACCAAATGACGATCAGGATAGGTGGAGCGGCGGGCGATGGGGTCGAGTCGAGCGGCGCTGGCTTTTGCAAAGCAATGGCCCGGGGCGGGCTGCACGTCTTTGGCCTGCCCGAGTATTATTCGCGTATCCGGGGCGGACACAATTTTTTCTCCATCCGCGTGAGCGAACAGCCACTCTATGCTTCCACAGAGTCGGTGCAACTTTTGCTGGCACTGACCAAAGAGACGATCCCACGCCATCGTGATAGTATGGTAGAAGGAAGCGCCGTCGTCTACGATTCGGCGCTGGACGTGTCACCAGAGAAACAACAGGGAAACAACGTCCAATTCTTGCCCATTCCGTTGAGCGATATCGCTCAAGACAAAGCCGGAACCGTGTTGGCCCGCAACACCACCGCGCTGGGCGTCGCGGCAGGGCTGACCGGTCTCGACCTGGAGCCGATAAACAGCGTCATCCGCGACAACTTTGGGCGCAAGGGTCAGGCGGTGGTGGATGGCAATCTAGCCGCCGTCGAAGCAGGCTGTCAGGAAGGACGAAAATATGCCGCCGATTTTCCCTTCAAGCTAGAGACGATCCCAGATGCACCTCCCCGAATGGTGGTCAACGGCACTCAAGCATTCTCATTGGGGGCGCTGGCGGGCGGCTGTCGCTTTGTGTCTGGCTACCCGATGACGCCCGGATCGCCGGTGCTGCATTGGATGGTAGCCCACGCAGCCGAATACGGCGTGGCGACCAAGCACACCGAGGACGAAATCGCCGCGATCAATATGGCCATCGGAGCCGCTCACATGGGCGCGCGGGCACTGGTGCCGACCTCGGGAGGCGGTTTTGCCCTGATGGTAGAGGCGCTGGGCCTGGCCGGTATCACAGAGACACCGGTCGTCATTTACAACGCTCAACGACCAGGACCCGCCACTGGCCTACCCACCCGCCAGGAACAAGGCGACCTGCTCTTTATGCTCCACGCTTCACAAGGAGAGTTCCCGCGTTTCTTGTTGGCTCCAGGCACCCACGAGGAATGCTTCTTGGCTGGCGCGCGGGCCTTTAACCTGGCAGAAAAATACCAGACCCCAACCTTGGTCCTCAGTGATCATTATTTAGTCGTCTCTGTTCGCACGCTGGATCTTGATACCTTTGATTTCGACGTAGAGCTTGACCGAGGGGCCTTGTTGAGCACGACAGAACTGGATACACTGGAAGACAACTATTTACGCTATCAGGTCACCGACTCGGGCATCTCGCCGCGAGCAACACCCGGACATCCCAACGCCGTCTATGTCGCCACCGGCAATGAACACGACGAGAGGGGAAGTGTCAATGAGGAGCAGGATGTGCGCAAAGCGCAGGTGGAAAAGCGCCAGCGCAAGTTGATCGGTATGTCCACGAAAGTATCCGACCCCCAACGATATGGACCAGTAAAGGCTGATATCACATTTGTCAGTTGGGGATCCACCTACGGACCGCTGAGAGAGACTGTGGATCGCGCCAATGCAGAGCGCGCAGGCCGGGCGAACCTCATCCATTTCACGGACTTGTGGCCTTTCCCGACCAAGGCCGCGACGGCCGCCCTGAAATCAGCCCATCGGCTCGTCGGCGTGGAGGGCAACGCGACGGCTCAACTGGCAAACCTCATCCGGGCCAACACGGGCCTGGCGATGGATGGGACAATCCTGAGATACGATGGCCGGGCGTTCACTCCCGATTACATTCTGGCCCAAGTGGAGGAGGTGTAGACATGGTAACGAGAAAAGACTTTGACAGCCCCACCCCACCCACCTGGTGCACGGGATGCGGTAACCACGGCATTCTGAATGCGATCAAGATGGCCTTGTCTGAGCAGAACATTGCGCCACACGAGGTAGTCATATTCACCGGGATCGGCTGCGGGAGCAAACTACCCCATTATATGAAGATCAACGGTTTTCACACCATTCACGGACGGTCATTGACAGTAGCCAGCGGCGCTAGACTGGCCAACCATGGCATCAAGACCCTGACTGTCCACGGCGACGGCGACGGTTACGGTATGGGAATGGGGCACTGGATGCACGCCGTCCGGCGCAATCTCGATTTCGTGGACATTGTGCAGGACAACCGGGTCTATGGCCTGACCAAAGGCCAATACTCTCCCACTAGCAAGCCCGGGATGCGCACCCCCACCTCACCGGAGGGAGCCATCGACCGGCCGGTACAACCACTGTCGTTGGCCATCGCTGCTGGAGCCACCTTTGTCGCCCGGGGCTACCCAATGGAAATGCGCCAACTGGTCTGGATCATTGGTAAAGCGTTGCAGCATCCAGGATACGCTCTGGTGGACGTACTCCAGCCCTGCGTCAGCTTTAACCGGGCCAGTGCATACGACTTTTACAAGGATCGGGTCTACAAGCTGGAGGATGAAGAGGGCTATGATCCTCAGGACCGCACGGCGGCTTGGGTCAGGGCTCAGGAATGGGGAGACCGCATACCCATCGGCATCGTCTATCAAAGCGAGCCAATCCCAACCTATGAAGAACAAGTGCCAGCGCTGGCGGCAGGTCCGTTGGTGGAACAACCACTCAAAAAACTGAGATTGGAACAAGTAGAGGCATTAAAAGCGGAACTCGTTTAACGGTCCAAGAATGAAAGGAGAGAATAATGACAGAGATCAAGACTTGGTGGAAATGCTCAAACTGTGGCTACACCCTGGAGGCGGCCACGCCGCCCGAACAATGCCCCAGCTGCAAGGAAAAGTGCAACTTTGTGGACACCACCTGCTACACTCCCGAGTGCGGCGGGCCGGGCAACATTGACCCGCAAGTCGGGCAGAAATAGCCATCATCAGACAAAGGAGAATACCAATGGATTGGAATAGCCCACAAGGTGTCCTGCGCCGAGGCATGAGCCTGGAGCGGGATGGTTACAACTTTTATACCCAGGCTGCTGAACGAGCGTCGGGCAAGCGTGGCAAGGCAACGTTTCTCGACTTGGCCGCCCAGGAAGAACAACACCTGCGCCTCATGCTGGCCGAATATCAGGCGTTGGAAGAGGGGCACGGTTGGATTCCCTACGAGGAAGCGATGCAATCGGATTTCGCCCTCGACCCCGCCAACCCCGAACTACCGGGAGAAGAACCATCGGAACCATCACCCATCTTTAGCCCCAGCCGGGAGGTTTCGCTGGCAGGAGACATCGCCGCGCTAGAGTTTGGAATGGAGACAGAGCAGCTGTCCCGCCAACTCTATGCCCAAGCAGCGCAGGATTCAGATGATCCAAAAGCCCGCCAGGCATACGAGTTCCTAACAAAGCAGGAGGATGAACACTATCGCCTCTTGCAAAACACACGCGACTATTTGGCGCAAAACCAGACCTGGTGGGACAGCGAAGAACTGCCGTTCTTTACTGGTTAGAGTTTCTCACACAAATACATCAGGAGGCAAACAAAATGACAGAGACATTGATATGCAGTAACTGCCGCGAAGCACTTGAACCTGGAGACACACCCATTTACCGCGGCGAGACGGTCTATTGCTGCGAAGCCTGTTCATTCGAGGGCGGTCGCAGCAAAGACTGTGGCGGGCGAGAGGATTCTCACAGCAAGCCCATCACCGAAAAATCCTGAGCACGGTTTAGGAAACAACTCGATTTAGGCGTTGTTCAACAACAACGTCTCGGTAGAATGGCCGGTGTTAGGGAATTCCAGAGAAATAAATCTCCCAAACAGATTTTGTGATGCAGTCAACGACACCTTGAAAAGGCAGGTTATGATGGAATTCTTTGAGCTTTTCCAGTGAAAATTTTGGGAGGATTTAACAACTGGAAAAGCCTTACTACCACGTAATATCGACCCCATTTGAAAGGAAAGATCATGTCAGAAGCCAAAGGTCTGGAAGGTGTTGTTGTAGGGGAGAGCACAATCAGTTTCATTGATGGGCAGCAGGGCGTCCTCAGATATCGGGGCATTGACATCCACGAACTAGCCCAACACTCGACCTACGAAGAAACGGTCTATCTGCTCCTATTTGACAAACTACCAACCCAAGAAGAGTTGGATACATTCAAGAGCAGATTGACCGAGGAACGCGAGTTGAACGACAGCGTGTGGAACATGCTCACATCTTTTCCCTGTTGGCCACAGCCAATGGAAGCTTTGCGCACGGCAGTCTCGTCTCTTTCATCCTGTGATCCCCACGCCGCCGATGACGACCGGGAGGCAAACATTGGCAAAGCCATTCACCTCATCGCCAAGATGCCGACCATCGTAGCCTATTACTACCGCTACATCGTGGGAGAAGAGCGTGTGTCTCCCGATCCCGAGTTGAGCCATGCGGCAAACTTTTTGTACATGCTGCACGGCGAGCGCCCCACCCCTCTGAAAGAGCGCGGGATGGACCTGGCCCTAATCCTGATGGCCGACCACGGGCTAAACGCCTCGACTTTTTCGGCCCGGGTCACGGCGTCCACCCTCTCCGATATGTACTCGGCCATCACCACGGCTATCGGCACACTCAAGGGAAAGCTCCATGGCGGGGCCAACCAGCGAGCGATGCAAATGCTGCTAGAGATTGACAACATGGGCAACACCGAAGAATACATCACCGCCGCCCTAGCCGCCAAGAAACGAATCATGGGCTTTGGTCACCGGGTATACAAGACAATAGACCCACGCGCCGTCGAGACGCGCGACCTGGTCTGCGAAATAGACGACCAGGAAGAGGATCCGTATTGGTGTACGTTGGCCCTTCAGGTTGCCGAAACCGTCATGGAAGAAAAGGGGCTTGAACCCAACGTAGACTTTTTCACCGCGCCGCTGCTTTACACATTGGGAATCCCGCTGGACCTGTTCACGCCCGTCTTTGCCTTTAGCCGCATCGCCGGGTGGACGGCCCACGTGCTAGAGCAATACGAGAACAACCGTCTCATCCGCCCGCGTCTCCGCTACGCTGGCCCCCAAGAGCAGCCCTACACGCCGATTGAAGAACGATAATACGAGCATTTATTAGGAGAAGTAAATGGCCGGAAAAAATCTAGCACAAAAAATCATTGCCGCACATCTGGTGACTGGGGAAATGATTCCTGGCCGAGAGATCGCGATCACTATTGATCAGACGCTTACTCAAGACGCCACGGGCACGATGGCATGGTTGCAATTCGAGGCACTGGGGATGCCGCAGGTGCGCACCGAATTGTCGGTCAGCTATGTGGATCACAACATGCTCCAGGCCGACTTTCGCAATGCTGACGACCACCGCTATTTGCAGTCGGTGGCGGCCAAGTATGGGGCGTATTTCTCTCGCCCCGGCAACGGCATCTGCCACCAGGTGCACCTAGAGCGCTTTGGCATCCCCGGCAAGACAATGCTCGGCTCCGACAGCCACACCCCCACCGACGGCGGTCTGGGTGTCTTGGCCATCGGCGCAGGCGGGTTGGACGTGTCTGTGGCGATGGGCGGCGGGCCATTCTATATGGCAATGCCCAAGATCGTGGGTGTAAAATTGGTCGGCGAATTGGGGCCGTGGCTGGCTGCCAAAGACATTATCATCGAAATTCAACGCCGTATGACGGTCAAGGGCGGGGTCGGCAAGATCATCGAGTACTATGGCCCCGGAGTAAATACCCTGACCGTGACGCAGCGGTCCACCATCTGCAATATGGGAGCCGAACTTGGGGCCACCACGTCCATCTTTCCCAGCGACGAACAAACCAAAGCATACCTGGAAGCTCAGAGCCGAGGCGAGGTCTGGAATCCCCAGGCAGCCGACCCCGATGCCACGTACGATAAAGACATCGAGATCAACCTGAGCGAACTGGAACCCCAGATATCGCAGCCATCCAGCCCGGATAACGTGGTCAAGGTGCGAGAGCTTGAAGGGAAGCCAGTAGCCCAAGTCTGCGTCGGCTCGTGCACCAACTCTTCCTACAGGGATATGATGACGGTAGCCGCCATCCTCAAGGGCAAATCGGTCCATCCCAACGTCAGCTTTACGGTGACGCCGGGCAGCAAGCAGGTCTACACGATGATCGCGCAGAGCGGCGCTTTGGGCGATCTCATCGCGGCGGGCGCGCGCATTCTGGAATCCGCCTGTGGTCCGTGCATCGGGATGGGACAGGCCCCGCCGACGGGTGCCGCCTCGGTGCGCTCCTTCAATCGAAATTTCAAGGGCCGCAGCGGCACCGCCGACGATTCCGTCTATCTGGCCAGCCCAGAGACGTGCGCCGCCACCGCGTTGCACGGCGTCATCACTGATCCGCGCAAGCTGGGCAATCCCATCAACATCCCCCACCCGACCAGGTACCTGGTGGACGACAATATGATCGTGCCCCCGGCAGAGAACCCAGACTCGGTCGAGGTTATTCGCGGGCCAAACATCAAGCCGGTGCCCGTTGCCGAGCCTGTTGCAGACACATTGCAAGGCCAAGTGTTGCTCAAAGTTGGCGACAATATCACCACCGACCACATTATGCCCGCCGGAGCGCAAGTGTTGCCGCTTCGTTCCAACATCCCCGCCATCGCCGAGTACGTCTTTTGGCGAGTGGACCCCGACTTTGTGCAGCGTTCCAAAGAATTGGGAGGTGGTCTCGTGGTGGGTGGGGTCAACTATGGACAAGGTTCCAGCCGAGAGCATGCCGCCCTGGCCCCAATGTACCTGGGGTTAAAGGCCGTCATCGTCAAATCCTTTGCCCGCATCCATCACGCAAACCTGATCAATGTGGGCATCCTGCCCCTCACTTTTGCGGACGAGGCCGACTTTGACAAGTTGGAACAGGATGACAAATGGGAGATCACGGGGATACGGGCGGCGATCCAGGCAGGCAAGAACCTAACCTTGCGCAACCTGACCCAGGACACCACTGTTGAACTCACGTATACGCTCACTGAGCGCCAGGTCAAAATCTTGCTGACCGGCGGATTGCTGAATTATATCAAGGCAGGAGGACAATAGAATGACTTATCGCGTAACCCTAATCCCTGGAGACGGCATTGGCCCCCAAGTCGTCGAGGCAACACGCCGGGTGCTAGAAGCGACCGGCATCGCGTTCGATTGGGATATGCAGGACGCTGGCGCCGACGTGATGGACAAATACGGCACGCCGCTGCCCGATGCCGTGCTCGATTCGATCCGCGAGAACAAGGTAGCACTAAAAGGCCCCATCACCACACCTATCGGTTCGGGCTTTCGCAGCGTCAACGTGGCGATGCGCAAGGCGCTGGACCTGTATGCCAACGTCCGCCCGGCCCGCACGATGGAGGGCACCCTGGTCTGCCACCAGGGGTTGGACCTGGTGGTGGTACGGGAGAACACTGAAGGGCTGTACGCCGGTATCGAGCACGACGTGATTCCCGACCAGGCCGCCGAATCGATCCGCATCATCACCCGCAAGGCCAGCGAGCGCATCGTCCGCTATGCTTTTGAGTATGCCCGCGCCAATAACCGCCGCAAGGTGACGGCCGTTCACAAAGCCAATATCCTCAAACTCACCGATGGCTTGTTCCTGCGAGTGGCGCAAGAGGTGGCGGAAGAGTACGCGGACATCGAATTCGATGATCGAATCGTAGACGCGATGTGTATGCTGCTAGTCCAACGCCCCCAAGATTACGACGTATTGGTAATGCCCAACTTGTTCGGCGACATTGTCAGTGACCTGTGCTCTGGGCTGGTGGGCGGGTTAGGCGTCGCGCCAGGGGCCAACATGGGTGATGAATTGGCGCTCTTTGAGCCGGTGCATGGCTCTGCGCCCAAGTATGCCGGGCAGAACAGACTCAACCCCACAGCCACTATCCTCAGCGGGGCATTGATGCTGCGCCACCTGAACGAGGAAGAGGCCGCCAAACGGGTAGAAGCAGCCGTGACAAAAATCATCGCCGAGGGCCGCGACGTGACCTATGACCTCAAGCCCGATGCCGATGCTGCGACCGCCGTCGGCACCAGCGAAATGGGCGATGCCATCATCGCCGCGATGTAACGATGCCACAATCAAACGAAACAGTCGCCCAAGCTCTACGCCAGCGGATGCGCGGCGAGGTGTTGGCGGACGAGAGAACCCTCACCCGCTATGCCACCGATATGAGCATGTACGAGATCCGTCCGCTGGCCGTCGTCGTACCTCAGGATTTGGAGGACGTGACAACAGTAGTGAATTTCGCTCGCGAGGAGAGGATTCCGATCACGCCGCGGGCGGGGGGGACCAGCACAGCAGGCAGCGCGTTGGGGCGAGGCATCGTCCTGGGATTTCGCCGCTCTGGCCCGATGAACGACATCCTTCACTTTGACAAGGTGGCGGGAGAACCCCAAGTGACGGTGGAGCCTGCTTTGCTCCACGACGAACTGCAGCGCTTTTTGCGGGAGCGGGGCCTCTACCTGCCAGCCGACCCTTCCAGTGGGGCCGTATGCTTGATGGGCGGCAACATTGCCACCAAAGCCAGCGGTCCTCACGCGCTCAAGCACGGCTCTATCGATCGATATCTGCATCACGTGCAATTCGTCACCGCCGAGGGTGAGGTGGTGGACACTGCCGACGAGGAAAGCATCCCTCTGCGCATCCGTGCGGGCGTTTTAGCTCTGCGGGACGATGTGTTGGCCGATGAACTGACAGTCCAGCGACTAGACACGCGCAAAGATATGAAACTGGCCAGCGGCTACAACCTGTTCACCTTTTTGCGCCACCAACAAGCAGGAGATTTAGTAGCTCAACTGTTGGTAGGCAGCGTTGGCTCACTGGGCGTCGTCACCCGCGCCACTTTGCGAGCCGAACCTTATGTGGAAGGAAAAGCCACGACGCTGTTATATTTTCGCAATCTGCACGAGGCCGGAGATGCGGTACAGCATATCAAGGCCCTAAATGTAGCCGCTATCGAAATTATGAACCACAGCGCTATCGAGGTGGTGCGGCGGCGGCATCCCGACTTGGATATACCCGATGGCAAAGTGCAAGTGTTGCTGGTCGAGTTCGAGGGAGCGGAACGGCACGACCAAATCGCCCAGGTGGAAAAACTGGTGCAGGAGAACGGTTATCAACTGGCAGGGCCACTTTACACAGCCACCGACGAAGCGGAACAAGCGCGGTTGTGGAAAGCACGCAAGTCGCTCTTGCCCGCGGTGCGCAACTACCGCCCACCGCTCAAAGCGCTCTCCCTGGTCAACGACGTGGGCGTGGACGTGGCCCACCTGGCTGATTTCATCCTCGACGTGGAAGCTGTCCTTGCCCGACACGATCTGATAGCCGCCATCTATGGCCACGCGGGCAGCGGTAATCTGCACCTGCGCCCGCTCTTTGACGTCAGCGATCCCGACCTGCCCACCCTACTGACCCAGGTGGCCGACGAGGTGTATGAGACCGTATTCCGCTACGACGGCACCATCACCGCCGAGCACGGTATGGGACGGTTGCGGGTCCCGTACCTGGCCAGGGAGTGGGGCGAGATGATCACCGGCTATATGCGTCGAGTTAAAGATATTTTTGACCCTGACGACCTGCTCAACCCCGAAGTGATGTTTGGTGCCCGGGCGTTGACCGATGATTTAAAATTGACGGGATGATTTGAGATTGAATGCTGTTTTGCTCCAAAGGGATCGTCAGATCCCACTGTGGGGTTGCCGGATCTGACGATCCGGCTAGATCACAACAAAAAAGTGAAAGCAATGAACTGAAAGGAAAGAAAATGCACAAAGCAAAAGTTTTGTTCATTATAGCAATAGCAATTCTACTAACCGCCTGCAGCCAATCGGGCGGCCAGTCCTCCGTTCCCCTATCCGAACGGCCAATTCGCGTGGTCACGACCATCGGCATGATCGCCGACGTCACCGAAAACGTGGGCGGCGAGCGGGTCGAGGTGACCGGCCTGATGGGACCAGGCGTGGATCCCCACCTATACAAGGCCAGCGAGGGAGACGTCACACGCATGGCGGAGGCTGATTTGATTTTCTACAACGGCCTTCATCTCGAATCTCAGATGGGCGAGGTGTTCGAACAGATGGAGGGACGGATCAAAACGGCGGCTATGGCGGACGATATTGACGAGGCACTGCTCTTGTCTCCACCCGAATTTCAAGGGGCACACGACCCCCACGTCTGGTTCGACGTGACGCTCTGGATGATGGCTGTGGAGGCGGTGCGAGACACACTGGTCGAGATGGACCCCGGCAGCGCAGCACTGTACGAATCGAACGCCGAAAAGTATCTGGCCCAGTTGGACGAGCTTCACAGCTATGTCCTGGCTCAAGCCGAACGAGTACCCGCCGAACAGCGCGTGCTCATCACCGCCCACGACGCCTTTAATTATTTTGGCAACGCCTACGGTTTCGAGGTGCGCGGCTTGCAAGGGATCAGCACCGAGTCTGAAGCGGGCACGGGTGACGTGCAGGACCTGGCCCAGTTCATCGCCGACCGTCAGATTCCGGCGGTCTTTGTCGAATCGTCGGTGCCGCAGCGGAACA
Source organism: Chloroflexota bacterium (assembly GCA_024232355.1). The sequence goes on along the minus strand of JAAEPW010001042.1, from coordinate 7,620 downwards.
TCGAGGCGGTGCAGGCGGCGGTGCAATCGAGAGGGTTCGACGTGACCATCGGCGGCGAACTTTTCTCCGACGCGATGGGCAACCCAGACACGCCAGAGGGCGAATACATCGGCATGGTACGACACAACGTAGATACAATCGTGGGCGCGTTGCTGGGTGAGTAAACGGCAACCGCGTTCCGTGATCTGGAGGAAAGATATGGATGAAACCCTCAAAGCGATTGAGGTGACCGATCTGACCGTGGCCTATCAAGAAAAGCCGGTCCTGTGGGATGTTGACCTGGACGTGCCCCCCGGCGTCCTGATGGCCATCGTTGGCCCCAACGGAGCGGGCAAGACGACGCTTATCAAGTCTATCCTGGGGCTGATCAAACCAGCCGCCGGGCGGGTGTTGATTCACGGTCGGCCATACTCAGAACAGCGGCAACTGGTGGGATACGTGCCGCAGCGGGGCAGTGTAGACTGGGATTTTCCCACCAGCGTGTTGGATGTGGTGATGATGGGCCGTTACGGCACGTTGGGATGGATACGGAGGCCGGGCCGTCGGGAACAAAGCCAGGCGACGGAGGCACTGGACAAAGTCGGGATGCTGGAATTCGCCGACCGGCAGATCAGCCAGCTCTCTGGCGGACAGCAGCAGCGGGTCTTTTTGGCCCGGGCACTGGTGCAAGATGCCCAGGTTTATTTTATGGACGAGCCGTTCCAGGGCGTGGATGCCACCACCGAACGGGCTATCGTGGTGCTGTTGCAAGACCTCCGGGCAGCGGGCAAGACCGTGATCTGCGTTCACCACGATCTCCAGACCGTGACCGATTACTTTGACTGGGTCACGCTGCTGAACGTGCGCCGCATCGCCAGCGGACCGGTGGCCGACGTGTTCAACGAGCATACCCTGCGGTTGGCTTATGGCGGGCGCGTGGCCTTTTTGCGAAAAGAGGTCGTCTGCCCCGAACCGGGCATGGTGACATAGGGGGAGCAAGATGGATCTATGGCAATTGTTGCAAGACTTGCTCTTTGATTACACTCTGCGGACAGTAGCGCTGGGTGCAGGAACACTGGGAATCGTGAGCGGCGCACTGGGCACCTATGCCGTCTTGCGCAAACAGAGCCTGTTGGGAGACGCAATGTCTCACGCGGCGCTGCCCGGCATTGCGTTGGCGTTTCTGCTCACGGGCAGCAAGGCACCACTGGTGCTGATGATAGGCGCAACTATCGCTGGATGGGCAGGCACGCTCTTCTTGATGAGCATCATCAACACCACGCGGGTCAAGGACGACAGCGCCTTGGGATTGGTACTTTCAGTGTTCTTTGGTTTTGGCCTGATGCTGCTGACGTTCGTTCAAAGGCGGCCAGATGCTACCCAGGCCGGGCTGGACAAGTTCCTCTTTGGCCAGGCGGCGGCGCTCTTGGAGCGGGACGTGATCACAATGGCCGCCGTCGGTGCAGTAGCATTGCTGACGATGGTGGTCTTTTGGAAAGAATTCAAGCTACTCAGCTTTGACCCTGAATTCGGCGCCAGCCTGGGGTTCCCGATGCGCCTCCTCGACGTAGTGCTAACGACCCTGCTGGTTATCGCCATCGTGATCGGCTTGCAGGCTGTGGGCGTGGTACTGATGAGCGCGATGATCGTAGCCCCAGCCGCTGCCGCCCGGCAGTGGACCGACCGTCTGAGCGTGATGGTGGGGCTTGCCGCGCTGTTTGGCGCGCTGTCTGGCGTGGGCGGTGCGGTGGTCAGCAGCACGACTACGGGCCTTTCTACCGGCCCGACCATCGTACTCTGTGCCAGTTTCATCGTGATCGTCTCCTTTGCCCTGGCATCCAATCGCGGCCTGGTGTGGGAGTGGGTTCGCCACCAGCGCAATCGCCGGCAGCTGCGGGTGGATGCGATCCTGACCGACCTCTACACGTTGGCGTCTCAACATGGGGACCCGGATCACGGCCATACCATCGAGGTGCTGCGCGCAATGAGCGGTGGGCAGGGCGGCGTCGAGCGGAGTCTGCGGGAGCTAGAGACGCGCGGATGGGTGCGCCTGACTGGCGATGAGTGGTCATTGACGCCCGAGGGACTGGCCGAGGCGGAACGCTTGGGAGGTAGTCAATGAGTACGGCACAGATAGAGATTCAATTGATCGCGTCCGTCGTGGCCGTGGCCTGCGCGCTGCCGGGCACCTTCTTGGTGCTGCGACGGATGGCAATGATGAGCGACGCCATCAGCCATACCGTCCTCTTGGGGATCGTATTGGCCTTTTTCGTAACCAAAGACATCACCTCTCCCCTGTTGATCGTGGGGGCCGCGGCTACCGGAGTCCTGACCGTCAGCCTGGTCGAGCTGCTGAATCGCACCCAGTTGGTCAAGGAGGATGCGGCCATCGGGCTGGTTTTCCCCATGCTGTTCAGCATCGCCGTCATTTTGATCTCGCGTTTTGCGGGCGATGTTCATCTGGATTCCGACGCGGTACTGTTGGGCGAGTTGGCGTTCGCCCCTTTCGACCGATTTCAAGTTGCCGGGTATGACATTGGCCCCAAAGCCCTCTACGTGATGGCAGGAATCTTTGTTCTCAACTTTTTCTTTATCGTCATCTTTTACAAAGAACTGAAACTGGCGACTTTTGACGCTGGGCTGGCGGCTGCACTGGGCTTTTCTCCGGTGTTCATCCATTACGCCCTGATGTCGTTGGTCTCGTTGACGGCGGTGGGCGCCTTTGACGCCGTCGGCTCGATATTGGTGGTTGCGTTCATGATCGGTCCACCAGCGGCTGCCTATTTGCTTACAGACCATCTGCCGCGTATGATGGGGTTTGGCGCACTGATCGGCATCGCCAGCGCCGTCAGCGGCTACTGGCTGGCCCGCGCACTGGACGCATCCATCGCAGGCTCGATGGCGACCATGGTCGGCGTGCTCTTTTGCTTGACGTTTCTGCTGGCACCCGACCGGGGCCTGGTCGCCATTGCCCGCCGGCGCGCGCGCCAACGATGGGAATTTGCCCAGACGATGCTGGCCATTCACCTCTTTAACCACGAGGGCTTGCCCGAGGCCGAGGAAGAAAGCCGCGTCGACCACTTGCACGAACATATGCGATGGGGGACGGATTTCGCGGCACAGGTAGTCAGGCGCGCGGAGCGGGCGGGCCTCATCGTCCAGCGTGATGGGCACCTGGCGTTGACCGAGCAAGGACGAGAAATGTCACGTCAGACTATTGTTAGCTGAATTACAGTTAGATGGGTGTTGACAGAGTTCAAATCCCCATGTTACAATATGTGTCGCCGCCCAATGACCTTTTCTGTGCACAGCAGCAGATAACCAAGGAGTAAATTTGCCATGACACAATCCCAACAGATTCGACGTCGTTGGCTGTACCGCTTGTGCGCCCTAGCAGTATTGATGGTTCTGTCTGTCGTCCTCGTTTTCGTCTTGCAAGATAGGGCGACAGCAACGTCCACGGACAACGAAATGCTAAAGTTCAATCACCAAAAGCACGTGGCGGCGGGCACAGAGTGCGTCTTTTGCCATCCGGGTACGATCAATGGCCCGGTGGCCACTTTGCCGTCGCTGGCCAAGTGTATGGGCTGCCACCAGAATGTGCAGGTCACCAACAAAGAGGGCCAGGCAAACGTGGACATATTGATGCGGCATTGGGAAGAGAACATTCCCCTGCGTTGGGAAAAGACCCACGACCAGCCAGATTTTGTCTATTTTACTCACCAGCCTCACATCGCGGCAGAGGTGAACTGTGAGAATTGTCACGGCGACGTCAGCCAAAAGACCGTCGCCTATCCAGCCTATCGCATCAATATGGGCTTTTGTCTCAATTGCCACCGCCAACAGTCACCGGAAAAAGTAACAAGGCTCGAGAGTTGTTCTACCTGTCACCAGTAGACATTTTTTCTGCCACAAACTAAGGCAACCGTAGGTTGCACCGAATTATCACGAACAAAATTAGTGGCAAAGAGTTTAGATTAAGGGAACACAGATGCCAAATAAACTGACACGACGAGATTTTCTTCGAGTAGGAACGATGGCGGCAGCGGCTACCGTCGTCAGTGGGTGCACCGTCAACTTGCAACGGACCGAACACCTGGAATCATACGTCCAGCCGCCCGAGGAGGGGTTGCCCGGCGAGAACCTATGGTACGCCAGCACGTGCCGTCAATGCGCGGCGGGATGCGGCACCATCGTGCGTGTGAGCGACGGGCGGGCACGCAAGATCGAGGGGAACCCCTCCCATCCATTGAACCAGGGCAAGCTTTGCGCGCGAGGTCAAGCGGCCCTACAAGAGCTTTACGACCCTGACCGGCTGCGCAACGCAGTCCAGCAGGTCGGGGGGCGGGGCTCGCAACAGTTTGAGCCGCTCTATTGGGAAAAAGCTCTAGCATCTGTGGAAGATCGGCTGCGTGCTGCCGACGCAGAGGGTGTGGCCTTTTTGGGCGGCAACGTATCCTCGCACCTCTGGGTAGTCGCCAGTCGATTCCTGGAGGCCCTGGGTGCGCCGCCGCCGGTGATTTATACGCTGGGCGACGAACTGGAGGGACGTCAAGCTTTGACGCACATGAGCCAGCAACTCTTTAACGTGCCATCCGTCCCCGTCTTTGACGTCGCCAACGCCGACGTGGTCTTTTCCTTTGGCGCCAACTTTTTAGAGACGTGGATGTCACCGGTTTATTACAGCCGGGCCTATGGGCGAATGCGGCGAGGCCAATTCGGCAAGCGAGGTTATCTGGTGCAGTTCGAGCCGCGTCTCTCTAGCACAGCTGCCTCGGCGGACAAGTGGGTTCCAGTGCGCCCCGGCACCGAGGGACTGATCGCCTTGGCGCTGGGCAAGATCATCGTCGAGGAGGGGTTAGGCAACGGTAGGAACAAATCACTTTACGAACAGATAGAGATTTCCGACGTCGCTGAGGCCAGCGGCGTACCTACCGAGGAACTGGAGCACCTGGCCCGAATATTTGCCGACGTGGACAAAGCGGTGGCGATTCCCGGCGGCCCATTGGCCGCACACTCGAATGCTGCGACCGCCTTGACCGCCGTCCACGCCCTGAATCACGCTGTAGGAAGACAGTCGAACGGTGTTTTCCTGCCCCCAGAGACCGGGGTCGCCGAGTTTATGCCGCCGCCGATCTCTTCTTTTGCCAACGTACAGACCCTGGTCGAGAATATGGCAAGTGGACAGATCAAATTATTGTTTGTCCACAGCGCAGACCCATTATTCGAGTTGCCATTGGCAACCGATTTCGAGCAAGCGTTGCGCGGCGTTCCTCTCGTCGTTTCCTTCAGTCCCACTGTGAACGAGACCGCAACCCAAGCTGACCTGATCCTACCGGATCACACCAACTTGGAGGGCTGGGGCTATCACGTCCCGGCAGTGGCCGACCGGCAGGTAGTCAGCGGGCAGCAGCCCGTGATGCGCCCCCTCTACGACACCCGCGCCACCGTCGACGTATTGCTGGCCCTGGCCCAACGCTTGGGCGGCGATTTGGCGCAAGCCCTACCCTGGCGTAACGAGGTCGAGTTTTTGGAAGACATAACGGGTGCTTGGCGCGACGAGGGAACGTCGGCAGAGGCATTCTGGGCCGGGTGGCGGCGACAGGGCGGCTGGTGGTCCGAGAGGGAGGAAAAACAATTCCTACCAGTCAACCCAACCTTTGACGCTCCACTGTCCTTAACAATACCCACCGAACACGGCGAGTCCGAATGGTTCAACCTGCACATCTACCCGTCCATCTCTTTGTTCGACGGGCGCGGGGCGAACAAGTCGTGGCTGCAAGAGACACCCGACCCGATGACGACGGTCTCCTGGCAGACGTGGATCGAGATCAACCCTCACGCAGCGGAGCGATTGGGCGTGCAGGATGAGGATGTCGTCCGAGTGATCTCGTCAGAGGGCGAGATAGAAGCGACTGTGTACGTTTATCCGGGCATCCGCGAGGACGTGGTGGCAATGCCGATTGGACAGGGACACCAGCAATATGGCCGCTATGCCAAGGGGCACGGCAGCAACCCGATGAGATTGCTGACCGTCACCACCGACGACGAGACGGGCGCGTTGGCGTGGGCCGAGACACGGGTGTGGATCGTTCCTACAGGGGAATGTCGTTCCCTGGCTCGATTAGAAGACCCGGAGGGGATGGCGTATTTGAGTGGTGAGGGGCATTAGGCACGCGTGATGGAGAAATAGAAGAATTTGACACAGATTATGAACTTGGCGTTGGCGTACATAAATCTACAGTAGATTCAGATATGAAACAAGGAGTTCCGAATGAAAAAGTTCATAGGTGCAAGTCTGGTTTTACTCAGTCTGGCATTGAGCGTTAGAGTTGTTGTTGCAGATGAGGGTATACATTGGACATATGAGGGTGAACACGGTCCGGAACACTGGGGCGAATTAAGCCACGACTATGCGGCCTGTTCTGCGGGGAGAGAGCAATCTCCCATCAGCATCCCGGCAACGGCCTCAGTCAACGCGGCCAACATTGAATTCAATTACAAGCCCACCGCGCTGAGCATTGTCAACAACGGACACACGATCAAGGTTGATTATGACGCGGGCAGTTCTATGACGGTGGAAGGCAAAACGTACAACCTCTTGCAATTCCACTTTCACGCTCTCAGCGAGCACACTATCCATGGCAACTATCAAGACGGAGAGATGCACTTGGTTCACCAGAGCACCGATGGCCAATATGCCGTCGTCGGTGTCATACTGAGTCGCGGTACTGAAAATGGGGCCTTTGCGCCAGTGTTTACTTACTTGCCCCTCGAGGCAGGAGATCCGGAAACGATCAGTGGTGTGACCATCAACGCGGCTAATTTGTTGCCGCAGGAGCAGTCCTATTACCGTTATGACGGTTCGTTTACCACACCGCCCTGCACAGAAGGCGTCAAGTGGTTCGTTATGGCAACACCGGTTGGACTTTCTGACGCGCAGTTCAACGAGTTTGAGAAACTCTATAGTAATAACTACCGTCCTGTGCAACCGCTTTACGACCGCACCTTTTATTCAAGTTCGGCAGCAGAGCCTGTTCCTGCGCTGTTGCCCGCTACAGGTGCCGAGTCAGTGGACTTGGCTACGTTTGGGCTTGTTTTAGCTGGTATGGCTTCTTTAGGTATGGGCCTACTCGGCTATACTCGGCGTCGTCGCAAGTCTGTCTAGTACTGCCCGCCAATGAGTTTCAAGTGCTCGATCATCAAGCGCATAACTCATCAGTGGGTAAAAGGATGGGCGCGCTGACGTGGGCCGAGACATGAGTATGGATCGTTCCCTGGCCCGGTTGGAGGACCCGGAAGGGATGGCGTATTCAAGTGGCGAGGGGCATTAAGAAAGACTTTTTAACGGAAGCGCTCAATTGGCAAGGTTCTTTTGCCGCTTTCAAGACGGAGCCTTTGTGCCAATAAAAACCAAAAGAGTGAATACAAGAAAAGCAGCACAAGAAAGATTTTGCCTCCCGTAAAGATGAGCCACAGTATCAACTGATAGAAAAAAACGCAATGCCGCAAAAGTCACTTGGGGACGCTCCGAGTAAATTTTAGCGATATAGCCAACAGTGTGGGTGATGCCAGGATCAGTACACAAATCTTGAAAAAGTTGACGTTTTACCATTTTTGATCGTTTTTCTGACATCTGGA
>JAAEPW010001041.1 GCA_024232355.1 Chloroflexota bacterium | reverse complement strand
TGCTGCTTGCAGGTGTAACTTTGATGCTGCTCGTGGTCTGCATTAACGTATCCAACGCCTTCCTGCTGCAAACCATCGAACGAACGGGGGAAATTGCCATTTTCGAGGCACTCGGTGCCAGCCGGTACCACATAATCAAACAAGTATTTACAAACAGCGTGATGTTATCGGTACCGGGGGGAATTCTCGGCTTCTTTGTAGCGATATGGCTGAGATATCTGTTAATCCCGCTGAGCCCGGTTGAGTTACCTCGTGTTCAAGGTGAACACGAAATCAGTGTTATAATTTTTTCTGCATTGGCAGCCTCAGCGTTCACCGCAATCGCCTGCACCTTACCTGCCGCAGTGCAGGCGGCGAAAGTAGCGGGCACCGCCCACCTACGGGAGAGGCAAGGAACCTCTGGACATTTCGCTGCCAGCCGCTTTCGGAGTGTACTCTTGGTTGCTGGGATCGCTGTCGCAATGGCACTCGGCGCTTCGGGGGCGCTCCTGGTGAAGAGTTTCTGGAAGATCAGAACCGAAGAGTTGGGTTTTCAGTCACGCGGGGTTCTGCGTGTGGGAGTGAATTTGCCTACGCACCACTATCAGGAGCCGCACC
>JAAEPW010001040.1 GCA_024232355.1 Chloroflexota bacterium | reverse complement strand
TATCCGTGTCTGCTACGCCGCATCCGCAGGCGCCAGGTTCGGTTTTGTTTGGATCGGCAGGGCAATTGTCGTTGCAATCTGCGTGGCCATCACCGTCGCTATCCGTGTCTGCTACGCCGCATCCGCAGACGCCAGGTTCGGTCTTGTTTGGATCGGCAGGGCAGCCGTCGGTGTCGTCGCAGACGCCATCGTTGTCGCTGTCTCCAGTAGCATCGTCGCCGATGCACAGATCCTCCACAATAATGGTCAGATCCGCGGTGGTTCCGGCACTCGCCGCCACAACTGCCCACACGGGGGACGGAACCGCGCCCGAGCGGATAACCGTGGCCACGAGATTCGATACGGTAAGCTGATACGTCCCCACTGTTAACGGTGCCGTGAGGTCGCCCTCGACCAGCACCTGACTCGTACTAGCCACATTCAGTACAACTGAGCCGTTCGGTCCCGGCGCGACGTTGTTCATGGTATTTTGGGCACCCCCAACCTGCAGCAGGCTGTTCCCGTCGGGCGTACCGCCAAAGCTACCGGGATTGTTAAACCCGAGGGGCGCCGCAAACTCGTCCATGGGCGAGCTGGTCGGTAAATCGGTTGGTGGCAAATCACCATCGTCGAGGGTGAGGTCCAACGAGAAACCGGCCAATCCCATATTGGGTTCGCTCGAAAGGATTCCGGAAATCTGATAGGACACCAGCTCTCCAGTAGACACGGTGACCGTGTCAGTCCCCGCCGACGTTACGGCTACATCTAGTGCCGGGGGCTGTGCCGGGACTGGAAACCCTGTAGTTCCGTCTGTGCATTGACAGGTGTCGGCATCACACGCGCCGGGACAAAGGTCATCGCTCCCGATCTCGCACTGCTCTCGTATATGCGGCTGCACAAAGCTATCCGGTTGAACATAACCGTCTCCACAAAACGACGGCGCATTACACAAGAACCCGGGAACGTCAAAAGCTGGGGTATCGCATTTGACATTATCCCACTCTGCACCCTGCTCATTTGCGCCTGGCCCGAAAATGGCTGCGCAATCCTGCTGGTCAGTTGGGGAAGAGTCATAAATGGTACTAAACACGGTGGCCATACCATCACCATTCGTGTAGTAATAGCCCGATATGGGCTCACTGTAGTAACGAAGCCCAATCCAGCATGAGTCTCCACCGCCCAAGCTTAAGCAGAGCTGAACGGCTGCTTCCCACTGCTCGACTTCGGTGAAGTCGCCGGATGGCTTTAGATACGCCAACTCGGTGCCATAAACAGTCCCACAATAGCTATTCGCGTCGTCCCAGCTGATGCAGCTGCCTCCCCAGTCGACGAGGACGTAAGGTGATCCCGTGAAGGGTAGCTCCTCGGGATTTAGACAGCTGGGATCAGCGGCGATGTCCTCCCCGCTGGCGCAGGTTTGAAGGCTCAGGAAATCGACTAAGTCAGCATCGGTGTCTTCGTCGAAGTCCACGATAGAGCAGCCAGCCGCAAGACCCACTTGCGGACCACTCATGCAGCCATCAAACGTTTCAAAGTCGTCTGCATCCACATCGCCTTCACCGTCAAAGTCCGCACCGGACACGGCTAGGGGGCACCCGTGGGCATCAAGGGGCATCAAACCCGGAATGGTGCCCGGGCATTCGTCGCAGTTGCCGGTTACCCCGTCACCATCGCTATCGGGACCCGATGGGTCGCAGTCCCCAAAGCACTCGTCGAGCCAACCGTTGTCGTTCAAGTCGGCGTCGAAATCGTAGTCCAGGGAGATGGTGAAGGTAGCGCTTCCTCCGCCTCCGCCTCCGCCTCCGCCTCCGCCTCCGCACCTGTTGCAGTTCCAACCGATGGGAACCGTCTCTACGACGAAAGCGGGACTTCCGCAAACCTCGCCCATGGCGTTCCACTCGGCCTGGGGGATCGTGATCGTGTCGGTGCTGAGGGCGCAGTTGCTGCCCGTGTCGTCGAACACGTTGCCCACTGAAAACCCATTGATGAATATCTCGAAGAATGAGGACGCGGGCTCGAGATTCGCGGCGTTCCCTGTTTCTACAGTCAGTGTGACATCTCCACTGGCAAACGGCAGCGGCCCAAAGTTCAGGGCGCCCATGGCGCAGCTGCCGGCGAGCTGTTCGGATATGCTCCCACTGAGCTCGGTAGAGTCTTCAACGCCGTTGCCATTGCAATCCTGGGCCAGCACCGAGCGCGCGCTCAGTACTCCGACGAGCAGCAAACAACCTGCGGCAAAGTAGCGATTTATCGCGTTCATTCGCAAGTAACCCTGCTCAGCGAACCCGGTGGCCGTTACTCTTGCGTCAATACTTCTAATCGTACCGCGCGAGTCCTCGGGATCCGATTTTGTTTCTCGCACGATACAGCTAGACCTGGGGAACAGGGAATAGGGTCGGGAACAGGGAATAGGGTCAGACGCTAGCGATTAATGATTTCCTCGATATCCCTCCTGATCGACCTACTTCCTCGGTTTTCTGATCCTGGGGAGTTTTAGCTGGTCGAGTAGTTTTGCTATTTTTCGCCTTGAGTGGTTGATTCCTTTTTTGGTGAGCTCGCGTCGGATGGCTGCGACGTTTTCGCCGTGTTTGTAGTAAGTGGCTTCTATGTCACTAACTTTGTTTGAGGATTTATTGTCCGCCTTTTCTATCTCTTTGGTGAATTTCAATTCTCCAAAGCCCGCGTCCCTGCTCGATCCGTACTGGGTGTTGTATAGCTCGTCGAATATCTCGTCGATTGCTATTTCCGGTTGCAGTCCCGTGGATGCGCGGGTGGCGATGGCATCGGCTATCTTGATTAGGCCCCTTACATTGTCTTCTTCGAATCCGTCCAGCATGAGTGTTTCATATTGACTTGCTCTAACACTTTCCCTTGTGAGTTGTAGGCTTACACCTGCCTGCAACTGGGCTTCGTGGAGCAGACGGTCGAATATGCCCGGTATATCGGCAGGGCGCTCTTTTAAGGGAGGGATTTCAATTACCATCAGACGCGCCAGTAGGTCTTTTTCTAGGCCAAAGGATTTTGGCGGCTCGTTTGAGGCAAACACAAACCTGACGTCAACCTCTTTTGAATCGGTCTCGCCTATTCGCCCGACCCATGATGGGTTGGGTACTATATCATATGAAAACGTCTTCATTAATAACGGGTATTCCGCAGGCAGTTCCCGTGTCCATCAATGCGCTGATTCCTGAGAATTAGCCCGATTTGTCTCAATTGTGGACAGGCAACGGGGACCTGCCCCATAAGCGTTAACCTAATGGCAGAGAGGTTCTTTTGCCCCGAAGGGGCACAACATATAAGCCCAGGGCAACGCCCTGGGATCGTTGACTAAATAAGGATTCTTAGCCCTGTAGGGGCGTTACCTGAATTGGTAACCAATATCTGTTTGAACCG
>JAAEPW010001039.1 GCA_024232355.1 Chloroflexota bacterium | reverse complement strand
GCAGCAATTCTCATTTTAGAATAAACAGTACCTCGATCGCTTGACTAATAGTGAAATATGCACTAATGTGTATAGACATTTCAAGCAAGGATGCGATATATGTCCAAAATATTGTCATTTAGTGACCTAGTGGCCAAGTTCCATCAAGTTTTGGATGGGTTGCCAGACTACCGAATTGGTCAAAACAAAAGTTACTCGATCAAAGATGCAGGGCTCGGTGCATTTTCGGTATTTTTCACTCAATCGCCTTCGTTTCTAGCACATCAGCGAACGATGAAACAAAACAAGGGACATAGCAATGCCGGAAGTCTATTTGGCATCGAACAAATTCTTTGCGACAATCAGATTCGCAATCTCCTCGACCCAATTGAGCCTCATTTCCTATCTCCAATGTTTGAACATATCTTCAATGACTTGGAAGCGACAGGAGAGTTGGACTCATTTCGTTGCTTTGGCGATAATTTACACATCGCTTTCGATGGTGTTCATTATTTCTCGTCAAAAAATATCCATTGTTCGAATTGTTCTCACAGAACAGCGAAAAACGGCGTCACTACCTACTTTCACAGTGCAATCACACCGGTCATCGTCGCTTCTGGTAATGAGCGCGTGATAGCCTTGGAACCAGAATTCATCATACCGCAAGACGGTCACGACAAACAAGATTGTGAACAGTCTGCGGCTAAACGTTGGATCAACAAACACGCCAAGCAATACGCTTCCAAGGGGGTGACTATTTCGGGCGACGATTTGTATTGCAAACAGCCCTTCTGCGAACTGGCACTAGGTGAAGACTTTAATTTCCTCTTGGTCTGTAAGCCAGAATCCCACAAAACACTCTACGAGGAGATCGAATCTTTGCAAGCCAGTGATTTGTTGTCGAGTTTGTCTATACACTGTTCGACCAAGAAGCGTCTCGAAGTCTATACCTATCGTTACGCTAATAAAGTTCCCTTGCGTGCGGGTGAAGATGCTTTACTGGTCAACTGGTGTGAGGTCACTGTCACTGAGGGAACAGATGGAAAAGTACTCTACTACAATACTTTCGCTACCAATCACCAGATTACGGATCAAACCGTTCATCCCATCGTCCGTGACGGACGGGCACACTGGAAGATCGAAAACGAGAACAACAATGTTCTCAAAAACAGAGGCTATCATTTAGAACACAACTTCGGCCATGGCAAAAAACATCTGTCGAGCTTCTTGTTGACTCTAAATCTGCTAGCCTTCCTGTTTCACGTCATTCTAGATCTAGTGGATGAAAAGTACCTCCTCCTCCGAAAAACACTCTCGGCACGCCAAACGTTTTTCAATGATATTCGAGCACTGCTTCGTTACATCTGCTTTGAGAGTTGGGAACATCTGCTCGATTTTATGATCGAGGGACTCGAGTTGACTGTACCTCCATAGCTCTGGTGGCCAAAATGAGAATTGCTGTCAAGGTGGGGTCTGCGCTGATAATGGGAAAGCCGTTACCGCCCAATTCCATTTCTCCAAAGGCCAGCCCGGCGGCAATTTCTATTTTGACGCTATCCACTTCCTTGTCTTCATTGGGTCCCACAAAATCAGAGCGCAGGTCCAAGTCACCAGACATACCTGTAAGAACCACCACGTTGGGCGGATAGAGCGGGTAATCGCACTCGTAGCCTACCCCGGCGCCATAGAACCATGCGTCCCGAGTGCGCAGATGTACGTCCGCACTAACATCAGCCTCGTCTCCACAGCCACCGCTCGGCCGCCGGCTTGATCCTCCGCCGTTTTTATCTCCGCCGCCCAGTTTAATTGTGGCCCCTATGTCTATGTCGTAAGCATTGTTGGGCGTAGTGCTCAAGGAAAAACTGGCTTCTTTGAGCGGGAACCCGGGAATGAGATCAAAGCCCTGCAGCCCGAATTCCGCGTTTTGCCATCGGCCGTCTTTGACATAGATATTGGACCCGGAAAAGCCTATGGCCGAGCCATCATCATCCTCTTTTATTGTAGGGGGAATGTTTAGCGAGCCGGCGATTGAGCCGATGCCAATTTCATCCCACCCATTAAAAGTAAAGGGACTGGCGGCATTGACTTCCAAGAAGAAAAACTTGAATTCCAACCCTTCCAGAGCAACGTCAGTATCATTTTCGGTCAAATCAACCCGAATGGGCGTGGCGGCATTCAGCGGGGCCACGCCAAAACTTTGAATACTGCCGTATACTTTTGCCTTGTAGCTATTAGAAGACAGCGCTGCGAATTTAATGTCCGTGATATTGGTCTGAAGCAGGCCGAACATGGTTACCATTTCCTGGTCGTCTTCGTCTATTTCGCCAACGCATATTTCATTGGTTTTCACGTTAAAGCTGTGCAGTTCTCTTTCGCACTCGCCCGCTTCTCCAACCCAAACATCACTGACCTCGAGCGTGAGATTATCAAAGGCGTCTGGCAACTCCATTTCTGCGGTCTCTGCCTGCAGCACGCCATCAATGAGCTGTGGATTGAATAGCTCCAACTCTCTGTCCGCCACGGTGAGCTTGAAAGAATTGTTCTCAGCGTCGGCGCCCAGGGCAAAGTTATCGACGAGCAAGTTATAGTTCTGGGGCAATCTGATCCGCAGTTGTTTGGCATTGGCTTTGTAAGCAAAGTGGTTCGAAATGATATCCCAGGTGGGTGGATTTACGGCTCCATTGACCGCCCATCCCTGAGCGTTTACCTCGATATCGAGCGGCTGGCCGTCGGCGTTGTAGGCGCCATTGGCAGCGTAGAAACGACCGTCTTCAAAGGTAGGTTCATAAAAGGTCACATCTCCAGCCGGTGTGGCCATCGTGATACTATCGGCCTTGGGTTCAATGTCAAGATGGTCGCGGGTACCCCAAGAATAGAGTCTCACTTTTACCGGCACGCTTGTGTCCTCAATGTCATTTATCCGAAGCACAGCATCCGAGTCCATCAGGGAATAGTTCGACCTGATTTTAACCAATTCCAGCCCCTTTAACGACAAGGTCATAATGCCCTCGTTCCCAAAGTCTATCAGCGGGTCGCCCTGAATGGTTACTCTCTGAATGGTCGCTGTTTGTCGGAGTTCCATAGGCACCAGCGGGCGCAGGTCGTATGAAATGTAGAACCGCGCCTGGATGGTACTCTTGATGAGCGGCATGTGAAAGTTAAGACAAGTTATATCTACCGTTTCAAAGCCGTCACGCGGGAAACCCAGCCCCAACGTTGAGATGGTGGTGTCTGGTCCTGGTATAATGGTGCGAGCGTTACGGTCGGGGATAGAAAAGGGGCCGGTCAAAAATTTGATACCCCCGGGTTCGTATTCAGGATAGAACCATAACTGACTGGATATTCCTTCTGTTTGCACGGCCCCATTGGCATCATAGGTCAGGGCTGCGTTACGCAATTCAAAGTAATTGCCTATTTTCATACGCATGCCGTACAGTTTGGTTTTACCGCCCGGCAAGGCTTCAGAATAATCAGCGACAATATCTATCATTCCCCCACTTGTTTGAACCTGATGTATTTCACCCACCGATTCAACAGCTATCGTTCTGTCAAGTTGCATGGATTTGCCGCCGCTTACTATGGGGTTGACACTGTTGAGCACCGCCTTTTCATACAATGTCCCGGCGGTTTTAGGCAGCGCCGTCACGACCACATCCACCGTTACCGCTGATTGGTTGATGATAATGCCAAAGTCGCAATTGAGGACAGCAGAAGACCCTATGTGGGTGGTACAGCTCCCCTGGCTAGAGGTAGCAAAAAGATCAAGAGCCTCAAGGTTGGCGCCGCCCAAGGTATACCTCAGCTCGGCTTTGGCCGCATAAGCACCCGCATTGGAAATAACAAAGTGATAGCCGATCTGTACCTGTTCGCCGGAGCGAATGGATGGGTGGGCATCCTCCAAACCGAAAAAGTTGTACAAAACAATGTCATCAGGACTGTAATCACGTACATCAACCGTTACCAGTGCCGAATCGGACAGAGGGTAATCACCGCCGACGTCTTGCACGGTGTAACTAAAGACCTGCGTGCCAGCGTCAGCGCCGATGTAACGCAAATCCTGCCCGTCAGAGGCAACCATCATACTGCCGCTGCCGCCCGCCGATTCAACGGCGACAACGCGCATGGCGTTGCCATCCGGGTCAAAGTCGTTGGTCAAAACGGAGAGTGTAGCCGGGAAGCCGGTGGTTGCTCTAACAGTATCGTCTACGGGGCGGGGCGCGTTGTTACGCGCTACCACTCGTACCCGCACTTGTCCTTCAACCGAGTCCAGCCCGTCTGTGAGTTGGTAGGTGAAACTGTCGTTGCCCAGAAAGCCGGCGTTGGGGGTGTAGCTCACCTGCCCGCCGTCAATGGCAGACACGCCGTTAGACGGTTGACTGATCCCCAGCACGGAAATGGGATTGCCATCCGGGTCCGAGTCGTTAAGCAGAACGTCCAGGGTGGTGGTTTGGCTGATAAAGGCTTGTGCCCAGTCGGCCATCGTGACCGGGGGCAAATTGGGAACCGTCACGGTAAAGTGTTGCGTGGCAACCAAGCCGCCGTTATCCGTCACTTGCAGGATAATTGGATACTGTCCCACATGCGCGATGTCGGGCGTACCCCACAAATACGCGGTCGAGTGGCTGTTTCCCGGCGCATCCTGGGAGAAATTGAGCCAGGCCGGTTTTTGCGTCGCTTGAATGAGCAGCGTTTCGCCGGCGTCTGTATCGATGGCTTCAATGTTGTATTGATAGGAGAGGTACTGGTAGACGGCCGTTAGCGGAGAGTCGCTAAATTCAGGCGGATCGTTCACATCATTGACCTGCACTGTAAAGGTCTGATCGACGGTGACAGTGCCATCGCTAACTTGCAGCGTGAGCGCATAGCTGCCCAATTGAGTACTGTCGGGCGTCCCGTAGAGCAGTGCTGTGCCGTCGCGGTTGTCGTAGAATGACAGCCAGACGGGCAAGGTGATGGCTTGGATGACCAAAACATCCCCCACGTCGGGGTCGCTGGCGCCAACGGTATAGGTGTAGGGCGCGTTTTCATTGACATTCAATAACGGGGTTGTGCTGAAAATCGGCGTATCGTTGACGTTCAAAACCGTGATGCTAAAATTCTGCGTGGCCGTGGCGGAAACACTGTCCGTGACTGCCAGATACACCGATGTGTCGCCCACGTCCGCATTGCCCGGCGTCCCGCTGAGGGCAGCCGTGCCGTCGCCGTGATCAACCAAGATCAGCCAAGCCGGTTTACCGATAGCCGCGATGATCAGATTCTCGCCCGCGTCATCGTCTGTGGCGGTGATCTCATAATGATAGAGAGTTTCTTCAGTCGCCTCTTCTACCGGCGAGCTGGTGAACAGTGGCAAGTCGTTGGTATTTTGCACCACCACATCAAAGGCCTGGGTGTCACCTGCCCCTGAACCATCCGTCACTTGAAGAATGACGGCGTGGCTGCCGATATGCGTATCGCCTGGCGTTCCGCTCAAGGTCGCTGTGCCGTCGCCGGTATCCACCAGGCTCAACCATGCCGGTTTCAACAACGCCGCTATCTGCAACTCACTGGCAGCCATAAAGCGACGGGTCAGACTGCTCAGTACAGTGCTGATATTATAGGTGTACAGGAGGTCTTCGGTCGCCGTTGTGACCGGGATGCTGCTAAAGGTGGGCGCGCCGCCAATGCCGACCACGGTCAGCGTGAAGGGCTGGGTCGAACTGCTGATACTGTCGCTCACCCGCAGGCTGATGCTGTGCGCACCGACATCAGAACTGGTGGGAATGCCGGACAGCGTCGCCGTGCCATCGCCGTTATCGTTCAAGGTCAACCAGGCCGGCTTGACCGGAGCGGTGATAGCCACACTGTCCCCATCGTCGTCGCCGGTGCTGATGTTGTAGCTGTAGAGCGTATTTCTGAGCACCTCGGTGACCGGGCTGCTGCTAAAGAGGGGCGTATCGTTGGTGTTGTTGACCGTGATAGTAAAGACCTGGAGATCATTACTGATACCGTCGCTTACTTGCAGGGTGACACTAAACGCGCCCACGTCGGCGTTGAGCGGGATGCCGCTCAGAACGGCCGTGCCGTCGCCGTTATCGCTCAAAGCCAGCCAGGCCGGCTTGACCGGGGCGGTGATGGACAACACATCGCCCACGTCAATATCACCGGCAGCAACATTATAGCTGTAGAGGCTATCTTCTGTGGCTGTGAGCGTTGGAGTGCTGGCAAAGACCGGGGCGTCGTTGGTATTGCCTACCGTAATTGTAAAGACCTGGGCCGTGTCGCTGATGCCATCGCTCACTTGCAGACTGACGCCATTCGGCCCCACGTCGTCATTGAGCGGCGTGCCAGACAAGCTTGCTGTGCCATCGCCGTTATCGATCAAAGCCAACCAGGCCGGCCTAACCGAGGCGGAAATATTCACACTATCCCCGTCATCGTCCTGGGTGGCGATAGTGTAGCTGTAGGCGCTGTCTTCGGTAGCTGTAAGGACCGGACGGTACCATCACCAATTTTTCGCAAAATGGAGGCCAGTCAAGGGCAAGAAAGAGTCCAAAAAGCCTCCAGAGAGCGGGAATTGCAAATCGGGGACTGATTGGGCCCCAATTCGCTTTGTCAGGGGCTTGATTTCGAGAT
>JAAEPW010001038.1 GCA_024232355.1 Chloroflexota bacterium | reverse complement strand
GATGATTGGCGATGGAGCGTCGACTGACCAAGGAAAAGACGCGGGGACCGAGGGGACTTAGCCGCCAAAGACGAAAATGATCTTTGTTACGTTATTGGAGTTTGCATCCTCCGGCGTGTTCGGCTTGGCGCGTGTACGAGTACTGCTGGGGCCGGAGAGTGCAACTCCTCGTTTGTGCAGAGGCCAGCGAAGCGAGTGCCCTCCGTGCCGGGGTTTGGCCCTCTCTTGTGCGGCCGTCCGGTGGCCGGCACTTGAAGGAGGGGGTAGTGCAAGGGCAGTTTTATTTCCGTGCTCATTTGCTAATTAAACGTCTGCCTTGCCCGAACCCTGTGGTGCCGTAACGCTCAACCAAGTGCGGAGCCGTCTGAGGCTCTGCTTCTCTAAATACGGTATTCCAGTGCATGAAGCAGGGAGTGGCGGTCACCTCGTTGCAGTACGAAATGACGCTCCGGGAATCGCCGCCGTCGTGACCGGACGCTGCCCTGTGATTGGTTCTAAACATTGCTAGAATAGTTTCGTTGGTGCTCTGACCGTGTTTTGCTCGTTTTATGAGTAGTGTGAATAAAGCGTTGGTTTGAGTCAGTCGCGTCTGGAGTTTGTTCTCTGTTAGCGAAGCTGTGCTCAGCAAAGGAGACGGCCGACGGACAGGCTGTTGCCTTTTGTTTTCTCTACCCCTGTTTGCGTACTTTCTTACCTGTTGAAGCGGAGGTAAAGGTGGTTTGGTGGTTACAGTGACTTGTTTGGGTTGACCGAGCAGTCATTGTGGTTGTGGCGCAACGAGTCGGACCGGGCACCTTGCGATAGCTGTGGCGCCGAGTTTACCCGGGGGTGTTTAGCTTTGTTTAGCTTACACGCCCTAGCTGTCTGCCCCGGTTAGGAGGAGCTCGCTCGGCGGGAACGGAAGAAGAGTCCGGAAAGGTGTCGCCGAGTTGAGCACCCGCGCGATTCGAGGCGTTACACTGGAGGCACGCGCCGAAAGTGGAACTCGTACGCGAACGGAAAAACGCGAAGAAAGAAGATTGCCGGTCAGGTAAGTGTCGCAAAATTAGTAGCCTAATTTGTGACTGTGTGCGTTGCGAAGTGATTTTTGTCACGTGAAGTGTTGCCTAACAGTTGCAAAGCAAGCCCGTTAGACATGGCGTCGTTGTCAGTGGCGAGTAGTTCGAGTGGGGCGGCCGGAAATCCGCACGAAGTGGAAAACCCCGTGCCCGACGGCGCTGGACCAAAGGTCCCAGCTGCTGTGAACGAAACGGAGCCGGAAACGGACGCATCGGCGGGACTTGGCGGAAGCGGAGCGAAGGCGACGCTGCCGGGTGACGGAAGTGGCGAAGCAACGGACGCAGGAATGGATAGGGTGGCTAGCAGTGACAATGCACTGACAGACAGCCCGATTTTCCAGTCGCATCGATTTGGCCCCCAACGGGTGGTGCAAGTCGACATCGGTGACGAACAAGGGGACGCGATCTGTGACGAGTACGGACAGCCCCTGGTGGACGGCGACGGAAACTACTTCTTTGCAAGGGCCGGTTATCGTGCAGTGCGCGATCAAACTGGCCGAGTCCGCTGGACAGAGGACGGGCATCTTCAGTTAGAATTAATTGAGGATGCCCTGGCGCTGATGACGCGAGAAGTGATCGTACGAACTCCTGAGAGTTTGTCCGATCAGGTGGAGCGCTTGCAGACGCAATTGGTGCAGTCGCAGCAGAATTTGGAGCGGTCTCAGTTCGCACATCGTAAAGATGTCGAACGAGCGCAGGTGGTTGTGGATCAAGCTGCTGCGCAAAGCGACGCGGATCGCCGTGCGATGGAAGCGGAGATGGCGACACGCATGACGGCGTACCAGAACGCCATTCATGCGCACAAGCAGGGACGGCAGGCGACCATTGATGAGTGGACGGCCTTGGTGGAGCAGCTGCAGTCGGATCACGTGATTGCGCGAAAAGAGACGACGGACGTTTTGGCGCAACGAATCGCTGAATTGGAGCAGCAGAACGCAGCCCATGTCAAGCGCCACGGAGAACTGCAGCAGAAGACGCACGTAAGTGAACCTGTTGTGCAGTCTAAAACTCTGAACGCGTCGAATGGTGTTGCGACCGTGTTGACGCGTGCGCCTATGCCGAATAACGTTGCGACCGTGCCTGCGCATGCGCAAATGCACGTCATTAGGGCGGGGCCGCCACGCATGCCGTCAGTAGCCGTGCCAGTTGTGCAGCACTCTTTGCCGCGTCAGTACGAGTCACAGCAGGTTCGTCGGCCGACGCCGTTTGGCGCGGTGACGGTGCATCCGCAAATCCCGCCTAGTGCGTTGCCGCAAGTGCAAGTAGTGGATGTCGCGCAGCAACGCGATATCGAGCGCCGCATGCTGACGCACAAGGAAGCAGAATTGACGCGAGTGAAGTGTTCTGTTGCGGACAGTGTCAATGATCCGGTCGAATTAGCGCGTTTTTTGCAAATGATGGCCGTCCTTGAGCGGGAATGTGATCAGTTACGTGCAGATTTTCAGCGGAAGTTTGGCCAGAGTGCTGCAACGACCACCATGGTGGGCTCGTCAGCGGCACCAGCGATCAGTTTGGCAAGTCAGGCGACGAATCTGCAGAGTGGGGCGACCACGTCTAGTTTAGGCGTGGTTGCCGCCGGGATCCAGCCAGTGAACGGGGTTTTGCCAGATAGCGCCTTGAGTGCTAATCCGGCAAGTGCTTCGACAGCAACTGGAAATGGACAGATCACATTGCAGGAGTACGAGACTTATCTCGACCCCAGCTATGTCGCCGATCGCCAATGGGAACGTGATGAAAGGCAGAAAGAATACGAGGAAAAGGAAAAGGAGTGCGCGGCGCAGCGACAGGAAGTCGTAGCGCAGCGACAGGAAACCGAAGTGCAGCGACAGAAAGCGGAGGAGTTGGCGCAGAAGCTT
>JAAEPW010001037.1 GCA_024232355.1 Chloroflexota bacterium | reverse complement strand
CCAAAGTTCCCTGTCCAGGGTCATGATCATAAAAGCCGCGCGCGGATTGTGCTTGATGAACTTTTTACTCAACCCCTCGGTGAATTGACCCCATATCACCTGCGTGGGCGTGCTGGCCCGCAGTGACGAGATCAGCGTCAGATGCGGCAGTCCTTGTTCGTTGACGGTAGCCAAAAGCCCGATTTTCATCTCTGGCTCAAAGGCTTGCATATCTGTTTCGGAAAATGACGTGTGTGTGTTTATTTTGGGCATTGTTTACCTCTTCAAGGGGAAGAAACCGGATTTTTCGTTTAAGTAAAGCGACAAAACCCGGTTTCTCTTTGCTTACATCCGATGACTCTCGCGCGCAATGATTTCGTCCTGCAACTCTTTCCCAATGCTGACAAAGTAGGCGTTATAACCGGTCACGCGCACCAGCAGATGGCGATAATCTTCGGGCCGCTGCTGGGCCTCGCGCAGCACGTCGGCGTCGAGGATGTTGATCTGCAGCGCGGTGCCGCCGTT
>JAAEPW010001036.1 GCA_024232355.1 Chloroflexota bacterium | reverse complement strand
CTGCGCATGTCCACCGTGCGTGGACGCCCCGAGCGTGACCGCGCAGTGACCACCGGCGCGATCAATCTCCACTCCTCATCGCGGCAATCGCTTGCATAACGCAAGTCGCTTCTGTCATCGTCAACACGAGTGATTTTGGTCCAGGACATCGACATTCTCCGATTCAACAAATCAGAAAAATGATAACCAACTGGAATCACTCGACATCATTTCCAATCAGGCTCTAAGAGCCTAAGCCAGTTGGGCAGTGTGTCCATGGACCGCCTGGAATAGTGATGACGCAGTGACAGCCAGGTTGGCATTGACCAGCCGCGGCTACCGTAGGCGCCAGGAACGCAAAGAGCGACAGTGCAAAGACGATAGTGCGCATAGTTGATCTCCTTCAGTTTCCATGAGGCTAGACTACTAACGCGGGTTTCTCTGACCGGCAATTCCCTGGATGATGGCGTCATGCTGACGCTTGTCGCTGTCCTTGTCCGCCCCCGACATTGGCGGCACTCGATGTGCGCAGGTAGGCCACTGCGGCGGCCAGTTTCCTAGCTGTCTTTCTCTTCTTTCTCATGGGCTTAGGTGTTACCTGTATAACCTATTCTTAGGAAAAAGTAACAGATAGCCCAAGAATCAGCAAGCCAAACCCGTTCAAACTTCAAACAGGCTTCTAGGGATTATCAAGCAGGGTTAGGGGCGGGCGGCACTAGGTAACTTGTTGTTTCGAAATAGTTTTAATTGCGTGGATAGCTCGCTGCAATGTTTGCAAAGCAAGCTAGTCCTGTGAAGAACACATATGTTGTTATTATGAGAAACCCAAGACACAAGGTATAGTAGGGGGGGTGCATGGGTCAATGAGGAAGCGAAGTAGTCAGAGTTGGTTCACGTTCGAAAACAGACAGACTGGTTGGAGTGGGACGACTGTAGAGACATACGACGAGCCTCTTACCGCGCAAGAGAGCTAGGCCATACGCTAAACACGCTTGTTACATTCACGCCCTATCAAGGGTCCCTGCCAAGCCCTGATGCGCGAGCAAAAGACCTAAACTGCCTCCTGACCTATCTGCGTACATGGTTGCGCCGGACGACTGGTCAGGACCTTTACCAAATCCACGTCTGGCACTCGGATATGACGGGCCGGAACCCGCATGTGCATGTGTTTCTGCACTGCCCCAAGCGCCACCGTGATGAACTGCGCGAGGCGCTCGATAGGGTCTATCCTGAGCCGAGCGTTATTGACGTTCGTGAGGGCAGCGCCACCCGCAAACTGCATCACTCAGAATTTTGGGGCAGCACTCTCGACTACATGATGCGATTTCAGAGCCAGAAGGCTTGGATAGGAGGTCGGAAGAAGACCTACCGCCTAACCTATCTCGACCCCGAAACTGGAAGGCGCAAAGGCGTCAGAGCGCCTATTGAGGGTAAGCGTTGGGGCTGCACTCGCAACATCTCCAAGGCCACCATCGGAGCCCATAATCCGCCTAAGCGGAGGCTCAGGACCCCCTCGCTCGTGCCCCCCGTGGGTACACCTCGCTGTCTGCTCACAAACGGCCATGTGGACCATCTCACGCAGGGTCTGAATAGGTTTCCTTATCCCGATGCGTGGAGTGAGATTGGCGGTGAAGAGGACGTCCCGCAACCAGGACATAG
>JAAEPW010001035.1 GCA_024232355.1 Chloroflexota bacterium | reverse complement strand
TTTTTAGCGCGTGCAGTAGCGTGCTTGAATTGTCCTGTGGCGTATGATTTGTAGAGAGTTTGCAGAAAGGCACGCAAGGCGGGGCCTTGGAGGGGTAAGGGCGGGCGGTGGTTGTATGTCGGTGGTTGGTGGGAGACCGTCTCATCGCCATTTTCGGCAAGGGTCTCCTCAAAACTGACCCGTTTTTCCCATATCGAGGGCTGATTGATGTTTTCCGCCTTGCTGGAGTGTTTGCGGGCGAGTATGTACTTGAAAAAGTAGTTCAGGGCAGCGTGACGGGCGGCCGTGAATTGGTAGCCCCGGGGCTTGTCTTTGTAGCGGTCAACGGCTATCCAAGCCTCTTGGAGCATGTCGTCCAGGTCTTGCTCTGAGAGGGGTGTGCAGTTCAGGCGGGTTTTGATGGCGTTGAAAACTGCCCAGCGCACCAAGGGCGGGTATTGGTCGGCGTCTATGTAGATCATGCTATCACCTCGACCAGTTGTCGGATTTCGAGAATGGCGGCTTGGGGGGTGATGGTTCCGGCCAGGGTACGGTAAATGATGGCGGCGAAAGGGTCAATGCCGGTATCGTCTCCGGGTTGGGGATCGGTTAGGCGGGCGATCTCGGCAAGGGCAGCGGTCAGGGTGCGGGCTTCGCCTTGGGCGTCTACGGTGGGGGGCCAATCAAAGGGGAGGATCACAAAGCCCAGGCGGGCGGCACGGTGGGCGGTGTTGCAAGGCTCGCAGTGCAGGTATACCAGGTGCTCGCCAAGGTCGTCTAGGGGTTTCCATGCGGCGTGGGGGTTGCGGTATGCGTTGTACTCTAGCACTCGTGGGACAGGGTTTTGACAGTGAGGGCAGTGGTACGGGGGTCTAGTTTGGATCGGGTGGTTGCCGTTTCCGGCGTGTGGGTCTATAATTGAGTTGTCCATGCTAGTTCTCCTTATGGGTATAAGTGGGTCTGGTCTGGATATTGCCCCGGCGAGTGTTGCAGCACTCGCCGGGGTGCTTTGTGTGTGTTGGCTCAACCGGTTCTTGTGGCTCTTACGGGGGCAAAACCGCTCTACCAACACACAAGCAAGCTTCTGTGCCCCTTGCCTATTCTCACCGATCTACCCTACCCTGCTGGGGGTGACTCACCACACACAGCGGGGGGTGCTGGCTACAACAGGCGGCCGACAAACTGAATTAAAAAAGAGCAACTTGGGCAGGCTGAAAGCTGAAAGCCTGCGCGCAATGACTAGCAGGTGACCAGGACGGCGACCACTGACCAGGCCACCAGGATGGGAGCGAGGGCGAGCCAGAAGCGCACCAAAAGACGGAAACGGGCACACCGAGACCGACAGCCAGCGCCAACTCTGCCCAAGTGCCCGAACCGCCACCACAGAAACAACGAGCGGGCAACGGCGACGGGGACACACGAGCGGGGCAGGGGCCGACGACAAAAGCGAAAACCTGACAGCCAGGGCCAGAGGCGGCGACAGCCTGCACAAACTGAGCAGACCGGCGAGGGAAAGCGCCCTGACCAGAGCCAGCACGGAAAACCAGCGCACCAGGGGCAGCGACCACCACAGGCACGCGCATGCCAGGAGAGCAACCCACAGCAACCCCCCGGCCACCAGCGCGGACAGCGACCACCACAGCGCGGACGAGGGGCGCGAACTGGGGCGAGAGCGAGCGAGAGCCGCAGAAGCCAACCAGGGCGGACACTATGCCAACCCCCAAGAAGAGACGACAGCCAGCAACCCGCGCAGGCCACCCACAACAGGGGCAAAGATGCCACCACCCGCCAGCAACCAACGACAGCGGGCGCGGATGACGACGGGAACAGAGACGGCCCACCCTGTGCTTGGCGCACAGGACAAGGGAACCCCACCTGAACGGCGGACGACGACGGAGAAACCAAGACGGAAAGCCCAGCGACGCGCAAAGGAACGCGCGCGGGGAAAGCTGGCAAAAGCGGCGACGAGGACAACGCCAGAAGCGGCACGGGATGACGGGCGGACGGTGACGGAACGGAGCGAACCGGCGCGAAAGGCTGAAAAAGCTGCTTGGCGGGCTGATGGGATTTGATTGGCTGACATTTGACTGGCTCCTTGTGTGTGTTTTTTGTTTTTATTATAGCCGATTTCGGGCGGAAATACAAGGAAATATAACCCAAAATGGGCGGGAATTATTTGGGAAAACTTGGGGTATTGCTGAATAACGGCGGAAACACAACATAGCAGACAGAGGAGACACGGACGGGGAAACCGGCCCAACCTTGACCGGCAAGGGCGCACAGGCAACGAGGAGACACGAAAAGGAGAACGGCCAACGCGGACCCCCACTTTCTCTCTCTTTTCCTTTCCCTTTTCCCCTGACGCGATGATGGGGCGGGAATTGGGTCTGCGTGAGAGACTTGGCTGAGAATCTACCTTGATTTAGTTTTGCATATAGCGACCGGAAGCCCCCACAATGGAATGACAGCGTGGGGGCGGGGGAGGGCAAGCGGGGGTGCCTCCTCAACGCTAAAGCCTCCGCTTGCCCTCCCCCACCCCACTTGGGGTAGCAGTAGTTTTGATACGAGTGAGGGAGTTGGTTTTGCAGGTGGCTTTGGACGAGCACCCCCCGCGCTATAATGGAGTGTGGGGCTGAAGGGAGCGGCGTCGATTGCGCGAGAGATTGGACTGGGCGTGTGTTTTCTTGCGATTTATGTGATGGATGAGGTTATGGCTGTGGCCGTGCCAGGCGGAGCACGATGCTGGAGTCTGCCTGCCCGCTTCGGCAGGCAGGGGAAGCATGGTGCGGAGGGTCGGGATCAGGTTTTGGCCGGGGATGAGGGCAAGGTGGTGGCCGCGACGACGGCGGGTACTCGCGGCGACGGCGGGGACGGCACTTTGCCTGCTCTTGGCTCACGTGGACGAGTTGGTCTGGTGGATTGTTTTGTTTGTGGGGTGAGGGCGGTCGCTGACGGGGGCTGCGCGATGGCCGGGGAGGTTGTGCTCTGGCGCGAACAGGGTCGGAGGCAGGTGGCTTTGCTGGCGTGAGCGCGACTGTTCGGTGTCTCCCAAAGAAAAGGGGGAAATCTATTTTTTGGGCTTGGGGCCGGGCTTGAGGGTTTGGGCAACGCGCTGGGCATCTTTTAGGTTGATGTACCAAAGCTTGGGACCGTGTCTGTGGGCTTCAATACGATCATCAGCGGCCCACTCTCGTAGGGTGCGGTTTGGTATGCCGGTCATTGCTGAAACTTCGCTGATCCGGCGCAGGTGGGCGGGTATGGGGGTCGCTTTGGCTTGTTGGGCTTGGCGTCTTTCTGCGAGTTTGCTCATTGTTGATCTCCTTTCTAGCCTTTTATCGGCTGTTTTTATTGTAACCGATAGTCGGCGGGATGTCAAATGGTATTTCTGGACACGAGGTCTTTGGGTTTGTGGGTGATGACGTACCAGCGGCGGAGGTTCAGTCCGTGGCTGACGTCGCTTCGGGTGAAGCTGGAGCGCCTTTGCTTACAGATGAACTGACGCACGCATGTGGGGCCGAGTTGAAGGTCCTCGGCGATGGCTGTTGGGTTTGGTTTCATTGTGCTTGATTTCCTATGTACGGGTGTGTCTGGGAGATTCTAGTCACTATATGCGAGGAGTAACCAGAACAGCACTCCTTTCCAGAAAACCGATTCATCGGGGTTGAAGGTTGGCGCATGGTGGCCGCCCGTACCTGGCTGCCAGACACCGAGCATCCACGCTGAGCCAGGTACGCCGCCCTGTAATTCCAAATAGTATGCAAAGTCTTCTCCGCCCATAAGTAGTTCGATTTGAGCAGTCTTTTGGTCCGTTTTCTCAAGAATGTTCTGCACCTTTTCATAGCTCTGAAAAGAGTTTGCCAGGGCGGGGTGACCGTCTATTGGGGTCACCTCTACTTGTGCTTTTGGATCTAGGTGCTCATACTTTGAAACCGCAGCCTCTACGTATTTGGTGATTGCAGTGCGGAACTCTTGGCGCTTTTCAGGCCCAAGCACGTTCCGCAGAGAGAACCACAGTTCGGCTTCAGATGGTCGAACGTTGCCTGCGCTGCCCGATTTAAAGATCGCAGGGACTAGGGATACAGGTTCACTTGGTCCGAGGGCGCGTGTGTCAAAGCCTCGCAATGCAATTTGGATGTCTGTCGCGATGTCGATGGCGTGGGAACCTTGGTGTGGGGTTGCAACATGTCCCCCTGTGCATTGGATCACGATTTTGAGACGG
>JAAEPW010001034.1 GCA_024232355.1 Chloroflexota bacterium | reverse complement strand
GCAGCGTGTTGCTGTCCTGCTCCGGCGGCCACGGCGACCCCCCCTCCGGCGGCGGCCGGCGATCCGCCGACTCTGGCAGCGCGATGCTGACCGGGACGCACGTGACTGGCAACTCGGCCTCCAACTATGGCGGCGGGATATACGTCAACTCTGGCAGCGCGACGCTGACCGGGACGCAAATCGCCGCCAACGACGCCCCGGTAGGCAGCGCTCTATACAACTATAAAGGTGCGATCACCTCCACGACCGCGTTGACGATCACGGGAGACATCTACCAGAGGGATGGCGTCTTTGCCGCATCCGGCCACGACCTGCGCATCGAGGGAGGATTGCAGTTGGCGGGCGGTGACTTTTATGCGACCGGTGCACCCACGGGAACCTTTACGCTCACCGGGCCATATACGCACACCGGCGGCACATATCACCAGGTCAAGCCGGTGGATGGCGCTATCGACGTCGGTTTCCCCAAGGCGGGCGGTGTGATCGTCAATGCCAACGGCCAGAACCTGGGCAGCACCGAGGTCGCAGACACGGCGGGCGCAGACTGCGCGGGCATGACGCCCGGAGACGCCGTGCAACACTGCTATACGATCAGGCCAACTATCGCCAGCGGGCGGGCGGCGGCGGTCACTTTTTACTACCAGTCCGGCGAACTACCCGCCGGTCACGCCTGCGTCGCTATGGAAGCCTACCACCAACCCGGCACGTTGGGCGTTCTATTGCAACGCGATGCG
The DNA here is from genome assembly GCA_024232355.1 of Chloroflexota bacterium. Next base: position 9,209 of record JAAEPW010001034.1, on the reverse strand, counting down.
ACATATGGCAGCGCGGGGCGGATGTGCGGGCCCGAACCGCAATCACTGCGCGTCGTGGGCGTGAGCGACTTTGCGCCCTTTATCCTGCGCGGGCCAGCCGTCGACGTGCGCATCAGCAAGAGCGTCACCCCCACCGTCGCTGATCCCGGGCAGCTCGTCACATACACGCTCGACTTTTCCAACGTGGGCATCATCACGGCCACCGGCGTGGTCATCACCGACAGCATGCCCGTCAGCGTGAGCGCCGGCAGCATCGTGAGCAGTGGCGCGGAGATCACACAGATAGGGCCCGGCTATGTGTGGGCGGTGCAAGACCTGGCTCCCGGCGACGGGGGCGTCATCACCATCACCGGGGCGCTGCCGGTCCCGCTGTCATCTGGCCCGCTTACCAACACGGTTACCATCACCACCACCGAGATAGATGCGGATGGTGCGAATAACAGCCATGCCGCCGGGCTGACTGTGAATGACGTCGCGCCTATAGCCGGTGACGATGCCTTTACCGTAGAACTGGACAGCATCGACAATCCGCTCACCGTGTTGGACGGGGACAGCGACGCCAACGGCGATACACTGACCATCACTGCCGTCGGCACGCCTGATAGCGACGGCACGGCGGTCAACGGCAGCACAGTGGTCACCTACACACCCCTGGCGGGCTCTCTCGGAGACGAGGTCTTTACCTACACCATCTCTGACGACAACGGCGGCACAGATACCGCTACCGTCACGGTCACCATCATAGAAGACGTCAACAACTGGCCCATAGCCCTGAGCGATACGTTCACCGTGGATGAGGACAGCATCGACAATCCATTCGACGTGTTGAGCAATGACTTTGACCCGGACGGCGACACGCTGACGATCTCTGCCGTCGGCCCACTCAATAAAGGCGGCACGGCGGTCAACGGTGGCACAATCATCACCTACACGCCGCTAGCAGACTTTTATGGCGTTGAGACCTTTACGTACACCATCGGCGATGGCAACGGCGGCTTTGATACCAGCGTGGTCTCAGTCATAGTCAACCAGGGGCCTGTGGGCAACAACCCGCCGGTGGCCGTGGATGATGCTGCCGTCACTGCCTGGGTAACGCCGGTCACCGTTACCGTGCTCGACAATGACAGCGACCCAGACAGTGACACAATCACCGTCATTGCCGTGGGCGCAGCCGCGAACGGCACGACGGCGCACTCGACATCTATCGTCACCTATACGTCTGATCCGAGCTTTACGGGGACGGATACCTTTACCTACACCATCAGCGACGGGGAAGACAGTGACACGGCCCTCGTCATAGTCAACGTGGGCCAGGCACGCTTTATCATCGACGCGGACGATCCGACGGACGTCACCATTACCCTGCCCGGTAGTTGCAATATACGTATTGGAGCGCCTGTTGGAGCGGTGCCGGTAGATATGGACATGCTGTATAATGCAGCACAAGCGCCTGTCGCCAGACCACCCAATCACGAGTTTGTGGGATGTGCATTTACGTTGGACGCATACCAGGGCGGCGCGCGCCAGGATGATCTCGACTTTGACGTGCCCATCTCTGTCGCCCTGACGTACGAAGCGACCAGTGTCGTTGGGTTGAGCTTGGACGACATGCACCTCTTTGCCCGGAACAGTGACAGCGATGAATGGTCCACCGACGGCATTACGCGGGAAAGCCTCGACCCGGTCGCGCGTCGTCATAGCTCCCAAGTGGCGCACTTGACCCAGTTCGCGCTCTTTGCACAGCCAGAGCCCGCGCTCCGCGTCTACAAATCAGTAGACACCGGTGGGGCAGACCCGCTACCGCTGGGCAGCATGGTTACCTATACCCTCGTCATCAGCAACAGCACCGATGAGGTTGCCAACAACGTGGTATTGACCGACCCCTTGCCCTCTGGCGTGACCTTTGGCGACTGGGTGATGTACGGCGGATCGGCAATACTGCCACCCCCAGAAATAGTGAACCTGCCGCCCGTCACCGTCAAGTGGTCGCCGGGCGATATTGCCGCAGGCACAGCATACACACTCTCCTTCACGGCCAACGTCGTCACCGACACCCAGTTCGCCGGGAACACCATCACCAACACGGCCTACGTCATTGCCGACAACGCCCCCCTCGGCTCAGACTCGGCCAGCTTTGGGATCATAGGTGGAGGCTCGTACATCTACCTGCCGCTAGTGCTCAAGGAGTAGTAACGGGCACGCTTGCACCGGCAAACGCATACCCGCCCCGCTGCCTGTATGAGCAGCGGGGCGGATTTTATGTCTCTATTCTTGCATCAGGTATTGCTATCTTGTATAATGACTTTAGCCAAAAAGCCGGATAGGGCGGGGGAAACCCACTGATCAACTCGTTACATCCCTCCTTTTCTTTCCCTCTCCCCGTCCAAGTTTGCACATCGTTATGCACCCGACTCCACACCAGGGAGGGAAGGAGGACTGGTCTATTAGACATTACGTTCCAATGTAGCAAGACCTTTATGGTTTTCTGAAACCCTCAAGGTCTGTATCGATCAAGCAGCTTGAACGTATCATATCTACAGACCCTAACGGTTCCAGAAAGCCGTTAGGATCTGCAAACCCAGGGCTGTTCAGTTCTAAAGATCTCTCAATACAGAACGCTCACAGCCACCGTCCCGGGGGCGGCCCATGCAACAAAACATCGACTTTTGGGTGATTTTCTACCCAAAATCGCCCTCGGGGACCCTGTACCTGTCCTGGACCGACAGGTACAGGGTTCAGGACAAGTGCGAGGGCTAGGGCCTTGGAAAACTAGAACTGAACAACCCTGTCTGTGAACCTGTATATACAAGGAGAACAAATAGATGAAACTCGAACGTTTACTCGTAGCACTTGCTCTAGGGCTGACCCTGACTCTGGCGACGCTGGGGATGCTGGCGACCCCTATCGTCCTGGCGGATGGTTTTACCGTGACCAAAACACAAGACTCTGCCGACGGTGTTTGTGGCGCAGACTGCTCTTTGCGGGAAGCGATTTCGGCGGCCAACGCCAATGCACAAGATGATACCATCACACTGCTCGCCGGAACCTATGTCCTCACCATCACCGGGACGGGCGAAGACAGCAACGCCACCGGCGACCTGGACATCACCTCTTCGGACGCTCTGACGATTACGGGAGCGGGAGCGGGGCAAACTATCATCAACGCCAACGGCATAGACCGGGTATTGCACATCCATACCGGCACGGTGGTCATCTCTGGTGTGACTATCTATAACGGTAGATTTGACGGTTCTGGCAATTATGGCGGCGGCATCAATAATGATGACGCGGACCTGACCTTGATCAATACCCGAGTTTACAGCAACTCGGCCTTCGCCGGAGGCGGGGTGTACGTATGGAATGGCAGCGCGACGCTAAACGAGACGCAGGTTCTCAGTAACTCGGCCGACAGCGGCGGCGGAGTGTACGTCCAGCAGGGCAGCGCGACGTTGAGCGGGACGCGGGTGGTCAGCAACTCGGCCGTCAGCGGCGGCGGAGTGATCATCATCTATGGCAGTATGACGATGACTGGAACGCAGGTTCTCAGCAACTCGGCCCAGTACGGATGCGGCGGAGTATGCGTCGGCGCCGGCAGTAGCAAACCGGTGACGCTGAATGTGAGCGGGGGGATGATCGCCGGCAACTCGGCCGGCAACTCAACCTTCAACGGCGAAGGCGGCGGGGTGTACGTCGTGTATGGCAGCGCGACGCTGAGCGGGACGCAGGTAGTCGACAACTCGGCCTCCTCCGATGGCGGCGGGGTGTACGTCAACTGGCATGGCAGCGTGACACTGATCGGGGTGCAGGTGACCGGCAACTCGACGGCCTACAGAGGCGGCGGGGTGTGCGTGATTGGCAACTCGACGCTGAACATGAGTGGGGGGGTGATCACCGATAACGTAGCCTCCAACAGAGGCGGCGGGGTGTTCGTCTCTGGCAGCGCGACATTGACCGAGACGCAGGTGGTCAGCAACTCGGCCTCCGACGGCGGCGGGGTGTTCGTCAACTCTGGCAGCGTGATATTGACCGGGACGTGGGTACTTGGCAACTCGGCCAACAACAGCGGCGGGATGCAGTCCACATTCGGAGGCACCCTCCTCGCGACCAACGGTTGTATTGTTTACAACAGCGACACGGCACTCCGGGGCAACCAAGATGATCTGGACGCAAGTGACAATTGGTGGGGCGCGGCTAATGGTCCCGGAGGGGAAGGTCCTGGAGATGGCGATTCGGTCAACGGGTGGGTGATCTATGATAATTTCAAGACCAGCCCTCCGGACGGTTGCCCCAGCTTGCCTTTGGTGGATCTGCGTATGAGCAAAAGTGTCACTCCGACGCTGGCCATCCCCGGCCAGACTATTACCTACACCCTTGCCTTCTCCAACGTGGACGCCATCACCGCCACCAACGTGGTCATCGCCGACAGTATTCCGGTGAGCGTGACCGTCACTGACGTCATCAGTACCGGTGTCGCTATCACGGACACCGGCGCTGTCCCGGCCTATGTCTGGCAGGTGGCGAACCTGGCGCAGAACGAGGGTGGTGTCATCACTATCACCGGCGTGTTGAGCGATGTGTTGCCGGCAGGCGCTTTTAGCAACACGGCGACCATCACGGCGACGGCGGATAACGACAGCGACGTCGCTGTTGTGACGGTTGTCAATCCTGTGCCGAGTGGCGCGCTCATTCTTACCAAGACAGCCCGAGATGTGAACGGCGGCGGGTTGTACGTGGGAGACGTGATCGAATACCGTGTGATGGTACGCAACATCACCGCGACACAGCAAACGAATGTCGTCATCACCGACGCCATCCCGGCCAACACCACCTACGTCCTCGGCTCAGCCTCTGTGACGCGGGGTAGTGTGAGTGGGCCTGACCCACTGGTAGCTGATGTCGGGACACTGGCGACCGGCGAGTATGCCATCCTCACCTTCCGCGTCACTGTGGATGCGGAGGCAGTTGGATCAACCGTTGGTAACTCGGCTAGCGCGGACAGTGACCAATCGCAGCCGCCAATCAATGTCGGCCCGATCCTGCCGCAGCCGGACCCTGGGCCGGTCAACCCCGGCGCGCAACTGCTGGAAATCCGCAAGACAGCCGAGGACCTCAACGGTAGCCCGCTGTACGTGGGCGACGTGATCGAGTACCAGGTCATGGTACGCAACATCACCGATACAGCGCAGACCAACGTCGTCATCACCGACGCCATCCCAGCGAACACAATCTACGTGCCAGGCTCGGCAGTCGTGACACAGGGCAGTGTGAGCGACTCTAACCCACTGCTAGCCGACATCGGCAGCCTGGCGGCGGATGGGTACGCCATCCTCACCTTCCGCGTGACGGTGGACGCCGGCGCTGTTGGCCTGCCGGTCACCAATCAGGCCAGTGCGACTAGCGACGAGCAGCCCAGCCCGGTCACCACCGACCCAACACCACCTTACCCCGGCCCCTACGATCTGCCCGACCCCGGTCCCAACCCGGTCGAACCCGGCGCGCAACTGCTGGAAATCCGCAAGACGGCCGAGGACCTCAATGGCAGCCCGTTGTATGTGGGGGATGTGATCGAGTACCAGGTCATGGTACGCAACATCACCGACACGGCGCAGAATAGCGTCGTCATTACCGATGCCATCCCGGCCAATACCACCTACGCTCCCGGCTCAGCCTCTGTGACGCTGGGCAATGTGAGCGGGCCTGACCCGTTGGTGGTTGAGGTCAGCAGCTTGGCGGGTGGGGAGATCGTAACCCTGACCTTCCGGGTCACGGTTACTGCTGATGCAGTTGGCTTGCCAGTAACCAACCAGGCCAGCACGACGAGCGACAAACAGGTTGATCCGGTCATCACTTATCCCACGCCGCCTTACCCCGGTCCCTATGATTTTCCCGATCCCGGTCCCGACCCAGTCAAATCGGAGGGTGTAACCCCGCCCACTGTGACCAGCCCTGTCAGTGGCACACTGATCAACGACGCAACGCCCACTTTTACCGGCACGGCGGACGCGGGCGCGACTGTCACCGTCACTACCCATCCCACCGGCACGGTGCTCTGTGTGGCTATCGCCGACGCTGGCGGGAACTGGACGTGTACGCCTACTACCGGCTTATCGGAAGGAGAAAACACTGTCACCGTCATCGCCGGGGATGGCACAGGCAATGAGAGCGATCCCACGTTTGTCGACATAACCGTGGATACCATACCACCTGATCCGCCTATCGTCACGGCGCCCATCAGTGGCACTGTGATCGGCGACACGCCGACCTTTAGGGGGACCGGCGAACCGGACGGCCAGATCACCGTCTATGATGACGAGGATAATGTCATCTGTACCACCACCATCAATCCTGACGAAACTTGGACCTGTGTGCCCGATAATCCGCTGGACGAGGGTGAGCAAAGCTGCCAAATCACCGTCACCGACGAAGCGGGCAACGAAAGCGACTCGACTCCCGTTAGCATCATAGTGAGCGGCAGTAACATTCCACCCGTGGCTGATGCTGGGGGTGATCAGAGCGTCAACACCGGCGAGATCGTCACGCTGGATGGCAGTGGCAGTTATGATTCCAATGGCGATGACCTGGTCTACAGTTGGGCGCAAGAGGGCGGCCCGGCGGTGACGTTCACGCCAAACTTGAGCATCACCACGTTCACCGCGCCACCCAGCGCCACGGTGCTCACCTTTACGCTCGTCGTAACCGACACACTCGCCGGGACGGCGGGGACGTTGGGCCTGCCGAGCGTGCCAGACACGGTGGTGGTCACCGTCAGCGAGGGCAATTTCTATATCTACCTGCCGCTAGTGCTCAAGAGCGACTAGATGGCAAAAATCCAAACCCAAATGGTTTAAGGAAATGCCAAGCCCCCCGGCCTCGAAACAGGCCGGGGGGCGATTTCATTTGGGTGTGTTTCATCTCAATTGGAAACTTTAAACCTGCCAGGTTTTATCGACATAATTATGACCAAAAATGCCTTTCAGAAGCCTTGAAATCATTTTTCCAGATCGTCATCGTGAGCCTGGCAGGTCTTTCCAACTTAAACATACCCAAATGAAACACACCCATCTCGAATCCACCAATTTTGAATCCCCCTCGTTTGTCATTTGCACGCTTGTCATATATAATCTTGCTCAATGGTCATTCTATTCGCACTCGTCGGTTTCTTCGTTGGTGGCCTGGTGAATCAACTCGGCTCTGATCTACCCGCGCGGCGCAAGCTGACCCGTCCCCACTGCCCCTACTGCGGGCAAGCCCGTCCTTGGTGGCAATGGTTGGCTGTGCCTGCGTATCTCGTCGGGCGTGCCCGATGCCCCCACTGCGACGCTCGGATCCGTTGGCGTCACCCCTTGGTTGAAGTCGGGCTGGCCACGGCCTATGGCTACCTGTGGATCATGATGGAGCCTTCCATCAAATTTCCCTTTTACCTCATATACGCCGCCATATTCGCCCTGATCCTCGTCACCGACATGGAGCGCAAGCTGATCTTGAACGTGGTCACGTTCCCTTCTATTATCCTCGCCATCGTCGCCAGTTTCCTGCTGCCAGACATACTGCCCTGGAACGCGCTGGCTGGCGGGGCCGTTGGTTTCTTTACCTTTCTGCTGTTGGTCGTCATAGGGAAAATCGCCTTTGGCAGCGGAGCGCTAGGCGAAGGCGACATCACCCTGGCGACGTTCATCGGCCTTATCACCGGTTTCCCACTGATCATCGAGGCATTGGTATTGACCACTCTCAGTGGAGCCATAATCAGTACAATCCTACTGGTCACCCGCGTGCGCAGCCTGCGCGATCACATCCCCTACGGACCATTCCTCATCATCGGCGCGACCATCACCCTCCTCAAGGGCTATTCTATCGCCAATTGGTTCCTCAACCGATAAAAGAACCGCAAAAACATAACACTCGCCTTCCCATCGCTCAAAGCGGGCGTGCCGCCCGCGTCTCTCGCATTGAGCAATTCGTTCAGTACAAGCTTGAGCTACCGTGAAACCAGGAAACTTTTTACGGACTGATTCGTATTGTTAGATGGAAGGAGATGCTAATGGAAAACGGTGACTATGCTTCAGTGGGATTGGTTTTCCTTCTTTTCGCGATCTTTTGCGCCTATTGAGCACAAACAACAGGCCGCAACGCTTGGCTGTGGTTCTTTCTGGGTTCTTTTTTGCACCTATCACAGGACGGGTTCTTCTCCACGAGAACAGCAAGACAACGTTCCAAGACCAATAATAATGCGAACAAAGCAAAATCCGAATCGCTTGACAAGACAAGCCTTGCACTATAAGATTTAGTTAACATACAAAAAGTACAACAATTATGCTAAACATCAAACACACCAAAGCTACGAAACGTTGCCCCAAGTGCAATCAGATTCAGGAAAAGGATGTTCTGATGTGTGATTGTGGATACGAGTTTCCCAAAACATCACATTCCAGACCAGCTCTTGCGCGTTTTCCACTTGTCCTGATTATCGCGGCAGTTTCAATAGCAGGCTTTACTGGTTCTGTAGCTATGGACTCGATAGGAGTTTTCTTAATCGTCATGGGTATCCTAGCACTACTCATTGACAGAGATATCCTGTGGGAATATGACAAGTGGCGTACGAGAACTTGGAAAGGCATTGAGGCAAAACGTACCACAGATTGGGATATACTCACCATCATCCTCCCTATCATACTAATTGGTTATGGCATCGTTAAACTTTGGATAGACCTTCTTAGGTGAGAATCAAGAAACCTAAAGACCAACTCGAATGAACCAACAGTACAGATCTAGCCCTATTTGTGAGAGACAATGAACAAGATAGATAAAGATTTCCTGACACCTGGAGAGTCGATCATAGCAACCACGTTCTACACCTATGGCTCACATCTTGTAATCACCAACAAAAGACTGGTAGGAAAGCGCATCAGCAAAATTGGACGTCGGACCTTTGAGGGAAAAATACCCTTGTCCAGCATCTCAAGCGTAAAGTACTCACCTGGGATTCCTATCTTTACGTTCAGCCCCCCCAGCCTTTGGATAGAACACGAGCTGCCCGATGGGAGCATTGAACAATCACGCTTACGTTTCCAGCAGCAATTCTCATTATGGCACTTGTGTGGTGCGTAGCTCGCTAAAAATGAACTTCCCTGCTCGCTTGGCAAGGCGAAATCGCTGTCATTTGGCTCCCAGTGGGACAATTCATCATTATCAATGGTCAAATCACTCACCAT
>JAAEPW010001033.1 GCA_024232355.1 Chloroflexota bacterium | reverse complement strand
TGTGGGCCACGGCAGAGGAACTGTTGGCCGAGCTAGACGGATAGTACGTTCACATCGAGCAATTCTCCGTTTCCTGAATCCAACGACGCACTGGTCTGTTGCCGCAAAAAGTCAAACAGCTCATCCAGGTTGGCCAACTCTTTGCACTCGCGGGTTTGCGCGCTTTTCAGCGACGCGCGCCACACGGTTCTGCCCTTGCTGCACGCGCGCCTCAAGCGCAACTGGTAGGCCAGATAATCCGGCTGCGCTTTGAGCATAACTATTTCCCAATCTTTATTCTGTGTAAATCGATCAATAATTCTATTCCTTTTTGTAGTGGTCAGAACGATAGCGCAATTCAGCATAAAAATCGGACACGGATCAACACGGAAAACACGGCAAGATCAGAAACAAAACCGTGTGCGCAGCCCGTGTTTTTTCGTGTCCCATTATATGCGCCATATTATTGACCATTACACATTTCGTTCCTTTTCCAAAGCTACGGCGTCCCCCTCAACCTGAACCCCGGTCAGGCTAAAGCCAAAGACACTGCCCTGGCCCACCTGGCTCTCGACGTCAACCTCTCCGCCGAGCTTGCTCACGATGCGCCGCACGATCGACAATCCCAGCCCGTGCCCTTTGGCCTGAGCCTCGTCGAGCCGCGTGAACTGGGTGAACAACCGGGCTTGTTCCTCCGCTGGGATGCCCGAGCCGTTGTCACGCA
>JAAEPW010001032.1 GCA_024232355.1 Chloroflexota bacterium | reverse complement strand
CGACGATGATGCAAGCGCAGGACGCGCAGTTCGCCCAAGGCGTCGCCGGACAACCGATCGCACCGATCGCGCCGATCGCACAGCCAGCGCCGTTCCAGTTCCCGGCAATGCAATTCGGAGCGGCACAGAGCCAGGCGGCGCAAAACCTGCTGGTGCAGCAACAAGCCGCCCAACAGCAACTTCTCCAAGGTCAGTTTTTGTGCGCGGATGTCTCTAATGATCAGTGCAATGTGCCGAAGTTTGTGCAGAGAGAAGGTTGTAGTAGACAGAATATGAGGAGTTTTCAGGTTGAGCATGGTCCTAGTGCCAGTGTACTGCGATTGCATAGGAAAGTGTATCATAACGCGATGTCGAAGAGTGAAAAACAGTGCCTGCAAGAAGCGAAAGTAGACAGGGCTGCGTTCAGGACCAAAGTGCTCACCGCTGTAAACCGTTGCTGGCGGCGCAAAATATGCAGTTACGGCCCAGGAATTTGCAGAGTTACTCTAGAACGAGGCAAATGAGAAGCTGTGTAGGGGTGTGTGTATCTAATCCTGTGCCTGCTGATTTAGCGCAGATCAATCTCGCCCAGCAAACCCAGATGGGTCAGCAATTTGCGCAGCCCCAGCAGTGGTTGCAACAGCAGATCATGCCGGTGCCCCTGCATCAACAAACCCCAGTCTACCAGCAGGCGCCGGCCTTTTTCCAGAGACCAGTCAGGCACAGGCAGGTGCCCCGGACATCCAGGCGCCGATGCAGCTCGCCATGCCGCCATCGACTGGGCCAGGCGCCGCCGTGGCGGGCCCCCAGCTGGGCACTGCACTCAATCCGACTGCGCCTGCATTCCAACCGCTCCAGTTGCCAAGCATAGCCGCGTTGATCGCTCTGCAGGCGCAGCAGGGCGGAGCGGGCCCCAGCAACAGCGGGACGGCCGCCGCTCGAAATGCATCGATGAATGCAACCACTCTGCCTGCAGCTCTTTCTCCGCCAACCGACTCGATGGCCGTGGAAGTGGAAGAAGGGGAGATCAAAGAGGACGGCAACAGCGTGGACGACAGCGAGGCGGTGACCAACAAAGGAGCAACTCAGAAGACCACAAAGAAGCCGCTCGCTTTCACCGCCATCACGTGCCCCAGCGAGGGACAGATCTAGTGGAAGCCGGGCTCCGCCAACCGGGTCATTTTCAGGGGCATGGCGGTAATGGCGCGGAAGTTGGAGGACTTCCCCAGGAGACACCTGAGTGGGACAATGTACGTGGTGCAGGTGAAGGTTTCAGAAAGCACCAACATGCAGGTTGCAGTGTTCAGTGTTAGTGAGATAGAGAGGAGGAGGGTGCCTGAGTTTAGGAGGGTGTACTGAGAAAAATGTTGAGAAGTTGGAGAAAGTTAGTGTAAAGGGACCCCTAGTGGATACCAAGAGGGCCAATGCCAAGACGCTGGGCGTCTGCCATCCGACGCTGGGCGTCAATTGGCTGGGGGCCAATCCCAAGATGCTGGGCGTCTTCTGCTTGGCGCTGGGCGCCAATTGGTCGGGGACCAATCCCAAGGTGCTGGGCACCTTCTACTTGATGCTGGGCATCAATTGGTCGGGGATCATTCCAAAGACGCGGGGCGTCTCCCACTTAATGCCGGGCGTCAATTGGTCGGGGACCAATCCCAAGGGGCTGGGCGCCTTCTTCTTGATGCCGGGCGCCAATTGGTCGGGGACCAATTCAAAGATGCTGGGCGTCCCCCACTTGGCACTGGGCATCAAGTGGTCGGGGACCAATCCCAAGGCGATGGGCGTCTGCCACTTGAGGCTGGGGGCCAAATTGGCCGGGGGCCAACTCTTAAATGCTGATGCCGGGCATCAGCCGAAATTGAGTATACGAAACACAACCGGAAGTGAGTTCCCAGTTAAAAGCATCACTGAAATTGAAAATTTGAGAGCAAATTCCAGTTTAGCATGGTACTTCGAAACGAAGTTCGAGAAGCTGGAAAAGGCTAGAGTCAAAGGATCATTGTTTGCGCATCGCAGCGCATGGCGTCAGCGGACCTCAGACCCTGACAGCCTAGAAGTGGTGGAGAACGGTCACTTCCCCCCCCCCCCCATTCACCAAGTCCCCCCCACCCTATTACCGCAAGAACAACCTCAGTGCAGTGGGTGAGCTCCCCTTCATGAATAAAGCGGTCAGCGAACTGT
>JAAEPW010001031.1 GCA_024232355.1 Chloroflexota bacterium | reverse complement strand
TCCGTGGTCAGATTAACCGTGCTGCCCAGGGCGTCGTGGTGGTAGTACTGCCGAGAGCCGCCCATATCCAGGCTGATCAGTCGATCCGCGTACCGATAGTGAGCCAAAAGCGAGTTGTCCGTCGCGTTGCGCTCCTCGATGACCGCTTTGTCATCGTAATAGTAGTCCACATCCCCGCGTTCGGACAGGCGGTGTCTCACCCTCAGGCCCGATGCGTTGTAATCGTATCGGCCCAGGATTATCTCCGCACCGGGAGGTCCCCGTTTGGTCTCCACCAACTGATTCAGGGCGTTGTAGGTGTATGTGACGTCCTGATTTGTCAAAGAGCCGTCGATCTTTTTGATCGTGTTCCCGTTTTTATCATATTCGTAATAGATCGTAAAGGGGTTGAAAGGATCCGTGTCATCCGTCACGAGGATGAGCCAGTCTGTATCGTCGTAGGTGTACGAACGGGATTTTGTCGCCAAGCCGTTTTCTATGACTTTTTCGGTTTTTCGGTTGTACCCCTCATACGTGTAGGTCGTCTCCGTTTCGGAGCCGCCGGAAACAATGTACCGGATGAGCCGATCCAGGTCGTCGTATTCGTAGGTGGTAGACTCGCCAACCTCGCTCTGCACTTCGATCTGCTGGGTGCGGTTGCCATTTTTGTCATAGGTGTAGGCGTATGAGGAAATCACACTTTGGTCGGACGTCCGGGTGTGGGTGATGGACTCGATGCGGTTGGCGATCGTGTAATCATAGTCCGCCATGGTGTTGTTGGGATAGGCCACCGTATCCTTTTTGCCATCTCTGTAATAGGTGTAGGTGGTGGTCCCGGAATCGGTCGCAGCGGTTTCCAGGCGGTTGCGAACGTCATAGGTGTAGGTGGTGGTCCCGGCCGGTGTGGACACACTGGTGCGGTTCCCGTTGTCGTCATATGCATAATCGACTGTCAGGCCGCGCTGGGTCGAATCGACCAGGCGATCGAAATTGTCGTAGTTGTTGATGGTTGTATCGGTAAGGCTCCCCGCCCCGCCGGATTTGGTTTCTGTGACCCGTTTTACATTGTTGTTCTGGTCATACACGGTTTGCACATGGGTTGTTTCATAATACGGCGATCCTGTTGTCGGAATAAATGCGTCCGTCCGGCGGTTGAGCACATCATAGATATAGGTGAATATGGAGCCGTTGGGATCGACCATGCGGATCAGGTTGCCCTCGGCGTCGTAGGCCGTGAATTGGGCCATGAGGGCGCCGCCCGTTGATTTGTATTGGATGTGGGCGGTTTTGCGGTTGAGTCGATCATAGGTGTATTCCACCTTGTTGTTCCGGGCGTCGAACTGGTGCAGTAAATTGTCGTTGGCGTCGTACGCGAAACGGGTGGTCAGTCC
>JAAEPW010001030.1 GCA_024232355.1 Chloroflexota bacterium | reverse complement strand
TCGTGGACGTGGGGCCGGACTTTAATATGACCATTCACTGGTCGGCCATCCAGAATGCGGACATGGTGCTGCTCGTCATCACGCCGGAGAAGACATCGATTCTGGACGTGAAAAACATCTTGCCCTCGTTGGCGAGAACGTTTGGCACGCTGCAAAAGTTCCGTGTCGTGCTCAACGGTTTCGACGAGCGCTTTGGTATCTCTCCCAAAGAAGTGGTCAAGTTCCTGGACGGCAAAGTCACTATCGTGGGCACACTGCCCTTTGCGCCGGATGAGGCGCGGTTGGCGATCAACACGGGTACTCCGATGGTGCTGGAAAAAAAGATGGCCCCTATCGGCGAGGCGTTGGTCAAACTGGCGGCGAACTTTTACCCACCGCTTGAGAGCCTGGGCCAGAGACGGCAGAAAAAGGCCAAGGTGGGGTTATTGTCGCGGATGAGCCAGGTATTTGTGGAAAGCTAAGGAGACGAGGAGATATGCATCAATTACCGACGAAAAAACGCCCGGTTTCGCCTGTTGCGG
>JAAEPW010001029.1 GCA_024232355.1 Chloroflexota bacterium | reverse complement strand
TTTGATCCAACCGTGACGAAGCTGTCGTTAGACAGGCTTTTGCTTTTTGCAAAAGCCCTAACGCCGCCCGACCTGCGCCCGCCCGTACTCACGAGAAATCGTGGGTTCGGGCGGGCGTTTTTATTTGGAGCAAGTTATGCCGTTACAGGCCATATTGATCGTTCTCAAAGCACTCGTCGAAGCACTCAAGATGTTTACCAGCGCAGTAACAAAGGCAATCTCTCTATTGGACGGATAGAATGACACCTTTACCGTTCCTCTCCAGCAAACAGTCACCGTCACCGGATGATCTGACGGTGATAGATAACGGCCTGGTCTTTGACGGCAACCACCTGGACCATCTTTGGTTTCACGTCGTCGAGCGCGAGGCCGGGCGCGAGTACGAACTGTGCCGGGTGGTGAAACTCAAGATGCTGCGTTACCTGCCCCAGGAAACGCGCCAGGACGCGGGACTACTCGACACGATGCGCACGGCCCTCACCGGCATATACAACCAACGCAGGGCCGATTACGATCCGTGTATGATCGTGTCCGGTATCTTTGACCCGCCGATCGGCGTGGTGCAGTGCTACGGCGCTATCGGCATCAGCAGTGAGGGTGACCAGGATAAAATGAAAACCCGTGCGCTCGACAATGCACAGTTGGGAATGGCGGCGATGGAAGGTGTGATGGCGAATTTCCCTCAGTCTCGGCTTGCATCCCTGGACGTGCAAAAGGCAAATTGGCTGCGCGAGGCACTGGTCAACATGCCGCAGTCTCTGGTCGTCATCGGCCAGCCCGATCCCCGAATGTCGGCGCGGGGGATGGGGCGTGAGGGACCGAACGAAAAGTCGGTCACGATGACGGGCGAGACGGCCTACACGATGCAGCAGAACGAGATGTTGTTCCGTGCAATGGCGCAGGTGCAGGAAGAATTCGTATTCGTCGTATTGGCTTCCCGCCTGGCGCAGTGTGACCTGGCAACGATGCTGGAAGGGATCGCGTCGGAGGCGTCTGTCCCGGCCTCACGCCAGACGGGGAGCAAGAGCATCTCCTTTGGTATCTCGCTGCCAATGATGGCGTCGGGTAACCTGGGGCAGTCTGCGGGCACCAACTACGGTCAGAGCGAGGGGCAATCGGCGTCCGATGGGATCGCCGAGTCCGAGTCCACGTCTCACACCGAAGGGCACGCCACGACGGTAGGGCGCTCGGTGACCGATGGCCATTCTCACACCGAGGGGCGTGCCTCGACACGTGGTAGCTCGGTGAGCCACGCCGTGAGCGTGGTAGAGGGAACGAGCCATATGGAGGGTGCAAGCCAGGGGACGGCCGACAGCGTGGGCAGTGCGCACACCGTGGGACACGCCACGTCTCGCGGCGGGTCGAGCAGCCATAGCACATCGACTACGCACATACCAGAGGTTAGTTCATTCGGCGGCAGCGAGACTCACAACCAAAGCGCATCCATCTCGATGGGCGGGTCCCACACCGAATCATCGGGTGTACAGGAGAGCAGTTCCATTTCCAGCGGTGTGGCCGACCAACACAGCGGGGGCCACGTTCAAGGCTACGACGTCCGAGGCGGTATCGGCATTGTGGGCGGTGGCGGAAGCGAGAGTGTGTCAGAGACCTTTGGCCACGCCGAATCATCGGGCGCACAGGAATCGAGCGGCGCATCATCGGGGGTATCCGATGGCACAAACTCCTCAATCACCGCTCAGATGGGTCATTCGGAGGGGTCTTCTTGGTCCACCACCCCCGCTCATACCATCACATCATCATCCCGTTCCAGCAGTAGTTTTGCATCCTCCAGCCACTCGGTCGCCGATTCGACCTCTGAGGGCCACACCGAGTCACAAGGCACATCTCAAGCCGACGGCGTCTCCCGCGCCGTGGCCACCACGACGGCGAGATCGTCCATGTCCTCTACGACCCAGTCATCGTCCGATACCGAGTCACATTCCGAGACAGTTTCCACATCTCGTTCTGAAAGTGTGTCCGATGGCGTCTCTCACGGCGTTTCACGCTCCCATTCCACCGGCCGCACATCGGCCACCAACATCGGTCGGGCGATGAGTGTGGCCCGTTCGATGGGCATGAGCGCCGGTATCGCGCCCTCAGTCTCGGCGTCGAAAGCGTACCAATGGTACGACGACAAGGCGATCCAACTGACAGCCATCCTGCGCGCTCAAGAAGAACTGCTACGCCAGGCCACGTTGGAAGGCGCGTTCCTGACCGACGCATATTTGCTCACCCGCACAGACCGGGGGGCCGTGGTGTCCGAGGCGGCCCTGCGTCAGGCGTTTCACGGTTCAGAGGTCCCGGTCGTCACGCCAGTGCAGACGCGGCGCTTATCGGCGGATGAACAGTCATACATCCGCAAACACGCGATGGCGTTCACACCCTCGACCCGCGAGGAGACGGTGGCGGGGGCGTTGGAAGCATACAAGGACACCACGATGCTCTTGCCGCTGCAACTGGCGGCGTATATGGCTCCGGGTTTATTCGAGGAGGGCGCTGCCGTGACCACCCAGGAGCGCACCCCACCCTTTGCGTTCGTCCCCGATATGGCGGGGGACGTGATCCTGGGTCATTTGTGGTCGTCAGAGACCGGTCGTCTCACCCGCGCACAACTCCGTCTGTCCGAGCAACAGATGTTTCACACCGCGTTCGTGGCCGACACCGGATTCGGCAAGACGGTGGCAGCCGAACGGCTGGCGCTGGAGACGACGCAAAAGTGGAAGTATCGCACCGTCGTCCTCGACTTTGGAGCCGGGTGGCGCAAGATGATCAATGCACCCCTGGGAGGGCGGGATCGAGCGGAGGTGTGGCAAGTGTTCCCCGGCGCGACGGTGCCGCTGCGCTGGAACCCGTTGCAGATCGGGAGGCGGATCAATCCCGAGCGGCAGATGTTGGCGACGTGTGAGCTTGTGCGTAACGCCGGACAGATGGGGCCGCGCCAGTTGGGTTTCCTGCGCCGTGCACTCAAAGGTCTCTACTTGAAAAACGGCGTGTTGACGTCCTATTCCGAGGTATTGAACAACCACGAGTGGAATCACGTGCGCGACGACGAGTGGGAGGTGTTGGAAACGGCGCGTTTCGAGCAAAGGATGTCTCCCCGGCACCGGTCCTATTTGGAATTGGTGGATTTGGAGAGTTTCGAGCGCCAAGCGGTGGCCGTACACCGGTCCAAGGCCGTGGATTTCGTATCGTGGCACGAGGAGCTGCAAGAGATATTCAACAGCATCAGCCCGCGTCAGATTTCGGACCGGACCGCCATCGAGGGCATCATGCTGCGCATCGAGCCGTTCGTCGCGGGCGAAATGGAGCGGATGTACGGGCACGGCGAGGGAAGCCTCGCTATCGAGGACTTGGGATTATTGGGTCCTTCGCGCGATCCCTGGGGCGTTTCCGTTCTCGAAGGCGGCGCCGAGATGGATGAATTTGCCAAAGCCGTGATCTTTTCCCTGGTCGCCTGGCACCTGTACAACGACGCCGTGGTGCGGCGGCGGCTCGCCATCGGGCACGGCTCTCAGCGCAAGCTCCAGATTTTCTTCGAGGAGGCGAACAAGGTGCTGAGCGGCGTGGCCGGGATGGACTCGGACCGGCAGTCCGGCGGCGGTCAGACATCGGACTTGTGGTTGCAGATGTGGAGAGATGGACGGAAATACGGCATCTGGCTCCACGTCATTGCCCAGACGGTGAGCGAGTTACCGCCGGGGATATTGAGCAGTTGCAACAATGCGTTCTTTAGCCAAACCAAGCATCCCAACGACCGAGACCTGATCATGTCGCACCTGGCGTTTTCGGAAAAGGGGTTCACGGACGAGGACTACAAGCGTTTCTTGAGCCGGATGCCGGTGGCGCAGGCCATTTGCAAATTGGGCTACTCGATGGATGTGGCGCACACGATGCCACTCTTGTGCCGTCCATCGTTGGTCTCGGCGATCGAGCCACCGGACCACGAGTTATTGGCTCGTCATCGCAGGTTGCGGCCGTAATTGAGGATATTAGTCTCAATCATTTTACCACAGAGACACAGAGACCACAGAGAAAAAATGAGATCTACAAAATTGTGCCGAGTAATTGGTTTTTTAACCTCAACAAATTCTCTGTGCCCACGGATTAGAACAATCCGACAGTGTCTCTGTGGTGAAATTCGTGGTCAAGAATGGAGTAAACGATGAGTGAAGGAAAGCAGCGGATCGTACTGGCCGGGTTAGACCGGCGCGTGTTGGTCGAGCGGGTGAATCCGGCACTGTGCCGGACGGGCCGTTTCGACGTGATAGCAACGGCGACCTCGCCAGACGAGCTGCGCCAGGCAACGGCGGGAGACTATATCCATCTGGTCGTCGTCGAGGCAAACATTGTTCCGCACCTGGATGAGGCAATCTCATTATTGGGCGAGTTGACCCAAAAGGTGCGCTTGGTGGTGGTCGTGCCCGCCAGGTGGGAAAAGCACCGGGATAAATTTTCTACGTTGCCCGATGGAACATTGCTTTTAACCGCTCCTGTGAATTGGCACACTGCCGCAGACAGTATTCTCGACCACCTGGAATTGGAAGAAAATGAGGAACAAAGTCACAAAGCAACACCGGCAGTTCAAGCTCAACCAGTATCCGAGCGACGGCCAACAGACACAGAGACAAGCAAAGACCCTTTACCCCCTGTACAAAAAATCAAACTTCAGGGGGCATCACCAATGGTGCGCATCGGATTCTATGGCACGCGAGGCGGTGTGGGCACATCCTCTGCCGCGTTGGCCGCCGCTCGGATACTGGCTGGGGAAAATCACCGCGTCGCATTGTTCGATGCCACAAAACGGGGTGATCTGCACGTGATGGCCGAAATACAGCCCGTCGAACAGCCAGTCCGGCACGGCGCGATCACATTCTTTCTGGCGGGTCCCACAGAGAAGGCAGTGTGCGATTTCGATGCCATAGTTGTTGACGGCGGCAGAACGCGAGGTGCGTTCAACGCCGAATGGTGTGCCATTTCCAAACCTTTGAGCGAGGAAAAGATCGCCCAGTTGGTGGATGTCAAACCACCCGAGAGCGAGAAAGAGAGCAAAGAAGATCGAGATCGAAAACAGGCAAAAAAGCCGAAAGCAAAGACTCCCGGTTTCAGTTTGAGAAATTTGATCTCTGTCGAGGTGACGGAATGAGAGCAAGCAAAATCCTGTGGGAATTTCTGCAAAATGCTCTATTGATGCTCCCCTTTGTCGGCGCAGTTTGGCTGTGGCGGGAAAGCAGAAATATCGCCGGGGTCGTGGCTTGTGTGGCGATGAGTGGTGTCGGTGGTTCCGTATTTATGCACTATACCGAGACCTACATCACCGGCAAAGCAACGGCTTCGGTACAAGAGCTATTGGGTAGCATCGTGGTCACCGGCGGCCTGTCCTCCGTCTTTGTCCTGTATCTTGGACAGTCTGAGAACTGGAAGCTGGACATTCTTCTTGGTGTGATCGCCGGGGTGGTATTGTCCATCGCGCAATATTGGATCTCGGGAGGCTTTTCTTGGGTTTCCCACGCTCTGGCAATGTCCATCGCCAGCACCATCTGTCTACTCGGCTTTCGCCTGGTGATCTCACGGTCGAACAATCTTCAGACCGGCCTGGGGTATGCAACGCTGATCGTTCTGATCGTATCCGTGATCATCGTCTCGATAGACTATGCATAGAGGAAAAAATCAATGTTGATCTTGGTTGTTGGAGCCAAGGGTGGTGTGGGCACGACCTCGCTGGCCTTGCACCTGACACGAGAATTGAAAGCCATCGGCCTCGATGCAGCCGACGGGCAACTGGCCGCACACCTAGAACGCAAGACCTGGACGTTGGCAGGGTTGGCTTTTTCCGCAGGCAACCAACGTCAGAACGCCATCGACCGGATCGTGAAACAACGTATCTCGTTGCTCTGGACGCCAGAGTGCGACCTGGCCGGTGATAGTGTGTGGGACATTGTTCAGGCCATCGCCGACCGCACAACCATCATTGCCGACGGCGGTATCACCCCACTGCCACAGATCGCGGAGCGGGCCAACGCGATACTCATTGCCAGTGCATGGGGCAACCCAGTGTCGGCGTATCACGAGAGAAAATTGAAACAGCAGTTTCCAGGTGCCAGTGTCGTCTCCTTAAATCTCGCGCAATCTCGCACCGTAACCAGAGACACAGCGCGAGAGTTGGCCGCCAATCTTGCAATCTAAAACGGAGGGAAAACAAAAGATGAGAAAGTTACAATTATTGATCGGAATCGTTCTGGCTATTGGGGCATTCATTGCCGTACTGGTCGTAGGACGATTGACGCAACCGGTAGTCTATGACGTGGTGATCGTGGTTTCAGAGGTTCCCGCCTTTACACCCCTATCCCCCGACCTGATATCGGTGGACACTCAATCCATCTCTCCGGCGGTGGCCGAAAAGTACGTCCTGGCCGGTGAACTGGAGACAATATTAGCCGAGGGGGCTGTCGTGGTGGAGAACCTGCACCCAGGCCAACCCCTGATGCGCGAACAGATAGCGACGGGAGCGAACATCGAGGGATTGTCTCGCCTGGCCGTCGCTCTGGATGACCCCGACCGGGTGATCCTCTCTGTACCGGTGGATCAGGACGAGATCCCGTCCGTCGTTCCCGGCGACGTGGTCGCATTGTTTTTCACTGCCGGTAACGTGCGGGCCAGTACGTTGACTACCTTTACCGTCGAGGGTGAAAAAGACTTGCTCATTGGGAGCACATCCCCGACGACAGGCACGCAACCGGTTCGCGTGGAGCGGTGGAAAGAGCCGGAAGTAGTGACGGTCACCACGGAACTAGAGATGCCTCTGGCTAAATGGCTCTCCAACGGAGTCGTCTATCGCGCCAATCGAGAGCGGCGCGAGAACCCGAACTATGGCGCGCCGGGGGCAGAGAACGAACCCCGGTACATCGAGGGCGAGGTCAAGGCCCTGGATGTGGTCGTTCACCGTGACGCCGCCGAGTGGGTCGCGTTTGCGTTGGCTCACGGCAAGGTACAGGTGGGGGTCTTGCCCGCCGTCGTCAAAGGTCAGGTCGAGGCGGGGGGGCTCCATCCGGAACCAGGCGTCACGTGGAGCGATTTCGAGGAACAGTTCTTTGCCGAACGTGAGGAAGCGCAATGAGTGCGATGAGTGAACAACAAATTTCTGTCGTCGTCGGCCACCAGGCGTGGAACGACTTGCAGATCATTGGCCAGGAATTGGAGAGAGCGGGGATATTGCTGCTCTCAACGGTGTCAAATGCCGGAGACCTGGCCGATCAAGCACGCAGTCTGGGAGCTGAATGTGTGTTGTTCAATCCCACGCTGCCGGGAATGAATCCGGGGCTGATCCAGGAGCTTTTACTGGACCCGGACGAGGCCATCGCCGCCGTCGGCCTCGTCCCTGCCGGATCGTCTTATGCCAGCGAGTATCAGCGATTTGGAATGAAGGGCTTTGTCACCGTGCCGCTGGACGTGACGCAGACACAGCGGTTGCCCGACCTGGTGCGTGAAGCTGTGCGGATGGCTCAGGAGGAGCGCGAGTCACGCTCGTTCTCCCCCGTGACCGCCCAGGATGCGCTCTCCATTCTGGACCGGGGCGGCTGGCAGCAGCAGACCATCGCCGTGTACTCGCCCAAGGGCGGCGTGGGCAAGTCGACGATCTCGTCCAACCTGGCTTCCGCCTTGGGCGTACTGGCGCAGCGTTCGACGATCCTGGTAGATGGCGATATGAGCCGTGCCAACGTCCACGTGCTGTTTGGAATGGATATCGAGGACCAGCCGCGCAACCTGTTCGCCATGTACGAGCGCGTCATCGCCGAGGGCAGCCGCACCGGGCGTTACCTGGTACGGGCACAGACCCTGCAGGCCAACGTCCGGCAGTGGCGCAACAAGCTCCACATCCTGCCCGGCATCCCCAAGATGCACATGGCCGGTCTGGCCGAGTTCTCCGAGGACCCGCAGCGCACGATGGACATCTTTGCCGACATTTTGCGCGAGGCGCGGGGCTATTACGAGTTCCGCATCGTGGACGTGGGGCCGGACTTTAATATGACCATTCACTGGTCGGCCATCCAGAATGCGGACATGGTGCTGCTCGTCATCACGCCGGAGAAGACATCGATTCTGGACGTGAAAAACATCTTGCCTTCGTTAGCAAGAACGTTCGGCACGCTGCAAAAGTTCCGTGTCGTGCTCAACGGTTTCGACGAGCGCTTTGGTATCTCGCCCAAAGAAGTGGTCAAGTTCCTGGACGGCAAAGTAACCATCGTGGGCACGCTGCCCTTTGCACCCGACGAAGCGCGGTTGGCGATCAACACGGGGGTGCCGATGGTACTGGAAAAAAAGATGGCCCCCATCGGCGAGGCGTTGGTCAAACTGGCGGCGAACTTTTACCCACCGCTGGAGAGCCTGGGCCAGAGACGGCAGAAAAAGGCCAAGGTGGGGTTATTGTCGCGGATGAGCCAGGTATTTGTGGAAAGCTAAGGAGACGAGGAGATATGCATCAATTACCGACGAAAAAACGCCCGGTTTCGCCTGTTGCGG
>JAAEPW010001028.1 GCA_024232355.1 Chloroflexota bacterium | reverse complement strand
TCAAGCCGGCTAATATCATGCTAGACCAGCAAGGCGCTGTGTTTCTGACTGACTTTGGCCTGGCCCTGATCAGCGAGATCGGGACACGAGGCGAAATTTTCGGTTCTCCACACTATATTTCCCCAGAGCAAGCGATTTCGTCAGCGGGAGCTGTGCCGCAAAGCGATCTCTATGCCGTCGGGATCATTTTATACGAAATGTTTACCAACCAACTGCCCTTTGACGCCGACGATCCTCTGGACATTGCCATGCTTCATATGACCGAGCCGGTTCCCTCGCCACGCGAGGCGTGTCCTGAGATAAGCCCAGAACTCGAAGCGGTGATTCTCAAGGCGCTGGACAAGGAACCCCAAGCACGCTATTCAAGTGGAGCCGAACTTGCTGATGCACTAGATCAGGCGCTGCAGGTCACACCGGCGAAAGCATCGTCACCGCTATCTCTTGCCTCCCCCCGCCTGACGATCTTCGAGCGCGTCGCGATAGAATTAGCTGAACACCCGCTTCCGCCAATACCGGCTGTGGTCACGCCACCCGCTCCCCGGCCGACCGGACAGAGAAAAGTATCCCAAGTCTCGACTGCTTCGCCAACGAGCAACCGTCACGCTATCTATCTGATGGGAGCCGGCGCTGGCATTACATTGATAATGACCTTGTGTCTATTGGCTGCTGTGTTCTTGCTGACACGCGGGAGGACAGCAGACCGTGATCCGGCAACTACAGCCACGCTTTTTGAGACAAAAATATCCCAGGCATCACCAGCACCGATTAAGGGGCAGACATCTCAAGCGCCAACAGAACCAACTGGAGAACAAACATCCCAGGTGCCTGCGACGCCGACAGTGCAATATCCAGAGGGACGTCATTTTGTGGTTTACTACGACGACAACAGCTTGTACCTGCTCAACAACTCGGAGGGTAACAGTCAAGTCGCGCCGTTGGCGTTTGAGCGTCTGGATGCTTCCGGCGTGCCGTTGAATCGCTTTGAGGGCTGGCGTTGGACGCGCTACTATTCGACAATCATGCCGGGCCGGTGTATGCGCGCAGAGATTTCGGACAGTGCATCCTTTTTGCGCCCGTCCCAGTGTAACAATCGTTATAACAGCAGTGTCTCGGCGACTCGTAATGATGATTATGTTTTTTGGACCGCTCAAGAAGGCAGCTACCAGTTCCGTGTGCTGTGGAACGAAAAAGAGGTTGCACGCTGCGAGATTGCTGCTGGGGTTTGTGATGTATTTTTACCTGATGAATGATTCTCTACTCAGCTAACAACTGGACAAATATCGCCTTGAGACTTTACTAGAGTAAGGCGATATGGCACGCGTCTATCGCGCACTCGATGTGCGACTCAAGCGCAATACTGCCCCTCCTTATTGCCTCTGCCACCGACGCGCCCCAGTCCGCTCCCTTGCCGTCTCCCCTTGGCCTGGCCATGTGGTGCATTGGCTTGTATCCTTTGGGCTAGGGGCGGGGGAATGTGGGGTGGGATGTTGTGTCTTTTGTTGGGACAAGCCTTGGTATGAGGCGTTGGTTTGCTGTGGTGGGTGCGGGGGGATTTGCGTTGGGGTGGGAGATCGCCATCGCAACGTCATCTCTCGATTTCGTTGCCATCCTGTAGAGGGATGAGAGATACTTTTGTTCCGAGGGCTTCGCACCCCGCCAACATCCCAAGGGGGACGGTTTTCCTGACGACGCACGCCTTGGTAGAATTCCGGCGGCGGAATGCCAGGTCAAATCCTGCAACATCGCCGTGAGCACCGATGATGTTGCAGCTCTGACAGCTACTTGCACAACTTTGTGTTGCACCCTAACGGAAAAGCTGAGCCGTCTTGCGGCTCGCGCAATATGACTAAACTAGACCTGCAACGCCATAAAAGCGAATGAAACTTGAAAGATTCTCGATAGCAAGGTCGGATGCAACGAGTTGTTGGGTTACATTGCATTCTAGAGACCAAGTAGCAACTACAACCTTGTTAAGGTACAGGGGTTGGTCCCTCCCATATGAACCAGTTGTTGTCCGAATCAACAACATAAACAATGTTGTCAGGTCCCTCCACATAGCAACCATACAAGCGACTGTCACTGGTGTGACACTGGAGAGCGAGTTCACCCAGCGAGAACTCCTGATCAGTTGCCCAACCCAAACGGTCACGTGCAGACCCTGCTTCACCAAAATAGGCTTCGTGCCAAACCAAGCCAAAACCACGAATCGGCTGATAATAGCCTGGAGGAGGAATGATATCAGGATAGCTTTCAGGCATACCAGAACGCCAGCGATCATTGGTCGGATTCCAGTATGGCCACTTGTTGTCCGCAAAGAAAACGTAGATTTGACTACCGTAGACATCTGGATGCTCTCGCCAGAGCATCAGTCCCTGTTCAAAGTGTTGTGCAACTGTGAGAGAATATGTCGGCGGTTGCCCCGGACATTCTTCTGGTGGATTGGCAAAGAACCAAGTGTAGACACAAGCAGTAGGTGTTACCACGGGATCAGTAGGAGTCGAAAGGAGAGGTTCTGGTGTAGGTGTAATCGCTGTCGTTGTTTCCGGTGTTGAAGGTAGGACATTAGTAATGGGGATTATAGTATTGCAGCCTGACAAGAGCAAGATAAGTAAGAACAGGTCAAGTAATTGCAAGGAAATGTGTGATCTCTTCATAGTTAATTCTCACTTCAGTGTCGTAGGTTGTATGCCACGTCGAATGACATGACATCTGTCGCCAGTGGGTGGTGTATTGGTTCAGCGGGAATTGGAGTTTTGCCATCCCGAAATAAGACACTACAAGTTGCATAGACCGTGCCATTATCGAACAAAACTACTACTTGCTGCTGCTGTTGTTCTTTGGTTCTTGGCTCTTTGTTCACGAGCAAC
>JAAEPW010001027.1 GCA_024232355.1 Chloroflexota bacterium | reverse complement strand
GGTCACTGATCCTGACTGCCAAATCGGGGTCGGACCGGCGGCCCCAGATTTGCTTGGGGTTCACCAGAATTGACGCAGGATCATCATCGACCTGGTAGCCGTGTGCGCGTAGCAGATCGCGCGCTTCCAGGATACCCACAGTGTGCGATACCGAGGTGTGTTTCTTTTTCATCTTGTCAATTTCTGACGGTAACGGCTCATCCCCAAACACCTGACGGCACCACGCCTGGCCATCCGCCGTCAGTGTGATCAGTCGCCGCCGTCCACCTCGCACCGGCGACCACCCAGAAAGATGCTCGTAATCGCGTACCAGACCCTTTTCTTCAAGACACTGCAACGAGTGGCGCACACTGGCCGCACTTGACGATACCCCCGCATCCACGACGTTCTGCTGGATACGCCACGAGCGATTCATCCCCGTTGCCATCAGGCGTAAAACAGTGAGTTGTATCTGTGATCGAACCTGGATACGACGAGGGTGGGTCTGCAAGATCACAGAAGCACCCTCGAGTTGCAGTTTCCGTCGCAAATCCTCGATCTGAAACCGGTGCTTTGCCTCGATTTCTTCCATTTCGTCGTTGTACTGGGCGATCTCGGTCTGTTGCACGTTGAGCAGGCGAAGGTAGCCGACCAGTGTGTCCAGGCTCCATTCCAGAATCGTCAGACACACCCGGTCGGGAGTGGTCTGTGCTTGGGTACTCCAATCACGGAACTGCTCGCTTGCGGCAGCATTCAATATCGAATGTTTCCGGTCTATTTGCTCGATTCGTTGGATCATCACTTGCACGTCATCCAACGTGATGTTTGATTCGCTCATGTCGCTTTTCCTTTCAAAACTTGACCATTCACAGGGAGCACGAATAACTATCGCGCTCCCTGTGAACAGTTAATCTTCTAATCTATCGCAACGCTCTCTCGATGGTCGCTTGTCCATACGTGCGGCCATCGGCGTAATGCCGTTGGTCCCACTTGGGCCGAAACAGATTCGACTGCCGAAAGAGTTGGTCGACCCGGCCAGGGTCGCCGCTGGCCCAAAATGCCAGGCAACTACATAAAGCCAGATCGGCCTCGCTCTGAGACGGGTACAGGCCGGAGAAATCGCCACGCCACAACGCCGAGAACTTACTCCCGTTCTTGGCCCGCATCGCTCTCTCGATCAATGCTGTATCGTCTCCCAAATTGGATACGCTGCGATGTGGCTTTTTCTTCACGGTCGGGGTGGGGGGGAAGACACGGGTGTGCAAAGCATTGAGCGCGGCCTGACGACTTTCGACGGCGAGGGGTGTGATGGGCACCCAATTGCCCGTCACGGTGAAAAAACGTAGTCGATCATACATTTCGACGTTGCCTTTCTTGCGTCCTTGCGGGGGGAGTGTGGCACGGACAAAGATGTGTACTCCGTGGCCGCTGGGGCTCCATTCCGTATAGGAATTCATTTCCTGCACGATGCGCAGCGCCCAGGGTTCCAAGATACCAAACTCACCAGTGCAGTGATCCAGAT
>JAAEPW010001026.1 GCA_024232355.1 Chloroflexota bacterium | reverse complement strand
GTCCGCTCATTGTTCTGCCTCCGCTGCCACGCTAACCAGTCGTTATATAAATTGTTATCGCATTTGGCAGTGCAGAGACCCCTGAATTCCCCAGTGGCGATGCTGTACTATAGCTAGCCGCTTCCAGTTTCTTTTGTTTTCAATTAACTTTGGCCTTTTTCCCCCTGAATCGACAGCTTCATGACGCCCACCGGACGCCTACAGGTGCCGCAACCAGCGCCATTTCTACCGCATGCTGGGGACCCACCAGTGCCGTTCGCCACATGGATTGCCACATTCAACAGCTACCTGACGTTGGTCGAAGCGGAACGCGGAGAGGCACTCAACGACAAGACGAAGAACGTGCTCGTTTTTGGTCTCCTGGGATCAGAAGGACTGCACCAATTCGGGAGTGACCCCATCATTGCGAAAATGGACGAGACACCACCACCGACTCACGTGGCCTTTCAGGCTGCTATCAGGCAACGTTTCTACCATTCTCCCAGTGTCTCTCGAGCCTGTTTAGATTTCGCGAGTCGCCGCCAGGGTCCCAATGAGTCTGCTGCTGACTTTTTGGCCGCGTTGCGTGAGTTAGCGCCGGAGTGTCGTTTCCCGGCGACCTACCTAAATCGTGCGATCGCGCAACAAATTCTGGTTGGCTGTCGATCTGCTAAGGCAAGAGAACGCATGCTACTGCACGAGCCCGAAGCG
>JAAEPW010001025.1 GCA_024232355.1 Chloroflexota bacterium | reverse complement strand
GTACGGTTGCCGTTGCATTGCTTCAACTGCCTCCAACCCATTGCCCGCCACATCTGCCCGGTAGCCCATCCGATCCAGCAGACGCAATGCCAACTTTTGGTTGACCGCGTTGTCCTCTGCCAGCAAAATGCGTAATGGTACCCGTGCCCCCATCTCTGCGTCGAATTGTGGCCTGTCCGCGCCCTCGTGCTTTGTCTGTGACACCTCATCCTCCACAAAGATACCGGCTACCACGTTATACAATTGCAAAGCTTTGATCGGCTTGAGTAGAAATGCCTCAAACTCGTCCTCAATCTCCTCGAATTCTCTCTGGCGTAATGAGCCTAACAACACCAGAGGCAACTCATCAGCGTCTCGTATCCGCCGTATCTCCACTGCTAACATCAGACCGTCCATCTCTGGCATCTGGTGATCCAGCAGTGCCAGATCAAATGCCATACCATGACGAATCCATACCAGCGCCTCGGCAGGGAAAGCGGTTTCCACCGACTCCATCCCCCACCGCTGTGTTTGCAGAGTCAGAATCCGCCGGTTGGTCGCATTGTCATCCACGATCAACACCCGCTTGTCGCGCAAGTCTGGTTGAATCTCTTGGAGGTAGGTGCGCTCTGGCGCAGGGGTAGACTCGGCCTGAATTGTAAAATGAAAAATGCTACCCGCTCCCCCTTTGGCTCCATCTCTGGCATTCGGAGGAATCGGGAGAGGGCTCTCCGCCCACATTGTGCCGCCCATCAACTCGCTCAACCGTTTGCTGATGATCAGTCCTAGACCTGTGCCACCGTACTTGCGAGTGGTTGAGCTGTCCACCTGGCTGAAGGATTTGAACAATCGATCCATCCGATCGGGCGGAATGCCGATACCGGTATCTATGACTGAGAAATGTAACCTCCCATCGTTGACACCCACTGATACCAACACTTCGCCTTCTTCGGTGAACTTTACCGCGTTGCCGAGCAGATTGATCAAAACCTGGCGCAGACGGGTCACATCGCCGATGATGGCGGCGGGAACCTCGGTATCCATCAGATAGACCAGTTCCAGTTCTTTCTCCGCTGCCTTGGATGCCAGCAAATCGAGGGCGCTTTCGATGCATTCTCGTAAATCAAAGGGCCGACTTTCCAACTCCATCCGTCCTGCTTCGATCTTGGAGAAATCGAGAATATCGTTGATGATGGTGAGTAAGGTGTCACCGCTGTTGCGAATCGTCTCGGTGAACTCGTACTGTTCTGGAGTGAGACCCGTGTCGAGCAGCAAACTGGTCATGCCGATGACGCCATTCATCGGGGTACGGATTTCGTGGCTCATTGTTGCCAGGAACGCGCTTTTGGCCCGGTTGGCAGCTTGGGCCGCGCGGCTTTCTTCCCGTAATTTGGCAGTTCTTTCCTCAACTTTGCGTTCCAGTGTTTGGTTCGCCTCGATCAGTTGTTGGTTCGAGATCTCGAGTTTCGCGCTCATCGCGCCGCGTTCAAGTTCTGCGTTGCGAATAGAAAGTATCATTTGATTGAAAGCGCGGGTTAAAAAGCCAATCTCGTCTTTATACTTGATCGGGATGGCAATATCCCTTTCTCCCATGTTGGCTTGATTGACCCCGGCAAGCAAGGTGTTGAGCGGCTTTACTAAAATAAGACGAAAAATGTATGGATATACTAACACAATGAACAAACTAGCGAACAAAACGATTTCCATCATGCTTACTGCTGTTCCATGAATAGCTTTACGGTATGCAATGTCCCGAAAGCCCACTTCATACTGGGTGTCATTTTGCACAAAGCTATAACAATGGAATAGGGGCAAGTTCAGAAAATCATCAGGAGGAAAACGATAATAGCTTTGTAAGGGCATCAAAGTAAAGCGTTCAAATTCTAAAGAGGCAGTGGGTGGAACCAAAGGTGCGAACCAATCACCCAGTTGTTCTCGCAAGCTGTCTTGGATAACGAGCAATTGCAAATCAAAATCTGGGGACTGGGCAAAGTGTACGTCATAGGCAACCTGTTCATCTCCAACAGGTACAGGGCGACTGACCACATAGGCAACCGTATCTGGCATTTGGGTCAGTTGGTCACGTTGTAGGGCTTGATACACCAATGTGAGTTGGAGTTGGCGTTGATGTTCCAATTGAACATCTAGCTGGCTGCCACTGATCATTCCCATACTCCCCAAGATGACCAGCAAAGTGAACAAGGGAATACAGATCAACTTTATCGTGAAACTGATCTGTTCGATAGTATAACTGAGATAACTGGAGAACATTGCAAAAATCATGACCATAGAGCCGATTTCTACCAAGTAAACGGCCGTCATAATGCTGATCAAGCCGGCATACAACAACGGCTCGGCTAAAGCAGGAGTCATACCGATTGATATGCTGAGAACTAGGTTTCGCAAAGTTGTGGCTTCCCGGTTCGGCGGGCGGATAATACTCATGATGCCGTGCTTTAAGCGGAACAATATACCCTGTTGTGGGCAAGGAGAACAATAGATTATCTGGCGCAAAAAGATTATGGCAGTAAGCAGCATAGACACCGGTAACATGAGATACATCAGGCTGTTTGTTGTCAGTATGGCCTCAAGGTCTGATGGGTTAAATAGTGACTGGTAGCTAAATACCCCACCAATACCTATCGTAAGCAGCACAAGCAAGACAAAAAGGAACAAAAAGAAGCGACTTTCTTTTGTCTGTTCGTTTTTTTGCGGGAGTGCATAGGCAAATTGGGTCAAAAACAGAGAATTGAACACGATAAATATAACCGTAATGGGTTCAAAATATCCACCCAGCGGCATGAACATGGCACCATAAGCAATCGTCAGACAGATAAAGGTGATGGTTAAAAGCTTTGTAGCCTGAGATTTATTTTTGATGCGCCATAGAAAAAATGTCAGAATCGAGACCAAGATGAACGAGGCCAAGCGCGTAATCGATTGATAGCCAAATATGATTTCTCCCATAATTCTTCCTCCGCAAGAAAATCTCGCTTCCTCGCAGCCCCCGTCTCGGGGGCGCCGCCCCGAGGACGGGGCTTGGAGTGTTTATACTTTCCTATACTATAAAAAAGTCCTAGATCGTGTCTCTTGGCCTTTCTGTCAAGTTTCTCAATTTTCGGGTCACCCTGAACATAATACAGTTCAAGTGGGTAAAAGCGGTCGGCCTGCTCTCCCTAGATCACATTGTGCCTGGACGACAACGATTCAGAGCGGCAACCAATTCCTCCACTCGAACCGGCTTGCTGACGTAATCATCCATCCCCGCCGACAGACATCTCTCGCGATCCTCTCGCATTGCGCTGGCCGTCATCGCGATGATATGCGGCTGTTGGTCTGCATCTATTTCCCCCCGGATACGGCGCGTAGCCTCCAACCCATCCATCTCTGGCATCTGTACGTCCATCAGTACCACGTCGTACGGTTGCCGTTGCATTGCTTCAACTGCCTCCAACCCATTGCCCGCCACATCTGCCCGGTAGCCCATCCGATCCAGCAGACGCAATGCCAACTTTTGGTTGACCGCGTTGTCCTCTGTCAGCAGGATGCGCAGCGGCTGCCGCTCTCCCATCTGAGCATCGAATCGTGGTTTGTCTACCCCGTCGCGTCGCGCCCTTGGCCGTTCTTCTTTTGCAAACATGTTCACCAACGTACTGTACAATCGTGCAGCCTTGACAGGTTTGGTCAAAAATGCCGCAAACTCGACCTCTTCCGCGCCAATCTCTTGTCGCCCCAGCGAACTCAACATCACTAACGGCAAAGCGTCCGCTGTAGGCGAAGCGGCATACGCCTGTCGGATCTTAGTTGCCAGCATTACGCCGTCCATCTCTGGCATTTGCATATCCAAAAGCACCAGGTCAAAGGTATGGGTGCCCTCGCGGGCTTGTGCTCGAATCCATTCCAACGCCTCGGCAGGAAAGGCAGTTTCTGTCGGTATCATCTCCCACCGCTGCGTTTGAAGGGTCAGAATTCGCCGGTTGGTGGCGTTGTCGTCCACAATCAACACCCGTTTGCCGCGCAAGTCCGGCTGAGCCTCTTGTAGGTAGGCGCGTGCTGGTGCGGGAGCAGCCTCAGCCTGAATCGCAAAATGAAAGATGCTGCCCGGTCCTCCTGGTGCTCCCTCTCTGACACTGGGAGGGACGGAAAGAGGACTCTCCACCCACATTGTGCCGCCCATCAACTCGATCAACCGTTTGCTGATCGCCAACCCCAGTCCGGTGCCGCCATACTTGCGCGTCGTCGAGGAATCTACCTGGCTGAAGGAGCGGAACAAGCGATCCATCCGATCGGGCGGAATGCCGATGCCGGTATCTATGACCGAGAAATGCAACTGCCCTCCGACCCCGACCTCTACTCCGTCAGCATCGGCATCGACACTCACTGATACCACCACTTCACCTGCTTCAGTGAACTTGACAGCGTTGCCGAGCAGGTTGATGAGAATTTGGCGCAGACGGGTCACGTCGCCAACGATGGCAGCGGGAACCTCGCTATCCATCATGTAGGCCAATTCCAGTCCTTTGTTTGCTGCTTTGGATGCCAGCAAATCGAGCGCGCTTTCGACGCACTCGCGCAGGTCAAAGGGCTGGTTTTCCAATTCCATTCGCCCGGCCTCGATCTTGGAAAAGTCGAGGATGTCGTTGATGATGGTCAGCAGGGCATCGCCGCTGTTGCGGATGGTATCGGTGAATTCGTACTGTTCCAGGGTCAGATCGGTGTCGAGCAGCAGGCTGGTCATCCCGATAACGCCGTTCATCGGGGTGCGGATCTCGTGGCTCATCGTCGCCAGGAATGCGCTTTTGGCCCGATTGGCAGCCTCGGCAGCCAGGGCGTTTTCTTCTGCGACGAGTTGAGCTTTTTTGGCCGCCTGCGCGCTGATCTCGGCAGCCCGACGAGCTTTTTCGGCAACCTCTTCTGCTTGTTTGCGCTGGGTAATGTCGCGCAAAACGATCAATCGCCCGGTTAACTGATCGCGCCGGTCGGTCAGTGACGAGATCCGCAAGTCATAGTAGCGCTGTGTTCCATTTTGCTCCAGGGCAATCTCGGCTTGGGCATTTGTTTCATCTTGATATTGTTCGACCAGATCGCGCCAAGGGCTCAGCACCTCCGCAGCCAGTCGACCGACAATGTGGGTAGATTGGATGCCATCGTTCGTCTTGAGAAAAGTCGAGAGAATATCCTGCAACGCGGGGTTAAAATCCACGATCCTGCCCCGTGTGTCTAGCACCAGCATGCCGTCGCTCATACTATCAATCACAGCATCACGGGCCACAGGTTTGAGGTCAAATAGTTGGTAGCGGAACATTGCAATAGCAAACGCTATGCAGGCAAAGGCGAAACTGATCGGTGTGTAATCTTTTTTCAATCCGGGAATGAGGTGGAAGATGTGAAGGATGTTCAAGCCTAGCGGGCTGATCGCTCCAACGATTAGCCAGGCAGACTGCTGGCGATACAAATTGAATGATTTGAAATATTGTCTGCTAATTAGGAACGCGCCGAGGAATATAAGTGTGTAAGAGTGCGCCGCGTTGACCCAAAACCACGGACCATAAGATACTCCGAGTGCCAGTAAACCGTTTACCGGGGTAAAGCGATAACTTGACCAAATCAGATTGTGCATATCATTGGTCTGAACGAGCACTATGGTCACTATTGGGATAATCAAAAATAGCACAAAGCGGGAAGGAGCCAGCCACTTTATGCTTCTAGTGTACTGAAGCGCAAAGGCGAACCACGTTACGGATGTAAGGACAACAAACACATAGGTCAGCTTGGCCCAAAAGACCGTGGCGGACTCGGAATTGGCTGCTAACTCGAATGTATTGAAAATCAGCCATCCGGCAGATGCTACCCCCAGCCGCATGAACGCAGCGGTTTCTGGTGCAGTGCGGTAACGCCAAGCATAAACCGTCAGCACAATTGTAATAATGGCCGATAGAGGTGCAAGGATCACAAACATTGTGTATTGCATATTTCTGCCCTGTTCACACTTGCTCAAGCATCCGACATTTCTTCAAGGCATCGACCAGTTCCTCCACCCGAACTGGCTTACTGACGTAATCGTCCATCCCCGCAGCCAGGCATCTCTCTCGGTCTTCCTGCATTGCGTTTGCCGTCATCGCGATGACGCGTGGCTGTTGCTTTGCATCCATCTTTTCCCGGATATGGTGCGTGGCTTCCAGCCCATCCATCTCTGGCATCTGCACATCCATCAATATCACATCGTATTGTTGTCGCCGCAATGCCTCTATCGCTTCCAGTCCGTTGCCAGCTACGTCTGCCCGGTAGCCCATGCGTTCCAGCAAGCGCAGCGCCAGCTTTTGGTTGACCGCGTTGTCCTCGGCCAGCAGGATGCGTAACGGTAACCGATCCGCCATCTGTATGTCGAATTGGGACTCGATCACCGACTCGTGCTGCTGTGCTTGCGCATCCTCCACCGTCGTGCAAACCTTTAGCAGAGCATTGTACAACTGGGATGCTCTGATCGGCTTGGTCAGATAAGAGATGAATTCATCATCCGCTATCGCGTTGCCCTCTCGCGGCCCCAATGAACCCAACAGCACTAGGGGCAGTGATTTTGCACTTTGTTCCTTCCGAATTCTCCCGACGAGCGTCATCCCGTCCGTTTCTTCGAGTACACCGGTTGGCCACGTTTGCACGTCCAGAACGGCCACGTCAAAGGGGTCCCCGTCGCGGATTGCGGTCCGAATCCAATCGAGCGCCTCGGTGGGCAGCGCTGTATCGTGGGGCCGCATGCCCCACGCGCGCGCTTGCAAGGTCAGGATATGCCGGATGCTGGCATTGTCGTCCACGATCAGTATGCGCCGTCCTTGCAAATCTGGCTGAACATCTCGCAGGTAAGCGGGAGGTGGGACGAATGTCTCTTCCGCCTGAATTGTGAAATGAAAGGCACTGCCCGGCCCGCCCCTCTTTGCCGCTCCTCCATTGAGAGGGGAAGCAGGGCTCTCTACCCACATTCTCCCGCCCATCAATTCGCTCAAGCGTTTGCTGATGACCAGTCCCAGCCCGGTACCACCGTATTTGCGCGTCATTGAGCTATCCACCTGGCTAAAGGATTGAAAAAGGCGATCCATACGATCCTTTGGAATGCCGATACCGGTGTCCCGCACTAGAAAATGAATTTCGTGACGCACACCATTTTCAGACTCGTCCACTCGTCTACTTGTTACCTGCACCACCACCTCGCCCTCTTGGGTAAATTTGACAGCATTGTTGACCAGATTGACCAGTATCTGGCGCAATCGCGTCACGTCGCCCAGGATAGCGGTGGGTACTTGGGCATCTACCAGGCAGGCCATCTCTAGTCCCTTTTCCGTTGCCTTGACTGCCAGCATGTTGAGAGTAGTCTCCACGCAATCACGCGGGTACAAGGGGTGGTTTTCCATCTCCATCCGTCCCGCTTCGATCTTGGAAAAGTCGAGGATGTTGTTAATGATGGACAACAGGGTATCGCCGCTGCGGCCAATCGTTTCCAGGTTTTCCTGTTGTTCATAGGTCAGGTTCGAACCGCCCGCCATTAGTTCCGAGAAACCCAAGATAGCGTTGAGCGGGGTGCGAAGTTCGTGGCTCATGTTTGCCAAAAAAACGCTCTTGGCCCGGTTAGCTGTTTCTGCTATCCTAAGAGCCTCTTCGGCGGCAACTTTGGCCTCGCGCAACGCCGCTTCTGCTCGTTGGCGCTCGACAATCTCGCTCTGCAACTGTACGTTCACTTGTTGCATATCCTGAATGCTCTCTTCTGCCTGTTTAAAGAGCACATAGGTGCTGACAAGCAGACCGGCCAATACGTTGGCATAGCTCGCGATTTTGACCATGTGCGCCAAGCTAAACATGGCGTCGAATAGTTGAGCCGAGGCTGACATAAAGGGAACGTGCGCGAAAAGATTCGTCAATAACGAAAGTATTAGCCAGTGCTCGATGCTGCTATTCTGTTTCCAATCGCCTTTGTACAAATATCCAACGACAGCCACGAGGAAAAAGAACGCCGGGACCAGTTCACTGGGGCGGTGAATGAACCCTTCTGGATAGTACACCCGTCGTGGCAAAGGAGCCAAGACAAAGATGCAAAAAACGATCAAGACCAATAGAATGGTCACAAAATAGACATATCCCTCTCTGACGACGTCTCCTTTAGCGCGTTGGAGTTTCCGGCGCGTGTACCATCCCAACCAACTTAACGCCATCAGAACAGCCAGAAACAAGCGGGGGGCCAATTCGCTCCACGGAACAAGCGCGGGAGATGCTGAAGGAAAGGAACTCACAAAAAGTGAAGATGTGACGATCAGGTGATAGCCATCCAACAAAGCAGTGCCTAAAAACCCCGCGCTTATGAGCAAGAAAATATTCTTCTTTTTACTATAGTAGCGCACAAAGGCCATGACGGCTATAAACAAAGCCAAAAATATCGTCACAGACTCTAGCAAGGTGTGAGTTCTGGCTGTATTTTGCCATTGGACATTCTGCAAAGCCAGGCCCCCTGACACGAGAAAGACACTGAGCAGAATATATTTCCTTAGCCTTGAATGAAACTGTGTACTTTGTGTTTTCATACGCAATCCTCTGTCGTTTACTCGTTTGGCCGAATAATTGGTGTAGACACGGTCCGGTATGCCTCGGGCCAGATCACCTGCATCTCGTTCGAGTGTTGGCCGGCCTCTGTGTATTGAAGGAACAGCAGGGGGACGTCTGGCCATTGATGCCACATAAACTCGGGCACGTATCCCCCGGCCGGATTTTCGGCGCCGTACGGGAAATTGTAATGCCCAGAGGCAAGCTCGATATCAGTTTCCTCCAGGGTCTTGATGATCGCGTCGGGCTCCAGCGAGTTGGCGCGATTGATAGCATCCGCGATGAGCATCAACGAGTCGTAGGCTTCAAAGGCATATGGTTCGGGCCACCGGTCAAACGTCTGTTGGTATTTCTGGGTAAACTCGGAACCGGTGTCTGTGACAGCAGAAGCCCAAGGACCAACTCGTGGTACGACTACAAAAGTGCCATCGGGAACGTGCTGCCAATATTCCTCGTGATTCAAAGCGACCTGATTGGCAACCAGAATCGTCGTATTGTTCGCGCCAAGACCCGCTGCCAGAATCTGCTGCTGTACGACAAAGGACATTTCTCCGGTCACTTTGGTAAAGATCGCGTCTGGCACGGCCTCCAGCGACCGAATACTGTCTACTATGGATGAAAAATCATCCGCCGGAACATTGACCATGAACACCTCAAGAGTAGCACCAAATTCAGGAAACCAGGTTTGGGCCTTTTTCACTTGACCGGTGCCGTAATCGGTATTTTCGGCGATGACTATGGCCAGAATACTGCCATCATTATTGTAATCGCCTACTTCGGCCAGCCACTTTGCGTCCATCTGGGCCGTAAACGTAGAGGCCGGCGCAATGCGAAAGACCTCGGCATAACCAGAAGCCGTGATGTCGTCGCTGTAGGTCTCGGCAAAAATCACGGGGACGTGGTATTGGTGCGCCACCTCCATAATGGTCAACCCAACCGCGCTGTGATATTCGCCCACGATGGCAACCACACACTCTTGAGTGATCAGGTGCTCCGCGGCGCTCGTGCCCTGTCCGGGCTCTCCTTTGGTATCTTGGACCACGATGCGCACCGGTTTTCCAAGAACGCCGCCGGCCGCATTGACGTCTTGAACGGCGATGTCGAACGCAACTTGCATCACTTGGCCCGCAGTCGCAGCCCCAGGCGACGAGAGCGGAATCGTAACACCGATGACGATTTCGTCTGTAGCGCCCGCGTCTGTTGGCGCGCAACGCCCGGGGATGGACGTACTATCGCTTACGGGCTCGGAGACACTTGGCGGCTGGCAGGCTGCAAGCGCCAGTATTGCCAATATGATGAGCACTGTTTTTGGCGAGGCGATTCTTGATTTTATCAGACCAAGTTTTCTTTGAAAATGGCAATTATTCACGATTGTGCCTCCTTTTTTGCTCCAGCTCAAATAAGCGCAAGATATTGTCATACCCTTTCAAGAGTTTTACACTCGCGCAAAGCTCTCACCAGTTCCTCCACTCGGACCGGCTTGCTGAGATAATCATCCATCCCTGCCTCCTGACAAGCGTCTCGATCCTCTTGCATCACGCTGGCCGTCATTGCGATGATGCGAGGTTGCGCTTTGGGCGCAACCTCGTGCCGAATGCGCCGCGTGGCATCCAGCCCGTCCAACTCTGGCATCTGTACGTCCATCAACACTACATCGTACGGTTGTCGTTGCAACGCTTCCAACGTCTCCAGACCATTGCCTGCTACGTCGGCCCGGTAGCCCATCCGTGCCAGCAAGCGCAATGCCAGTTTTTGGTTAACCGCATTGTCCTCGGCCAGCAGGATACGCAACGGCAGCCGTTTCCCCATATCGGCGTCAAATTGCGACTTGGATGTATCCACGCTACGATCCCTCGGTCGATCCTCTTTCACCAGGACACCTACCAGCGCATTGTACAAGTGTGAGGCTTTGATCGGCTTGAGCAGAAATGCCACAAAGGGCGTCGTTTCTGCTTCGATCTCTTGATGTCGCACGGAACTCAGTAGCATCAATGGTAACGTCTGCGTGTTGGGTAGTTTTTGTATCTCCGTCGCCAACATCAACCCATCCATCTCGGGCATTTGATAGTCCAACAAGGCCAGGTCAAACTCTTGTCCTGAGCTTGTCGGAGGATCGCCGCGCCGGAGCCACTCCAATGCCTCCGCAGGGAAGGCGGTCTCTACCGGCTCTATTCCCCACGCTTTCATCTGGAGCGTCAGAACCCGCCGGTTGGTCGCGTTGTCATCCACGATCAGCACGCGCTTGCCCCGTAAATTTGGCTGAATTTCGCGCAGATAGGCGCGTGCCGGTGCGGGAGCAACCTCGGCCTGAATCGTGAAATGAAAGATGCTGCCCGGCCCGCCCTTGCTCTCCCTGGCACCGGAGGGAATCGGGAGCGGACTCTCTACCCACATCGTGCCGCCCATCATTTCACTCAGACGCTTGCTGATCACCAATCCCAGACCCGTGCCGCCATACTTGCGCGTCGTCGAGCTATCCACCTGGCTGAACGACTGAAACAGCCGGTCCATCCGGTCAGCCGGAATGCCGATACCGGTATCTATGATCGAGAAATGCAACTGACCTCCAACCCCGTCGACATCGGCACTCACCGATACTACTACTTCCCCCTCGTCGGTAAACTTTATGGCGTTGTTGAGCAGATTGATCAGAATCTGGCGCAGACGGGTCACGTCTCCGACGATGGCGGCAGGCACCTCGGCGTCCATCGAGTAAACCAACTCTAACCCCTTGTCTGCCGCTTTCTTTGCCAGCAACTCTAACGCACTTGCCACGCAATCGCGCAAGTCG
Organism: Chloroflexota bacterium; assembly: GCA_024232355.1. Next base: position 27 of record JAAEPW010001025.1, on the reverse strand, counting down.
AAAGGCTGACTTTCGAGATCCATCTTG
>JAAEPW010001024.1 GCA_024232355.1 Chloroflexota bacterium | reverse complement strand
AGAATATAAATCTGGCACCTTTTAGCATCAGGATTCACTGTTCACGCAGTTCTTCCTCCCGCACCTGCCTAAATTCTTGTTGGTTACCAAGGGCCAGCATTCCTATTTCATACCTCTCACTGCGATCAAATTGATACGAGATCGTCCGTCCCTCTAGCATTTTTAGTCTGGCGGGATCATAGACCCAAAAATAGATACCCCCTTCCCAACCACCGAACTCGGTGACGCGTTCTTCATCCAGGAAAACGTCAAACTTGGGTCCTGCGGCTGGCGGCTCGGTGATGCCAATCCTGACCATGAAGGCTTCTTCCCAGGTGCGGTCTTCTCCGTTCACATCAGGACGATTCAACGGCCTATCCAGGATGACCTTGTACACCTCGATGCTGTCTAGTGTAACAGTCTGTCGCGGGGGCTGTGTGGCCGGGTCAACTGCCTGCGGGCCAACCTGTTTCTCCACCGCACTTTTGCAGCCGACCAGGCCGGAAAAAGATAGACACAAGACCAATCCCCACAGTATTGTTTGTCGATATGATTTTTTTTCAGTTTGCATTACTCGTTTCTCCTTTGCCTGTGCCGTTACTCACTGGCTTGTATTTCGTCGATTACGACGAGACCTGCCGAGTGCCGGTCTAGTTCAAAGTGTATTTCCCAATCGTCGTCAAAGTTCAGTTCGGGGGGCAACAAATGTTCCCACGGCAATCGAACTGTGCTCATCACGGTTTTGGTTGCCGCATAGCCGAAAGAGGAATCCGTCCACGTGCCCGTCACATGGACCGCATCGACCAGCCGCACATAGTCACTGACTCGCACAGCAGGCCCCATTACGCCGCCCACGCTAACGCGTACCGTCAGGTCCTTGTCCACGCCGGAAGGGTTGATCGAACCTGTTTGATCGAACACCTGGCCGATGCGAAAACTCAACACCGGGTAGTCCGTGGTCAGCCTGTGGAGTGTACCGTCGAGTTTGACCCGCAATACAGCATCGGTAGCCGACCAGCCCAACAGCAACCCGTCGGTCTGCTGCCAGAGCCAGTGCGGTGGTCCAGGGGCGTCGAAATTGATGTCGTCGTCGTCCGTAATCGAACCGCTGGTTGCGTTATCAACGCCAGAGAGCGACGCGGTTGTCGTACTGTCATCCTCTTCATAGTGATTAATAAATGTACGCTCCGGGTCCTGGTATTGACGAACAACCGTCATGCCTGCGGGCAACGACGAAAACGTCACCTCGCGTTTTAGGAACGCGCGGTAAGGCAACCATCCTTTCAGTGTCGCGAACGCATAGGCTGTGAGATTGAGTTTGTTGAGATTTTGCACGTCGGCGCCGGGGGCCGTTGGCGGGTGATCCGGCGTCAGCGTGTTCCAGAATGTGTTGAATTGTTTGTGGTTGGCGCCGTGCACGAACCGCAGCGCCTTGAGGTTGGCAGCGCTCGAGGTGACTGGAAACGCTCGATCGAAGGTGCTGTGGCCAGCAAAGGTAGCAACGTCGCCGTCGTGGCTGCCGTGGATCACAAAATAGTCGGCAGAGTTGACCGACATATTGCCCAACGGCAGGCCACTCAACGGAGCGCTTGCGTCGCCAGCGATCTGCCCATCGACGGGTGCAATCGCGTAAATCGAGCGGATACCGAAACCAAAATCAAAGTCGGCATCGGTGGGGTCATGTAACCATTGATTGAATTTCTCGGCAACGACGGCCGCCTCACCGCCGCGACTATGACCGGCCACCATCACGTTTCCGTGGGCGATCTTGGTGAATAGTGTATGGGTTGGGTCCCGATCCCACTCACGCATCAATTGCAGGTGACGTAACATCACGATTGCACGCGCATCCATTTCGCCGCTTACCCCGCCATTCAAAAAGTGTTCATCGATCGATACCGCCACGATGCAATGACTGGCTAGATGCTCCAGCAGATAGTTATATCCGTCAACGCCGGCGTTAGCAGGACTACTATTGCCGTGAACGACCATAAACAGTGGATAGCGCCCAGACCCTACAGGATGATACACGATGCCGCTCAAAGGCACGGCGCTCATCGGTACAGTGACTGACCAAGATGGCGAATTGAAAAAGTCGGTTATGTCAACCGTGACCGGATTACTCTCGCCGTAGCGGAAACTCTCTACCTGGCACTGACCGGGCGTCCCCGGATCGTTGAGACCGGTACCAACAGTTACCACGTAACCATCGTCGGACTGACAGTTGCCGACGAGTTGTACAACGATCAAGGTTTCGCCTGCCTCGACAGGGCGCGTTAACTGGATGACACTGCCGCCACCATCGCCTATCTCATCGCCGCCGGCATAGATCAACACGCGCGAACCTGGCACGACGCCCGTTAGATATACCTGGGTATCGCCCGGCTGAGGACCGATCAGCGTCGGCGGTGGCAGGTCTGAGCAGTCGCTAACCGTCACAATCGTCGGCGGGCTAGTGACGTCACAGAGTTGTTGTTCTACCTCCAGAACATGGCCTGCGCTCACGGGAGGGCTCGCGCGAAACCTCACGCGTCCAGCCGGCGCGCCACCACCGGACACCACGTCGCCGGTGGTCTGATCGCGAATAGTGACTTTGGAGCCGTTAACCAGATTTCCTACGATGATAATGGTACCATCCTCGTAAAGCTCCGGCACACTCGGAGCCGGCAGGCTGGACGGTTCGGTTTCGACGATTCTGGGGGGGATCGAACGCGGGCTTTCGATTTCACAGATTGAACCGATGGCGGTGATTCCGTGCCCCACTTTGAATGGTGGATTGATACCAACCGAATGACTACTCCGAACACCGCTCCCCCACCCAATCGGGTCAGTACGAGCGTCACTGAAAACTTTCAGCTCGCCGCCCTCGGGAAGATTGCTCACCACCGTCGCTATGCCGCAGCGGTACAACGGCAGCGCATTTATTTCCGGGCGTGGCAAACCACTCGGGTATTCTTCTGTGTGGTCGCGAACTTCAGCCTCGTTGGATGGATCGCTGGTACTTGCATCGATCTCTTGTACTGCCGTGATTAGCCAGTCGTCTTCCAGTTGCACATCGAGAGCGATCATTTGTCCATCGGGATCAAAACCGATATCATCACCGATGACATTGCTACCACCTTCCAGAATCCGAATGATTGCGCCGGGCGCAAAGCCGCTGACGCGAACGGCTGTCCCACAGCGCAACAATGGTTCGTGAAGAATTGGTGGGGATACAACTCCGGGGTCGTTCTGAATTTCGGGTGCGCGTTCGCGCGTGCCCCCAGTTTGCAATACAGGTCCGTGTTCGGCGTCATCAACTGGTTCGTCGCCATCGCACCCAGCAAGCGAGATGATGGCCGAGACCATTACCAGGATTGTCAAAAGCCGTAGCGGTACACCTATTCTGTCATAAAATCTATGCATTTTAATCCTCCAGTTTTACGAGTGTTCTATACGCGATTTGCCTGACTAGTGGACGCTGGCGTACTCGTATCTTAGCATCTATTGGTTTGAGCATGATCGCTGTAAGCGTCTGTTTTATGAACTCTCTAGCTTTGTTAGTCATCATCAACAGATGACCCATCATTACTAGCGTAACGGTTGCGCAACCCCAAGGCACATGTTTCATAAGGGATCAAATTTGAATAGATGCAAAGTCAACTGAACAGCCACCAAGCCAGACAGGCAAATGACAGTCCCAGCAAATGGACCATATTCATCGAAAATCAAGGTGTGACCCAGGTCATTGCGCACCCAACGCGCGCGTGCGCGAGAGACAGTGCGTACCAAGGTTTTGACTTGATCGAGAGCAGTGGCAAAGTTATGGTTGACTTGACGCAGCATATCCTTGACCCAATCGGCAGCCCAGCGGACAAAGTTGGCCCCGAACAGGGCGAATTGCTCTTGGAGTTGCATCCCTATGGGAGAGCGCACCAGATGACGTTTCAAAGTGAATACACCTTTCCCTTCTTTGATGCCAGCTTCGATGGTTTGGCGGCCATTGTATTGTGCAAACCACTCTGGCAGAGGTGGGGGCGGGTTCTCACCGTAGTAAAGCAGAGCAGTATGGCGTATTTCATCTGGCAAGTGATAGCGCACCAGCATAGCTTGCAGAGGATAAGGGCAATCATTGTGGAAATAGTCTCCCATATACACTGCCTCAGCGTTGCGTCCGACGCGGGTCCAACTTGGTTTAGCCGGAACGCACCGACGCAGGCTGTCGGCTGTACTGCCGTGATGCGCTTTGGTCCATACAATGTAACCCATTTCAATCAACCAAGCCAAATTGGGACCGATACTGAATCCAGCGTCAATGCGCAACTCGATAGACACGGGGTTGAGGTTCGCCTGATTGTCGGTTTCGAGATAATTCAACCACTCATCCAGAGCCAGCAATTTGTCATGCAATTTGTCGACTGTGCCCTGATGCTTGGATCTTCGACGCTGAAACTTTTTGAGATCGCGCCAGGCTCGTTTTTCGCGCTTTTGGGCAGATGTCAGCTTGCGGCGTGCCTTGGCCAGTCTACAATGTGGTCTTTCTTCACGTCCCTGCGTCTGGTATTCTGTTTCCCAATCCGTCACCCTGCTTTGGAAACCCTCGATCTCGCTCTTGGCTTCTCGAATCCGCTGCCACAATCCGTTTTCCGCTCGTCGGGTGCGCTCCAAAGTCTCTTCCTCCCCCTGTATCCGCGCCATCAGTTCACGCCGACGCATTCGAAGCAACTCGACTCGGCGTCGTGGGCGAACACCCAACAACTCCTCCACGGCTCGAACCGCCGCTTGCAAGCATTCCGCCGACAAGGTGCGTCCTGTGTAGCGCTGCAAGGTCAACATCAAGCGATTCCAACGCTCACACACCAGCGAGGTCACGGCTGCCTGGTACCCTTTGCTGATACCATCCTCCATCCAACCAAAACTGGCGTCAGGATAGTCGGTACTGGTCGAACTGACTTCGCGTCCGGTCAAATCAACATCGATCACCAAACTTCCCTTTTCCCGGATCGTTTCCATCACAGCGGTGTCAATGAAGGGACGCGACAGAGTCTGCAACACTTCCACCACAGCCATCAGTGTTTCTTCATCTGCCGCATCCAGAGTCCGGCTGACCCCCGAATAGTGCACAAATGTCTCTTGGTCCCAGGCTTCGATCACAGTTGGATCCGTGGCAATCGGATTATCGGACAGATTAAGGTCTTGCAGGTACTCGATGCCGCTCAAAACCCCTACCAGGAATTCGATCAATTTCGT
>JAAEPW010001023.1 GCA_024232355.1 Chloroflexota bacterium | reverse complement strand
TTGGGTCTTGGTCAAAGCCCGTCACGCGTTGACCTCTGAGGAGGAGACCAAACTCCAAGCGGTGTTGGCTATTGCGCCTCAATTGCGTACCATGTACTTGCACATTACACTGAGTCGCAAGTTTTAGTGATGGAAGGAATAGTCACAGGCGTTGTGATAGGCCAGTCAACGACCGCAATGCTCTCAATCTGAGCCATGGCGGAAACAAACTGTGTGCGGACAGTTTCATCATAAACACGGGCATAAATCAAGGTTTTGTTGATATCTTGATGACCCAGGAACTTCTGCAAAGAGGTAATCGGCATGCCCTGGTTAATCAGGAGCGTTGCCAACGTATGCCGCAAACGATGCGGGGTCAAGGGAACAATATCGACCTTGCGACCAAAAGCACGCAGCCGATCCGGCAAGAGGTGATTTTTGACCGGCGCGCCGTTGTAAAGCAAGAGATGGTCGGTTTCCGCTGGTTCCCGGGCAACCAGATACTCCTGCAACACCGTCACCAGGTGGGGCGTCATGGGAATCACGCGGTCACGGTCGCCTTTGCCCGCTTGCACACGCAGTCGCCCACCACTGAGGTCGCAGTCACTCACCCGCAGGTTGAGGGCTTCACTCAAGCGTAACCCGGCGTGGGCGAAGAGATAGAACCAAGCCCGATTGAAGCGGTCCTGAGGACGCAAGGCTTGGGTTTCGGTGAGCATGATTTGTTCCACCTGTTGGAATTGAGGGCCGGTCAGGTAGCGCGGTAGATGGTCTCCGGTAGCGGGGGCTTTCACCTGCAACACCGCGCCATTGGTCACTTTGTCTTCAGCCAACAAGTCACGCCAGAAGGCCCGGAAGATGGTCAGTTCGGCAGCGATACTGCCCGGTTTGATCCCGGTCTCTTGGCGGGCGTTCACATACGCTACCAGGTCGGCGCGTTGCAATTGTTCCAACTGCGGCCAGTGCCGTTGAGTGACCAACCACCGACTCACCCGGCACAAGGTGCTGAAGTGGGTGTGTGTGTGGGCCTTGGCGCGATGAGGTTGCCACCGCGCTATGCGTCGAATGGTGTGTTGACGCAACTCTTGCTGCAACCAGACTGGCAACTCACCGGCCAGATGGGCTAGCGCATCCACCAACGCGACCGGATCGGGCCGTGGGTCAGGTTGGGGTGTGGCAAATGCTGGAGTTGTAGCGCCATCAGTGAGGGGCTCAGGCGCGCGTGGAACCACCGGGTTTAGGTGTTGCATGGCATACAGAAAATCGTTTCGAACGGTCGGATCAGCCCCATCGATGTAACGCTGCGTGGTGCGGAGGTCAGTGTGACCCAGCAGTTTGGCCAGACTATCGATGGGCATCTGATGCTCTGCCAAGCGCCGGGCAAACGTGTGGCGCAGTTGGTGACAACTGAGCTTCACGCCAGCGTGTTGGCAGTACTGCTTGAGCCGAAATTGGATACCCGCGACACTCAGCGGTCGACGATGTTGGTTCAGAAACAAGCATGGGCTGTCGGCTGGCGGTCGCTCTTGGAGCCATTGGTCGATAGGATGCATGACTTCCAAGGTGAGCCAGACGATACGTTCCTTGTCACCTTTGCCACGCACGCGTAACCGGACCAACTGGGTCGTTTCCGGAGGATGCAGATCATCCAGTTGCAGATTCACGACCTCACCGACCCGCAGCCCGGCACCCACCATTAAGGTGAAGATGGCTCGGTCGCGTGCATCATCAATGACCGCCATTAACTGGTCGACCGTTTCATCGCTCACATCGCGCGGCAGATGACGACCAGGACGAATACTATGGTGTTTCCATTGCACCGGGTTAGACCAGGTATCATCTTCGGCTTCAAACATGAGAAAATCGAAGAAACTGGAAATGGCCGATAAGCGCCGGTTAATGGTGGCGGCTTTCAAGCCCTGTGTGCTTTGCGTTTCAACAAACGCGCTAATCACTTTGGACGTGATGATTTGGGGGGATACATCCCCGGCAAATTGCTGAAAGATGGTCAAATCACTCATGTAGTGTTTGCTCGTGCTTCGCCCAGGATAGCGTTGTTTCAAATAGCGCTCGAATCGAGCGATTTCGGCTTGCATGCTGACTGTGTCTCCTTTTTGGGGCTTATCCTACCCCTATTCGGGTGACTCAGTGTAATGAGCAAAGAAGAGTTTCGCACCATTTGCGACAAGGTTCAGGAACGTGAACAAGCGGCGCGTTTCTTGCGTGCCTGGATCTGCAAAGTTGAGTACACCGGCGACAAGCGCCTGCTCAAGTTCGTCAACACGCTGCGTAACTGGTG
>JAAEPW010001022.1 GCA_024232355.1 Chloroflexota bacterium | reverse complement strand
GGCGGCGGTCCGGACGCACCCGATTCCCTGGCAGTAGGCGAAGTTTACGATGAGGGTGATCCCGGAGAGGACCAGTTCGTGGAACTCTACAACCCCAAGAAGGACGGCACCCCCATCGACCTGTCCGTGTTCTATCTCTCTGTTCTGGAGACCCCCACCGGGGAGGGCACAGAATATGGTCTTTATGATCTGACCAGCTACGACGACGACGGCCTGCTGGAAGCAGACGAGTTCCTCATCGTCACCTCTGACCAGATAGACCTTGGCAGCTACAAGAGGATAGGTGTTTACAACAAGAGCGACGATCTCCTGATCTATGAGACCGGCTGGTCCCACAAGGGCGAGGCACTGGACCCGGTGAACGGGCTCAGTACTCAGCTTCCCTGGGACAAGGACAACGAGAAGTACATCTTTGGTGCCTGGACCATTGCTCCTCCCACCAAGGCGCAACGAAACGTTGTCTCGATTCCTGACTTCGATAGCTCCAAGGTTGTCATCAACGAGGTCAACAACGACTACGTTGAACTGTACAACACCGGCGGCTCGGATGTCAACATCGGCGGCTACAAGTTGGCAGGCCATCAGAACGCCTACCCCATCCCGGGTGGCGAGATCATCGAGGCCGGTGGCTACTACATCGTCACCCTTGACGAGCTCTTCATCGCAAGCAGTTCCCAGGGCGGCGACATGAAGCTCCTCAACGAGCTTGGTGTCCTCGTCGACGTTATCACCTACAACCCCGATGGAAGCAGGGCAGCCACCTCCTCCGCAGCCCGTCACTTTGACGGTCTCGGTGAGCGGGGTGTTTACACTCAGGCCATGGGAGAGGGCTGGAACATTGCCGATCAGGAGAACGAATGGTGGGAATTTGGTGTTGAGGCAACAAAAGCAGCTCCCAACTACGACCAAACCACCATCCTCATCGACGGCGTGGATGTCTTCGACTACTACAACGCAAGCGAAAGCACATACAAAGGTGGCATCGTTGAGGCTAGCGTGAGCGATTACAGCTACCTCGCCAACTGGGACGTCATCATGTACAACGGCGACCTTGACGACGGTGTTGTTCCCCAGCTCACGAGCTACCTCAATGATGGTGGCAGGCTCTACATCGAGTGCGATGACTACATGGATGCCGCAGCCAACGAAGAGAACTTCTACGACATGCTCCACATCCAGGCCCAGAGCTATCCGGACACATACATCGGAACCAACACCCTGACCGGTGACCTCTTTGCAGAGGGCATCCAGCTGGGTCACGGTCCCTCCGTCACCGTACGTGAACGCATCAACCCACTGCAGGACGCTTTCCGTGTCATGTACATGGAGGAAGCACCCCGCAACCGCTTCGTTGGTGCCTACATCGAGAACCCCACCACTGGCTATCGTGTGGTTTCATCTGGCCTGCAGTACTCGGACATGACCGATGCCGCTGCCGATGATCCCAGTGATTATCTTGATGCCTTGCTGGATTGGTTCCTGGACCCCGACCTGAACAACGCTCCTGCCCTCACTCTTCTTGAGGGACAGGCTGGCACCACCCCTCTGGTGGATGACAACGACCGCATCAGCGCTCTTGGCTGGACTGGCTGGGAGAACGGCGACGCGGACTACTGGGACCAGGACAAGTGGCAAAGCCTTGATGCCTATGGTCACGAGCAGTACAAGTTCATCGAGTTCACCTTTTACCTTGATGCCGATAGCGACAAGGT
>JAAEPW010001021.1 GCA_024232355.1 Chloroflexota bacterium | reverse complement strand
TGCCGGCAACCTGTCTGACCGACACACCGAGTTGGGTTGCAGGAAGAAGGGTGTCTACGGCAACTACAAGCGGTAAGGGATAGGGTTGGGGGAGACTGTGTGCCGTCGGGTTCTATGTGGACCCGGCGGCATTTTTCTGTGCGGGTCAGAATGTGATTCGCATGCCGAACATGACCTGACGCGGGTTGGCGTAATTGAGCGGGTTGCGTTCCAGTAATTTGTAACGCTCCTCAAAACCGGGCCTGATTCTCGGTACATTTTGCTCGTCGTTGTTGATTCTACCCTGCCCCTCCGGGGTTTCGAGATAACCCGTTTCGTTTGCACACCCCGTGCCGGAATATACGTAAATAATATTGGAGCGATCTCGAAGATTCTTGATCCACAGGAACGGCGTGATTTGAAATGAGCCCGTCGCGAATGTCCGCTCCAGCCTCAGGTCAATGTACCTAATTAACGGACCCTTTGCGGAGTTGACAGGCCCAATCGGATAGATGCTAAACGAACGCGTTCCGATTTCATTAGCAATGTCTGTCGGCGTGTATGAGAGGCCAGTAGATTGTTGTGCAACGACCGTCAAGTTGAATCTCTCAAATGGGTTGAAACCGGCCAGCTTGGGGCCGAAGGCTTCGGGTGTGTGGATCTGTATGGAGGTCGTCAGTTCGCGGTTCCGATCGAGATGCGTCGGGTAAGTGCGGAGCGGTATTCCTGCTGGATTCTTCCATGCGATATTGTACGTACTTGTTGCATAGACTCCAGTGCTGGATGATCTCGTGCGGGTGTAGTTCACTCGAAAACTAGCCATTGATATGGGAGTCACCTCAAGTGACAGGTCGAATCCGGTTACTTCGGCAAGATCATAGTTAGCGTAATGATCGTACCCAAACGGTATGACCGAACTCTGAAAGTGGATTCTGATTCTTTCGTTGGTGTTGCGACGAAAGAGAGTAGCGTCAATCGATAGCAGACCGGGGTAGGCGTATCCGATACCGGCTTCGTAGTTGGTGGATTTGATCGGGCTGAGTTCGCCGTTGGCGTGGGGGTAGTAGGAACCCGCGCCCACCCGTGCTTCGAAGAAGTGCCAATCAGAATGAATCTGGCTGAAACCGGGATTGATGTTGTGAACGGCTATGCCACCATGCAACTTCACGCCTACCGGTGTGGCGTAGACCAATGATACTCTTGGCGACCAACGACTGTGTGAAGGAGCGGCCTTGGTGTCCTCCAGGTCCATTTCGTAGTCGCCCGATCCGTCAGGATCAAACGGATTCTTAACGTCCTTGACTGTTCGAGCATCAGAATCATAAAGTTCAAAACGGATACCCGCTGTTGCCGTCAGACCGCCGAACTGAATGCGATCTTCGAGATAGAAGGCAAGATTGGTGGGGTGTCTCACCTCGTTACCCCACTCGGTGCCGCCATCGTCTGTTTCGTTGCCGAGAGTGTCATACCCAATGTAGGAGATATAGCGAGCAGTGATTCCCTGGGTGTTGGCTGGGTTTAGATTACGGAAAGCTCTCAGAGCGTGTCGTTGCCACTCTAAGCCTGTCTTCAAGGAATGTGAACGCCCCAGCCTCTTGATCGCCTCCAGCCCGATATTCAAGCGCGAACTCTTCTGTTTCTCGTAGTCATTCCAGTAGCTGGATTCGTCGTAGTCGGCGGTGACGCCGTCCTCGTCATCCCAACTGTAGAAAAGTTGGTACGGGTCCAATTCGGGGTTGGCGTACGGGCGGACATAGTCGGTGATGTTTTCTCTCTGTATACCGTCGCCACCGAAGTGCTCGGTCTTGAACAGCGAGACTCTGAGCGATAGGTCAAAGGTGGGCGTGAGGTGGTGCTCCAGTTTGGCACCTAACGCCAGGTTCTTGTCTTGGTAGTAGGGTAGATGCTTCCAATTGTAGTAGTAATTGTGAATGTAGCGGCTCCACTCGTCGATTGAGGCATCGGCGGTGGCGGTCAGTATCAGGTTGTCGTTGATATTGTAATCAAAACGAGCGTTGTACGACCAGCCTTTGAGCCAGTTGCCGGGCAAACCTGTCGGGCTGCCGGCAAGAGATCTTTCGGTTCCGTAAGACGGGGACCGGTCACCAAAATACCGTCGCTCAACCAAGCCGAAAATATAGGCCTTCCTTAGTCCGGGCACGGGTCCGCCTACCGATGCTATGTACCAATTCTGGTCAAAACCAGAACCGAGTGAGTTGTCACTGATCGACTCCAGTAGGGCGGTCCACTCTGGTCCGCCTGAGCGGGTTTGCATATTCACCCGTCCTGAGCTACCAAAGCCGGCACCAACTCCGAATACGGTCGGTTCAAACGAGAGCGACTGT
>JAAEPW010001020.1 GCA_024232355.1 Chloroflexota bacterium | reverse complement strand
GTATCAGTCATGTCAATGTCATCGACACCAGCAGCTTTCTCAGGCGGCGCCATTTCACTGTCCATGATATCATCCGGCATAGCCAGCGGCGCTTTCAGGGGGTCCAGCTGTGGCATTGTCGGTAAGGTCGGCAATGGCGAAATCACTAGATCCGGCGGCATGATAACACGTATAGCCAGTGAACCCTCTGGAACTAGATGCGCCATCTGGTCCAGTACCTCTTGCACTGCTTCCAACTCCTCTGGACTTGGCGTCCCATCCGTGGACATAGCCGAGGCTACTCCAGGCGGTGCCATGCCCGGGCGGTGAGCCTCCCTTTTCTTTTTCTTGTCTTCAGCAGCTTTTTTGCTTATCCAGTTGCTTCTGCGCTGCATCAAGGACCGCTTGAACCTTTGGCGATATAGGTCCTGTTGACGGTTTAGCCAGCCCAGCCACAGATGGCGGCGGCGTTTTGTGAATTGCCTTTCCACCCAACGACGCCTGCTCGACCTTACTAGGCGGCGGCGATGGTGATTTTTGAGGGCCAGCTCTGCTACTCGTGGCAGGC
>JAAEPW010001019.1 GCA_024232355.1 Chloroflexota bacterium | reverse complement strand
TGACGGCGGCGGTAAAATCTTTTGTTTCGGCATAAGCGGCGGCTAAAGTGTCGAGATAACTGTGATTTTCCCAGTTGGTCACTTCACAGAGTTGGGTGGCATTTTCGACGGCTTTGGTTCCATCGCGCACCTCAGCCACCGGACAGGTGGCCAACATCCAGGCCAATAAATTCATGGCGCGTAACGTGCCCGGATGTTCCTCGCCCAGCACGCGACGGCGAACCTCTAACGTCTTGATATGTAGCGATTCCGCCTGGTCATAACGTTCCTGTTCCCGATACAGTATGGCCAGACCGTTCATGGCGACCAACGTGTCGGGATGTTCCTCCCCCAGCACGCGACGCTGGATATCAAGCGTCTTGAGATATAGAGATTCCGCCTGGTCGTAACGTCCCTGTAACCGGTACAGTGTGGCCAAGTTTTGCGTGTAGTACAACAGGTACGGATCTTCCTCCGCATAGGCCCGACGTACGCTCTCCAGAGCCTTGAGATACAGCGGTTCCGCCTCGTCGTAACGTCCTTGTATCCGGTACAATCCGGCCAGGTTGTTCATGGTGTTTGCCGTGTGCGAATGTTCCTCCCCCAGCACGCGACGTTGGATCTCAAGTGTTTTGAGATATAGCGGTTCCACCTGGTCGTAACGTCTCTGACTCTGGTACAGTACAGCCAGGTTGCTCATGGCGGCCAATGTTTTGAAGTGTTCCTCCCCCAGCACGCGACGGTGAACCTCGAACGGTTTCAAAAATAGCGGTTCCGCCTCGTCGTAACGTCCCTGTAACCGGTACAGTCTGGCCAGGTGACTCATGGAGTTCAATGATGACTCGGCCTCTTCGCCAAGTTGCTCTTGACGGAGTTTGAGTGCCCGCTCCAGGTGTCTCTCTGATCTTTTATAATCTCCGAGATTCCGATAAATACTACCTAAGGTTGTGCGGATCGACGCTTCAATTAAGG
>JAAEPW010001018.1 GCA_024232355.1 Chloroflexota bacterium | reverse complement strand
GTTGTGGGCCAACGTTGGCAGCCCCAGGTCGCGCATCACCCGCGCCAGCGCGATGCCCACCGGCGGGCTGGCCGCCACCGACCAGACGTTCTGCGGGATGAGGAAATCGATCCCCTTTTCCTCCACGAAATCGCGTATTTTACGCTCGACGGCATCGGCCAAACTGAACAATTCCGCTCTGTACGCCGCATCGTCGGCATAGTCGTCCAGTTTCCAGAATGTGTTCGTGTTAAGCCGTTCGGCGTCCGGGCGGTGATGGTACATTTCCTCGATCAACGTGCCCTCGGCCATACCCAGGTCGCCCGCGCAGAGGTGGACGCTATGGCCCATCCCTTCCAACACGAGCTTCCACTTTTCGATCTCTAGTGAGACTCCGTCTGTCCCGCCAACCTGATAATGAAAAATGCCAATGGTTTTCATTTTCTCCTCAAAACGTTTTCAATCTTGTTGTGTGCCACGTATCCACTCGTATCCGTCGAAATCTCTGCTTCTTATATCCACTCTATCCCCATCAAAGTCAAAATAAAAGTCGAAATGATGTGGCCCATTCAAACATTTTATATGAAGGAGAAAAGTGTCTTTGTCCTGCCAATCTCCTTTGAGCGCGATAGAGCCGTATAGAGGTCCAAGTTGACCTACGTGAATGATACGAAAAACATTATCTAGCCCTATGGGCAATTCTAAGGCATTGTCGCCAAACGACAAGTTGATCAGAGCCTCCTGCTCTTGAAAACTCAACACAAAAGACTGCCAATCATATACGTTGTTTGCCAACGTATACCTTTTTCCCGATATAACTTGTGCCATATCCGGCAGGGGCGGTACAGGCTGTGGCTCTGGCTGTTGTTCGACCTCTTCGATCAGAGATTCCAAGGTCGCCACACCTGTGGGATTTTCGGGCAGTGCTGTGGATGATTGGGCCGCAACTGCGATCAGGTGTCTAACTAGCGATGCAGGTGTCTCTTCTGCGTGCCCCCCGGTAAAGACAGCTATTATGTCCAAATTGGGGACCGCAAAAAGGTATTGCCCTCCATATCCCACGGCAGCGTAGGCGTTGAACGGAGATAGTAGAGGATCTGTTTCAGGTGCAAAGGAATGCCCATTTGGGTTCTCCTGTTCCCATCTATAGGCAATTTGAGTGCTAGTGCCCGGGTGCGAAAAGAGATCACGTGAAGCAATATCTCTCCACACAGGAATGTCAGACTCTCTATAGATCCACCATTGGTAGCCGTAATTCGGTCCCGAGTCGCTCTCGGCCTGTTTTGAGACCGATGCTGCAACCCAATTGGACGAGACGATATGTTGTCCATCCCAGATACCGTCATTCAAATACAGATAGCCCAATTTGGCCATATCTCGCGGTGTTATGTGGAGGCCGCTGCCCCCGACAGGGATGCCATTCGGATCCAAGTCCCAAACCACGTCAGAAATGCCAAGTGGTTCAAAGAGATGCCTTTGGGCAAAAGCCAAGGTGCTCATCCCGGTGCTTTGTTGTACGATTGCAGATAAAAGGTGCGAACCGCCCGAGTTATAGTTGAACAGAATCCCTGGTTCCTCGTTCATTGGTCTGTCGAGTACAAATTGAACCCAGTCCTCACTCTGCTCCATCTGTGTGTTATAGTTGCTAGGACGGCTGTAGGGAATCCGTCGTTCTGCCCAGTCCAAACCGGACGTCATCGAAAGAAGGTGTTTCAGTGTTATGGTATCCTTGAGTGGATCACTATTGGCCAAAGTCCGATCAGGGAAAAAATCCAAGACCTGGCTATTTATTCCATCAATGTAGCCTTTATCTATGGCGATGCCCACTAACGCAGAAGCAAAGCTTTTGGTGCACGCTTGAATTGAGCGTTTGTTGTCGGGTTGAAAGGGATAAAAATATGCTTCCATTACAATATAGCCGTTACGAATGACTAGCACACTGTGGATATGGAGCTTTTCTTTTTTAATGTACTCGATCATTTGTACCAACAACTCTGAATTCACTCCCTGTTCCTCGGGGGGGGAGGTTCGCCAACCATTGGTGGGCCAGTATGTGGTCGATTCTGGCGTCGAGGTTGCTTCCAGGGTAAGTGTGGCGTTAGCACAACTTGTGATAACAACAGCAATTACAATCCATAGAAACAGGAACTGCTCAAGGTTCATATTTGTCATTCGCATCGAATATCTATATGGAGAAACCACCGGGTCTTTTGACCCGGTGGGAGTGCTTGAATGACTGCCTAAATCCGCAACCCGGTCTCTTTGTCGAAAAAGCTCATCGCCTCTTGTTTGAACGCCAGGTGAACGTTTTCCTCGGACCGGACCTTGGGGCGGGCAGGGGCCACGATCTTGATCAGCTTGTCGCCCAGTTCAATCGCCAC
>JAAEPW010001017.1 GCA_024232355.1 Chloroflexota bacterium | reverse complement strand
CATTGTTTTTCTGCCTTCACTACCGGACACTTTTTTCTTTAGCCACGAATTGCACGAATTAAGGCAACCGTAGGTTGCACCGAATGTGGGGGGGAATTTGTGAAAATTCGTGCAATTCGTGGCAAAAAATTAACATATCCCGCTCGTATGTGAAAAGTGTCCGGTAGCAAATTTCTGCCCAACTCAAAAGGTGAATACAAGTGACATTGCGCAAATCATGATGCCAATTGCGTCAAGCTATTCCAAATATTTTCCCACGAGAGGCGCTAGTTTTTCTTTGGTCTCTGCCGGGATCAGATCGCGTTGGGTGATGAGGGCCATCGCCAGCGTCGAACCACACTCGCAGTCTCGCTCCACGGCAGCCAATTTAGCGACCACCCCACGCAGCGCGTTTTGGGCCAACTCGGTGTTGGCAGCCAACGTCGCCAGCAACGCCTCGACAGTGACCGGCTCCTCCGTCTCGTGCCAGACATCGTAATCAGTGACGTGGGCCATTGTCGCGTAGCACATTTCGGCCTCGCGGGCCAGGAATGCCTCGGGCGAAGCCGTCATGCCGATGATGTCCATCCCCCAGGCGCGAAAGGTGTGGCTCTCCCCCCTGGTGGAGAAACGCGGTCCTTCGATGGTGATGAAACGACCGCCCCGGTGCACGGTCCCGCCAGATTCTTCCACCGCGTCGCTGATGAGGGCAGACAGATGCGCGCAGAACGGATCCGCCACGCCAATGTGAGACACCAGGCCATCGCCGAAAAAAGTGTAGGTCCGCTTTTTGGTGAAATCGAACAACTGGTCGGGGACGACGACCTCACCGGGTGGCATATGCTCTCGCAGGGAACCGCAGGCCGAGATCGAGATGGCGTGCTCGACGCCCAGGCTCTTGAGAGCAAAGATATTGGCCCGGTAATTGACCTCGGTGGGCATCAGGCGGTGGCCCTGCCCGTGCCGGGCCACAAAAGCGACGCGCGCGCCCTCCAACGTACCGATGACGATGGGGCCAGACGGATCGCCAAAGGGGGTGGTGATGGTGCGTTCCTCGACGTCGGTCAGGCCCTTCATCTGGTAGAGGCCGCTGCCGCCGATGACGCCGATACGAATAGGATTTTCGGTCATTGCAATTCTCCTTCATTGATTGGGTTTGCGGGTTGCGTTCGTTGGACCCTATTTTACCCCAGCCGCGTTATCTCCGCCAATCGGCCTGATACACTACCATCGTTTCCCCACCGACGATGGTGTTTCGCTCCAACGTCACCCGGTGCACTTCTTTCAATACGTCGTCGCGGGCGGCCAGATCGGGGAACCAGTCGGGGAGGATGATGGCGTATGCCACGTCACGCTCGGCCATAAAATTGACCAGCAGCGCGTCTCGATTGGGGCTGTGCAGAATGGGGACGACCTCTGGCGTGATCAGGCCCGCCAGGTCTATCACAGGCCGCTCGGAAAAATATGCGATTGCGCCAATGTCGTTCAGGGCCAGGGTAGCGCCGGGTGGTGTGTTTTCAGCCGCCCACCGACCCAGGGCGACGTGCATTTGGTTGATATTATCCACGTTCCAGGCGTAGAGGTTGACCATCGTTGGCAGCCGCCAGGCAGTCCCGGCGATGATGAGCAAACTGACCAAGACTGCCAGTATCGCTGGAGAGCCGCGCCAACGCCACCCACGTTTACGTGCCAGCCGCCGCGCTTCCAACAAGCCCACGACGCTGACGATAACGTTGCAAGAGATGAGGGGCATCAGATAGCGCCCGTGTTGGTACAGCATTGTGTAATCGACGAGAAAGGCATAGACTAGCGGCAGACCCGCGCTCCACAGGCTCAACAAGGTTGCCCGTTGGAGCAGCATACCGATTCCTAAAACGTAAAGGGGCAGCATGAGCGGATTGTCCAATATTAGATAGCGCGCCGCCACGCTCACAAAATCCAAATCGAAACTAAAAGCCACGACGGTCTTGGCGTGGTAGGTGTTGGGGAGCAGATGCCCACTGGTGCGCAGAGAAAATATGAGGTAAGGGAAGACGATGACAGCAAAAAGGGCTGTGGGGAGAAAAATGGAAGATATGTGATACGTGATACGTGTGATGAAAATTGCCAAACGAGATATATGACGCATAGCGCGTGGTATGTGATGCGTGATGTGCAAATTATTCCAAATATAGTTAGCCAGGGAGAGGAGAAAAAGCAAATATCCTTCGGGGCGAGAGAGCGCCGCCAGCCCGAACAATGCTGCTGTGCGCAGCCGATAACGGCAAGCGGCCCGATCGTCCAGATGAGCGTTGATCGCCAGCAGGCTCAACGCGGCGAACAGGCACGTCTCCAGCGCCGACAGCCCGGCCCAAACCATCCGCCCGTTGACAGCAACGACGATGCCGGCCAGCCAGGCGACCCAACCATCATCCGTGAGCCGTTTGCTCAGCGCGTAGGTCGCTGCCAGCGTCGCTAGGAAGCAGGCCCCGCTTAATAATTGTCCGGCTATGGGAAAGTCGCCGCCCATCAGATAGATGACGGTCAGGAGCAGCGTCCACAAGGGTGATGTGGAGCCAGACGTAGGCTCGCCGGGGTTGAAGGAAAGACCGTCGCCCTGGGCCAGGTTGCGGGCGAACTGAAAGTGAATCCAGGCGTCGTCCAGCGGGACGCCGCCCTGACCATTGGTAAAGCTGTAGGCATTAGTGGCAAAGATGCCGAGGGTCAGACAGCCAACGAGCAACAGGCTCGCCAAACGCGCCCATTCGGCTATTCGGCCATTCGGCCATTCGCTCACGTCGCCCCCCGGTACATCCCTCCGTCCACGAGCAGGCTGACGCCGGTGATATAGGACGCGGCGGGCGAGACGAGGAACGCAGCGGCGGCGGCAAACTCTCTTGGCGTGCCCATCCGGCCCATCGGGATGGCAGCGGCGATTTTGACCGCCTCTTTATCCGGTGTGGTGTTGTTGCGCTCGGCTCGGTCTTGCAAGAGTTGATCCACTCGTGAGGTGCGCGTCCAGCCGGGGCAGATCCCGTTGACACGAACGCCAAAGGGGGCTAACTCGTCGGCCAGCGTCTTGACCAGTCCCGTTACGCCCAAGCGTAGGCTGTTGGAGAGGATCAGGTTGGGCAGCGGCTGCTTGACGGTGATCGAGGTCACAGCCAGGATGGAACCCGTGCCCTGGTCCTTCATCGGCGGCGCGGCGGCGTAGCAGAGGCGCACGGCGCTCATCAGGGTCAGTTGTGCGGCGGCTTCCCAGTCGGCGGGGGTGAGGTCGAGAAACTGCCCCGGAGGCGGACCCCCGGCGTTGATGACGAGGACGTCGATCCGCCCGAATCGCTCGAGGGTGGCCTGTACCAACAAATCCGCCATATCCGGATCAGAGACGTCGGCGGGGAGAGTGAGTACCTGGCGGTCCGTCGCGGCCTCGATCTCGGCGGCGGCCTCACGCAAGGGAGTTTCGTTGCGAGCACAGATGACGACGTGGGCGCCCTCCTGGGCCAGACGGAGCGCGACGGCCCGGCCCAGCCCCTTGCTCCCGGCGGTCACCAGTGCGATTTTGTCACGTAATCTCAAATCCATTATTCTAACTCCAGTTTTAGTTTTGTGCGGCCCACGCCAATGATGTCTCCAGCACTGACGACGGTGGGGCTGTTGATGCGCGCATCATTGAGCAGCGTGCCATTGCGGCTGTTTTGATCCTCCACCCACCACTGGCCCGCCCGCCAGCTCAGCAGGGTGTGCTGCCCGGAGGCAAATGTGTCGGGCAGGGGGATGGTGTTGACGGGCGAGCGTCCAATAGAGGTGACGGGCTGCAACGGAAAGGCTGTGCCCACGTCCATGGTCTCGTCCGGCGTGTGCAGGATGACCAGCCGCCCGCCGGGCCGGGTGACCTCTGTGGCAGCGGTCGTCTGGCGTAGGTCGCGCCACAGCATCCACAGGATAGCAGCCAGGAAAGCGTAGAGCAAGAGGGCAAGCAGGATACGCAGAACGAGCAGCAGAATATCCATTGCTAGCGTTCAAAACCCCTTTGGCGTCCTTCATTTTGCGAGAAACAGCGAGGGCGGGGGGTTGGATTTTTCCAAAAAGGCTGTTTCCTAGTAGTCAGGCTCAAGCTCCTCTCCGCTCGCATAGGCAAGCGACGGGGTGTCTCCATCGCCCGGCAGCGGGATGGGGGTGGGGGGATCTTCGCCATAGATGACCTGGACACCGGCAAAGGAGATGACGTCGCCCGAGTGCAATACGCACTCTTCGATCGGGTAACCGTTGATCTGCGTGCCACCGGAACTCCCCAAGTCGTACAGCACGTAGCGACCGTATCTCCGGCGAAGCTGCGCGTGCTGGCGGGATACACGTGTGTCTTCGAGAATGATGGCATTGTCTAATGCACGCCCGATGGACATCACGGGATGGAGAAGATTCACGTGGCGCTGACCTTCCAAGATCAAGAACGGGCGACCGGGTGGCACTGCGTCTGCCTCTCCCTCGGCATCCTCTTCGCCAGGCGCCATCTCGCGTGTGCCTTCCGTGCCGGTTTCTGCGCCGGCATTTTTTGACATCCAGCGCGCATCGATGCGTACCTCGTGGGGAGTTACGTCCTCGTCGGGCAAGATGTGCACGGCGGGCACGATCTCTAGCATTAGGCCGGTCTGAGCGGCCAGTTCGGTCACGTGGCGGGCCAGTTCTGCCTCCAATGTCCGCTGCTCGACCGTCATCGCTGCCCAGTCGTCCGGGTGCAGGTAGACCCAATAGTGGGTGGGGGCTTGTGGCGTGCCGTCAGGGGACAGCACCTGGTGATCTTCTATGGCCCGCATCAGGTGTGTGACGACCTCTAACGGACGAATCCGTCCGGCGAAAAGGCGCGCAAAGGTGCCTTCTACCAACCGTTCAGCCAGTGCTTCAAAACGTTCAATTTTATTCATACGCGGCGATTATAACGCGATAGAGAATGAGTTAATGCAATAACACTGTCAGTCCTAGGTATCCTACACGTAACTCTCGCATTTCCTCCCGTAATATACACCACAACTCTCAAATCATCAAGTGTTCGTTGTTTATCTTCAAAGGTCGCGTTCTGCAAGCCTGCTATCACATCCTGGTTGAACATTGCCAGGATCACCGCTATCTGTTCATCGGTCAACGCGCCTTGTTCAATTTCTGCTGTGAGTGTATCGTGTTCAGTGCACATTGCAACGTGACGGGCATTTACATCGTCAATTTGCTTCTTGAGCATATCACCCACTACACCTTGGGCGTTGACTAGGGCCAGGGCAAACTTGCCCGCTTCTGCTTCAGCTTGTTGTATCAAATCCTCTACGGATAATAGGCGTTCCCTCTTTGGTTGCAAGGCGTCAAGTTCTTGCTGTTGCGATTCTAGCAAAAGCTCGCGGAATGTTTCGAGATTGGTTGCAATGTCTAACACGTACCCCCACACAATGGGATCGAGTACATCACAACGGATATATCTTCTACACCCTTTTCCCTTCTCGAATCGTTTAATGTGATAGTGGTTGCAACGATATGACAAATTCCCGTGTGAACAATTCCCAACCATCGAATAACCACAACAGTACACGCGCCCACGCAAAAGATAATTGTGCTTCACATTGCGCTTTGACATTCTCTTGTTGCGCTCGCGTCGTTCTTGCGCCGCTTTCCACAAGGTAGCGTCTACAATTGACGGTACTTGTACTGTTATTGCGTCGCCAGCGGGTTGAGTTTTTGGGGTTCCGTCTCGCCATCGCTGCGCGCCCCACTCCCATACACCACAGTATGTACGGTTTCTCAAAATCTTGTAGATTGTCGCCGTGTTCCATACTCCACTGCTACGCCTGCGCTTTCCCCCTCCTTTCAATTCCCCTGGGGTAGTAACACGCATTTTGCTGAGTTTCTTTGCTATCGCGTTTATACTCAACCTCTCACCGTCGCCATTGCCGTGAACGTACCAAGTAAAAATATCTTTGACGATTTGCGCCTGCTCGTTTGGCATGATGTGTCCACCGTTGAAAGTGTAACCATAAGGCGTCGTTGTGGCTGAAACGACAAGCCCATTCCGTGCCTTTGCATCTTTCCCGCGCTTGGTGCGCTCCCTGATTTTCTCGCGTTCATCATTGCCAGCCCACCCCCGGATAACAAGCAAAATGTCATTTTCAGACTTTACCTTGCCCATATCACAAAAATGTAATTCGATGCCGGCGCGCAACCAAGCCCGTGTTGTTATCAATAGCTCTACAGTATCACGTGCCATTCTGTCAACGCGGTACACAATGACAGCATCGGTTGCCTTGCTGTCTACCATCGCCTGGACTTGTCTCCCGCCTGGACGCTCGGCAATTGGGATCACACCGCTTATATCGTCGGTAAACTCACCCACAACAGAGAATCCGTGTAGCTCTGCATATTTTCTGCAAGCCTCAAGTTGACTTGGTAGACTGTAACCTTTTTCGGCCTGTTCATCTGTACTGACTCTTGCGCTCAATACTGCTCGTTTCATTTTTCTATCCTCCCTATAACTCTACAATATCACTGCCAGATGGTAACCGTCTCTGGATAATTTCCACGTCTGGAAGTATGACTGTCTGTTGAGGTAACACTTGATTTGTTCGCATCGCTCGCGTGTGGGTCACATTCAATCCAGCCGCTTTTGATAATCCCGCGAAGGTTCGGTCAATTGCTGTGTCAAATCCCGCCAGTTTCCCACGTGCCTCTACATTTCCAAACCACCAAGCGCCCCACGCTATGAATGGTAATGACACTGTAACCAATAGCGCCCACAGTCTAGCAGCATTAGGTGGAACTTGGAGCATAAGCCACCAGGCCAACGCCCCGACCAAGATCACAAAAACCACTACACCGATAATGCTAAAGATTTTCCCTTTCATCATGATCACCTCCATTTTTCCCTGCCTACCTACCCACCTATACACTCTCTGTGCTAGTTTCTGGCTGTTTTGGCCTGTTTTCATAGGGTGAGAGTGTGCTTGTGGGTAGGTAGGTAGCCTACCAAATCTCCAAAACCTCGTTATAGTCATCTTGTACAGCCGATTGTTTGCAAATTGCATACCCGTTATCAGTCATCCAATTAACCGCACCCTTGCCCAACTCCCTCAACCGTTTTTGCCGATGGTAACCAGGTTTCCCAAATCCAGCATCAGCCATACGATTAGTGAAACGTGTTCTACCTTCACTCTCTGCCGCACTCACGATAGCAACGCCAAGTTCATCACCTGTGAATTGAAATTGTGACTTGGGCAAATCCTGTCCGATGTTTTCCGGTTCGTGGTCAGGCCATCGGCTATACTGCCAATCGTGTCCCGGTTGCATCGCTGCCGTGATTTCTTGCTCATTAACATAGGCCAATTGCACCCGATGAACGTTACCCGGCGCGATGGTATAAGAATCACCAGCACCCAAAAGATAATCAGCCCTTGGACTTGAGCCACCCACAGCAACCCGGCTTGCATCAGCGTCCAGAACGTGAAGTGCCACCTTTCCAATTAGGTTGCGTCTAATGCTAGAATCACCAAAGGCTGATACTGTTGGGTGTTGGGTAGCAAGTAGGGTGTGAACTTGTGCGGCTCGACCTTGCGCAACGAGTTTACGCAACAAGTCAACGATAACCGCATCCTGCACAAGCTCTTGGAATTCATCCACAACTAGAATGATTCTACCTTCTTTGTAATCGTCAGTATATCGCCGTTTCATTTCTCCAACCGCCCATCCTAACGCACCTCTGACTTGTGGACCTTCTACCGCGCAGGGTCCAAGAACGTTTGGCAATCGTTCAAGAGGTTTCAATGATTCCCCCTGTTTACCATCAACAAGAACGATTTGGTTATCGGTGTCTTGACTCAATTGGAGGATAGCAGATTGTAGCGCAACGCTTTTACCACTGCCAGTTGCACCGCTTACCAGAAAATGAGGAGTTTTGTCCGATAACCCTGGTATGATAGTTTGCCCGCACTCGTTGACACCAGCAACCCAACGACCAGCACCGCCCGGATTATTGGAAATGTCCCCAAGTCTGATGATTGAATCGGCCAGATCACTTGACCATCCTGCCTCTACTCTGACGTATCGCCCCGACATAAACGCTTGAGGATCACCAGCAAATTGCCAAGGCACAAATTGACGGAGATTTGCACAATCATTTTTGCTCAACGCTCGCAATAATCGCCCGCTCTCCAATCCCGCGAATATTTCAAGCGCTCCTGCACGTGGGCCTGATATGGTCTCGACCTTGGATATATTGCAAGCCTTCCCGGTCAGTGCTCCATTTCTGGCTGCATTGGCTAGATGATTTGCCCAAGATGATAAAAGTCTATCTCTATTCATATCACACCCCTTTTCCATTATTGGATACTGCAAGCTCTTTTTTCAATCGTCGTCCTAGTCGTTCAGATTTTCCAAGCTCTCTACCCAATGCGCTCCCGGAAATGTCGGGATTTTTGGCTAGAATCGCTTTTGCTCGCTCGATTGTCTCATCTGTGGTATAGGCGGTACGTTCCGCTTTTTTTCGTCAATTCTCACTTTTCGCTTCTCCCTGCGTCGTGATTTATCATCTGCAATCATTGTGATGCGTCGCCTATGGTCAGACCGGAGAGCCAATATAGTTACACCGCACAAACTCAGTAGAGGAAAAACAGCGGGAGAATATAGCGCCAATGATGGGACAATATCCAATGCAACGGTGAGACCTACTGCCACAACTAGATATACACCGACTAGCACAGCCGCTAGTATAAAAGGTGCGTGTGGGTCTGATTTCCGTTTTTCCTGGTTATACTGCCTCAATTCTAATGCCGTCGCTGTTGTCGCCAGTCCCAACGATTCAACGATTACAGCCGCAACGATTCCCACCCATCCAGGCCAGTGTAGGTGCTCAACCGTTGCCCGACCTATTAAGAAAGCAGTAGGTAGTGGAGCAAACCAAGGTGCAATTTTGGCTACAATGTCAGTGAGTAATAATTCTATCTGGTCTCCCGTGTCTCTGAACGTGTTGATAATATTCATCTGTATATCCTCCCTGAAAATAGAAAACGGCCTACTCTTTGCGGATACATTCCCGCTGAGTAGGCCGTAAGAATTGCTTTAGCTTGTGGCTTGTGGTAAAATAGGTTTAGCCAGTTCGCTGTCTACGCCAGCGGTTGGTGAGGGCTGTGTGAGTGCTCTAACACTTGCACAGCCCGTTTTACTTTTGGGTTACGTTTCCTCGGTTTCCTCCCTGGTGTACTCTCTCAGAAAGCGCCGCAAAACTTGAGAGAGTGTCAAATCTTCTGCCCTTGCTTTCTTCTGCGCTTTGCGCTTTAGTTCAAGCGGAAGTCTACACTTCACTATTGTTTCACTCGTTTTGCTTTGTGTACTTTCTGTGTCCACAAATCAATTATACCAAATTCATACCAAGAAGTCAATACCCAAAGTTTGGGCTGTGCAATTGTAAAAGTTCAGTCTGTGCGTAACCCTCGTCGAATCGCGTCAAGTTCCAGGGAGAGCACATCACAAAAGAATTGCAGACGTTCACTATCAGACTCAAGCCAATAAATAGCTCTCGCTGCAATTCGTCCCTCTTTAGCTGTACTGCGTGAATCTCTCACCGCCAACCGCAGTACAGCTAAAGCCAGATCATAAAGTGCATTATCCTGTAATTCCAGTTACCACTCCTTTCAATCGTGTAATCTCCTTTGCTGCTGCTACTGAATTAAAATCACGTTTGTCTCTACGTCTGGACACATCAGCCGAGTACACGTCTAGGCTTGACTTTGCACTCACAAGACGTGAATTGAGTTCAGATAATCGAGATGCGAGATGCCGGCGTTTATTTGACAACGATTCCAGTTCCATTTTAATGGCTGCTATGATTAGCTCCAACGCCGTCATGGTGCCAATCGCATTTGATAGCACATCAGGTTCCATAGAAGATGATACAGAAGTAACAATACTTTTTGCCTGAACTAATTCACGCCGTCGAGATGTTTCGAGTAGGAGCAAATCATGACGCTTTTTGTCTACGTCTGCAATTTGTAGTTCAACTCGTTTGATACTCATTTGCCTTGCTCCTTGCGCCGTTTCATAATTGCGCGGATTTTACGCCGTATACGTCGCCGTCGGACCGCATCATTGAAACGTTGCCGCTTGGTTTTGGTTTTCGTTTTCTTGGTCACTGGGCCCTTCTCCTTTTTTCAGATGATTATATTGTTTATTATGTGTAGAAATGTGTAATTTTTATGTATGCTCAATCCTCCCATTATCATCTAATAACCCCAACTGCTTACCAAGTAAAATCATTGCTTGCCTTTCTCTGATACTCTCCATCCTGGACACAAAATCAATAACGTCCAGTCCATCCTGGGTATGTAGTCTGCAACCCGCTGACCAACAGTGACACCTACCATTTTTCACACTCACTGAAAAGCTAGGTTTCTCATCCTGATGCGCTGGACAGGTTCCCCAATGATAACCAGCATTGCCAGGTTCACTGGACATTTTAGTATACCAAGATACTGCATCCAAGATTGACAATCTGGATTTAATGTCGTGTATGATTCCTGGGTAGAGTTTCACTTGGTATGTATTATTAGAAGTGGCCGAAATGGCCGAAAATGGGGGGGGAATCACGTGTACCGCCGTATGCTCTCCTTCCTCATTTTCGGCTAGTTTCGGCCTTTTCAACCCAACAAGTGCCAAATCAAGACAAGTGACTCTCAATATATCACCACCAATCGCAGTATAATCTACACCGCAAGGATGCACAGAACCGGCTCCCAAAACATAACCACTGCACTTCACGTCTACACCAGGGATTTTGAATGTAGCATCAGGCAGATCATCTACGTACAAGTATACGTGCATACCTCTTGCTGTCTCGACACTGTAACTATTTGCCAAATGATACTTGTGTACCTCTCGCCAATCCTGGTATACTTCCAATTCGTCAAAATCCAGTACAGCCAGATTTCCAGACACCGCACCACACATAATCCCGATATTCTGTGCATCATTGGAGAACCACTTTTTGACTATCGGCCATGGTGCTCTACTCGATTGTAGATGTTTCCACTTGATTGCTGCTTGTTTGCTCATCCGTTTGACTGGTATGATCCCGACCTTCTTGCCGTACCAGGTTCGCGCAGTTGATTGTAGACTGTTCATTTTATTGTATCCTCTATATACTCTCTCACAGAAGTCAATTCAGAGATAATACTTTCAATCTCTTTACTTGCTGGATGTCCGATAATCGTTAATATACTTGCCGTCGTTTCCAACGCCACATCAACCCAAGTAATCAGATTTTTAACTTCAAGGGCCAGTAGGTATTGAACGGCTCCGTCTGAAAGTTCTTCTTGTGTAAACTTGACCATGTTGGCTTTTCTAATTGCCTCATAGCTAATATCTGTATAGTGTCCAAGAGTGATTATCTTTCGCTCTGTTTCGCTTGCTGCTCCCGCCAGTTCTCTTTGTAAAGTATTCACGTTATATCCTCCCGATAATAAGTAAGTAAGTGAATTGCATATCAAAGACAAGAGAGTATTGGCAGTTCACTTACTTACTTTCTGCCATTCTCCACGCCGAGTATGCTTACCACTTACGCCAAGTTCACTTGCTGCCTGTTTAAAATTTTGAAACTCTCTTTTAAATTGTTCTGGTGAAGATGTCGGACTTGGTAAAATCTTATCGTGTACAGCCGAGTCTCTAACATCATCAATGCTCTTTACCTCTCCATCTGCCAGGTATGAAATAATCCAGTTCTTGTAATTATCGAACAATGACAAGGGGAGAGTGTATATATTTACTTCACTGATGTCTATGCCGACTTGATCTGCAATTCCTTGGATTTCTTCCGGCTCAAGTACTCGGTACGCTTTCGCAATCTGCTTTTTTTGTGATGCCCGTAAATTTACCAGTTCTTCAAACTCGGCTTTTTTAACGCTCGTCTGTAATTCCACTGTTCCAAATTGTGGATCATCTTTTAACACTTTACAGCCAGCATCGAATATTTTACAGATTGCATCCGTCCTGTTTTTATCTTGCACGTTCATCACTCGCGCAATTGTTTTCTCGATTGACATGATCTTGTCTGGAGTGTTACGAATATGTATACCGTAGTTTCTAAACCATTTCTTCTCATCACTGTCACTCATTGTCTAATCCTTTTCCTTGTAATGTCGCTGCTTTTCTGGTACAATAAAATAGACGAAAACGAAAACCCGTGTTCGTCAACCTCCTGGCGATGCCGTAAACATCGCCTTTTTTTTATTGATCATGCTGCACCTCGTTGTCATCCCTGGCTTTGCTATCCTGGGCGGTTTCTTGTGCCTCTCGAATCTTGCGCCCACGTCGTGCCGCTCTCAAGATAATTCGAGTTAGTGCGTCGCGGGTTTCCTGGTCTAGTTCGGCTGTGGTCATTTTGTCACCGCCTGGGATTGGGTTGCCTTGACCTCTTTAGGTAGTAACCCGCGTCGCTCTAGTTCTTGGCGTAGAATGTGCCGTACTTGGTCGCGTGGTCTGCGTGACTCTTGAACAGATAATTTGTTCATCGCCTGCGCTTCATCTCCAATAAGTCTAAATCGAATCAATACCCCATCCGTCATTGTGTCCCTCCCAAAAAAATAAGCTTAGACTTCAATCTAAGCTTATCTTACCAAAACTGGAAGCGAGAAAATAGAGATTATTCCCTTTTCTCCTTTTTTTTCCTGTAACGCATCGCCTTTTTAAAACTGTCTAATGGATCGGCCAAATCCTCTTTCCGGCTCTCAGGAATCCGTTGCAACCATTCCTTGTAAACCTCTATTTGATCGCGCCCGCTTTTGACTTCCTGATATGCCCAATCATCGTCAGGATTACTTGGGCGTCCCGCGGCTCTATCACCAACGCCGATCTCTTTATCCTGGACGGGTAATCTTGTTAGCAAATGGGTTTCTAAATATGTCCATAATCCACAAGTTCCGGCTGTGGGAAATGTGGGCAGCCATATTATATTGTCCGCTATATCTCCCTCTATACCCCTGCCCGCCTCACAACTAGTTATGGATACCAAACCGTCACCCATAACCAGTACAGTACCGATGTGTGTATCCTCATCGTTATAGAATCGGTATTCCGTTGCCGTTCGTTTTTCTTCCACCTCGGCTCTAATTAGGTCGTGTGGGAATCCGCGAGCTATAAATGAATCCATCGCTATGACAATGTCTTTTGCGTCCATCCTGGTCACTCTCCCAACCGTAACCCTAAAACATCACAAGGGGCCTCTACCAAGTCCTGCTCAACTCCCAAGTAACGCTCTGTGGTTTTTATGCTCGCGTGTCCAAGTGACAATTGGATTTGATCGAGACCAGCGCCCCCCTTGTGGGCCAGTTTTGCAAACGTTCGGCGCAAGTCGTGGGCTGCAAGGTTATCAAACCCGTGCAAGTTGCCATAGAATTTTACAACGTCGGCTATTGCCTGGGGTGTCATAGAATCACCAGCTATATAACCACCCTTGCGTACCCTGCGGAATATGCGCCCATCGGTGAGGGTCGCCGCTTCTGTCCATTCGTCAAGCGCCGCTTTCGCCCAACTTGGCATTGGGACGGTTCTCACTCGTTGCCCCTTGCCCACCAGGTCAACGATAACCCACCGCCCATCTCGTTGAGCAACGTGGTCAAAGCTCAGTTTTGCGGTCTCATCCCTGCGTAACCCACAGCCAATCATAACGGCCAGGATCGCTCTATCTCGCAACCCCTTGAGGGTTTCAACGTTGGGAGCGTTCAAGAGGGCTTGGGCCTGGTCTTTGGTCAACCAGTTGCCAACCCTAACGCCAGTCGTCTTGACACCTTTCACCGCTTTGATACCATTGGCAAGGGCCTGGTCTACCATTCCATTATCCGCTGCCTCTACAGCCAGTTTGCGAATTGCCGACAAGCGAAGGTTGACAGTAGAAGGGGAAAGACCGCTTTCCTCTAGTACCACCTTGTAACGTTGAACAAGTGCCTTGCTCAGTGCGGGGCGTCCCTGTTCGGTGTGCCAGGTCAAGAAGTCGGTCAGGGCCTTGCCGTATGCTCGCTTGCTGTGCTCACTGGTCAGGCTGTCGAGTACCAGGTCAATAACTGGCTGTATATCATTCTGTGCTTTGGTTGTCAGTGCCTTTGTGTTCATTTCTTGCCCCCTTCGTTTAGCTTACTATAACTGTCATTATCATAAGTAATTATACAGTAAAAAGAGGGCTGTGTCAAGCATTTACCCAACGAAAAAGCGCCCAAGGCTTTGACACCCTGGGCGCTTGTTCTCTATTCTATGTCTGTAATGCCGTCTTTATGGACATACACTTCCAGGCTCTTGGACATCTGGCTCCTCAGGCTCTTCCTCTTGCTCATCAATCATTCTCTTAAGAGCAAAATGCGCGCCAGAACTTGCCATAAAGTTTCCCTCTTCCAATTCCTTGCTCATCAGAAGTTTTCTGATTCTCTCCATCTCTTCCTGTCCCTCCTCTTTCTTAGCTAGTGCTTTCGTAATTCTGTCCTTCCAGAGTGATAACCCAAACTGGACAAAGGCTCCAATAATTGCACTTCCCAAGCCTATCCCTGCTCCCACCAGCATAAACCACAAGTCTCTATCCATCTCCCCCCTATTAGTTCTCGCTAAACCACACCGGGCCGCTACCCTCTCCAATATGCTGGCTTGCGCTCAATATCTTCTCAGTAACCCAAGCGGGCAGGATCGCCACCAGTGCCCACAATAGCTTTGCTATTGTCCTTGAAAGCGAAAGCGTGCATAGTTGACAAGTTCACGGCGTTCCTCTGGGCTAAGTTGTTGCGCAATCTCTAAGAGTTCATTTAGATCATTGTCATCTTCAGATAAGGATGGGAGCGGTGAACTACTCGGCTTTTTCGTAGGTTTCACTTGTGCGGGTTGTTCATCTAACCAAGTTGTGAGTCCGATCTTTGTCTCATCCATCTGCACAAGAAGATTGTCAACATTCCGCTTAATCTCATCGTATGGCTCAAGTTCTCGATCCTGTTGTTTTCGCAACGCTCTTTTCTCGTCAGCGGCGATTGACTTGGCTTTCCCCTTGCCTACCAAGAAAGAAGTCATCCCCCGTGGCTTGATGTTTTCAATCCTCTCCCGATACCTAGCGCGAATGGTCTTTATCTCCGCGTTTACATCTTTCTTAACCAATCGGAGATTCTTTTGCTTCTGTCTAATATCCGATAGTTGAGCCTTTGCCTCTGGTATAGTATCGTAATTGTAAGTGATTGAGATTTCGCCTTTTTGATTAGGTCTAGCACCGATAATCTTCCAAATTCTCTCATAGAAATCGTTTGTAGATGACATCATGCTCCTTTCTTGGTCTTGCTGGAGAAATATACACGAGCAAAAAAAACGTACTCACTAGAATTAGTATATCCCCATCCCCCACAGAAGTCAAAAACAAAACCACCCCAACCGTATCAGGTCGGGGCGGTCGTTTCGGTGTCAGTTACAGTACAGCACTTGCGCCAGTTTGGATCACCCTACCTCTTGGTGCAGAATCGAGGGCGAAAATGCGTTCTAGTTCAATCCATCTGGTGTTATTGCGTTTACTCAACCGAGAATAAATTACAAACCATGCATGTGCACGGTTACCGCGCCCCTACGGGGCCAATCCGAACGTGACCACCAACGGGTCGTGATCCGAGCTGTGACGCAGGCTGACGTCCTCAGGGTCGGAGGGCGGATAGTCGGCATTGACGTGCAACACGCCCACGTGCACTTGGCGCGCGGCCAACGCGGGCGTCACCAGGATGTGGTCGAGCAGCTGGGAGACACCTTGGTAGATGTACGAGTATCGCTCGGTGGGCGGCAGGGCAGCGGCCGCGTTGACCAAGCGGCCGCCGGGGATGCTGCCCTCGGTCAGCGCACGCAGCGGGGCCGAATCATAATAGTCGTTCAAGTCGCCCATCACCAGCACGTAGGCGTCAGGATTGAGGATGAGGATGTCGTCTACCAGGCGGGCGTTCCACTCGGCCTCCATCACGCGGCGCGGCTCAGTGAGGGCCTCGCCCCCGCTCTTGGAGATAAAGTGGTTGACGATGGCATAGACGGTGACATCGCCCGCCGACGCGGTGTGGACGGTCATGGTGATCATCAGCGGCGGGCGACTAAAGAGTCCCTCCGGGGCCTGGTACTGCCCCACGCCTTCCAGTGTGGCCCGGTCGCCGCGCACCAAGAAACCGACGTCGATGTCGCGGCTGCTGGGACCTTCGATCAGCGCGGCCTGGTAGTCGTATTCGAACAATGCGTCTTGGGCGGCTACGTCCTCCAGCACGCCGATGTTCTCTACTTCTTGGAAACCGACAACGGTCGGTGCGCCTAGAGCCACGATGGTGTCTACGATCTGGTCTCGCTTTCGCTCGTACTCGCCGAGACTGGGTCGGGGCGGGTCGCTGGGGAGATGGGGTTCCTGATTGTCAAAATAGTTCTCGACGTTAAAGGTGGCGACGCTGAATTGGTCGGGATCAGGCTGGGAAAATTGGGGCAGCACGTCGTCTGGCACGGGAACGAGTTCTGGCAGCTCTACGGGCTCGATTTTGTAGTGGTCAAAGGTAAAGGCGAGCGGGCCGAGCAGATTGCCCACCCGGTCGCCGGAGCGGACGACGTAGGGCAGTGTGGTGCGGTCGTCGTGGCGGGCGGCGGAACCATCATCCACCATGATGAATGCGCCGGTCTCTTGCCCGCGCAGGATGCGGTCGATGCTGTGCTCGGCCCGGGTGAGGACGTATTCGCCGTACTTGGAGGTCGGCGCGACGGCGACGGCGTGGGGGATGACGCTGACCATCATACCCTCCAACGGTTCATAGTAGGCGGGCATTGCCGCGATCTCTAACGGCGGGTCGAGTTCGACCGGCTCGGGCAGGGGCTGGTCGTCGTCGGTGACGAGCACGTCGTCGGGTGCGGTGATGTGCAGTTCGGTTTGGTTCGAGCGCTCGCGCACGCGGCCGTGGACCTCGACCAGGTCGCCCACCTCCACATCGACTGAACTCGCGCCGGTAAAGACGAACAGTCCCTCGGAGGTGGTGGGGTCGCCGTCAGACGCTGGCCCCTGGATCCAGAATCCCTCCAGCTCGGGAAAGATGGCGGTGACTATGCCCTCAGTGTCTACAAAGCTGAGTTTGTACGGCGAGGCAAATCCCGGCCCCTGGATGGCATAGATGGGTACGCCCTGGCCGATAAAGGTGAGCAGCGGCAGGCCGGTCTCGTGGAGCGGCCACTCGTTGGCCCAGGCGGCATACTGTTCGACGGCGATGGTGCCCTCCCTGCCGGTCACGGCGGCGTAAAAGTGCACGCTCTGGCTTTCGTGGGCGGGCAGCGTGGGGATCGTCCAGCGCAGGGTGTTGCCCTCTTGCACGCCCTCGTCGCCGATGGCGGTCAGGACGGCGTTCTCGGCGGGTAGGGTGCTGGTGATGGTCACGTCGGTAAAGGGTGCGTCGGTGTGGTTAAAGACGGTAAAGGTGTAGGCTAGGGTCTCTGTGATCGAGACGTTGTGAGGTGCACGGGCTTTGACGGCCAGCACGGGCGGAAAGACCTCGGCGATGTCGGCGGGGATGCGGGGTTTGAGTTGGAAAAGGTCGTTGTACATTTCGCTGACGCCGGCGATGGTGTACGTGTGGCCGACCTCCATTTGTTCGATTTCCAGTTCCATCTCGGTGAGCTTGTCCACATAGACTAGGGTGATGTTGCCTTGATCATCGGCCAGGTCGATTTCATAGCTGTAGGTGAATTCCTGGACGCGGATCGCTTGTCCGGTAGCGGCGATCAGTTTACCCGATACTGCCGGGTCGCTGGTGGACTGGGCGACGGTGACCGGCTGCGGCGGGACAGCGTCTTCCGAACCGAGGATGACGACGTCGTCTAGGTTGCTGAATGGGACGATCTGCATCGAGTTGCGGTAGATGTCCACCTCGCCGGTGACACGCACGCGCTCGCCCAACGCGACCACGGGCGGCATGCCGCTGTCGTCAAAGCACTGGATCTGCATGCCGCCGCTTTCGTCCTGGATGTAGAATTTGGCATTGTCTGTCCCAGCATAGTAGCCGCCAGTGTACATGGTGGCGACGCCCTCGACGGTGACGCGCTCGCCCAGCAGCGTGGGCGAGCGGGCTGCCCCGATAGAGATGATGCCGCCCTCGACGCGGGTGCGGACTGGAGCGCCCATCGCGGGTTGGGGCCAATTGCCGGCCTGCACGCTGTAATCACGGGCCATCAGAGTGACATAGGTCGGGGGTGTCTCGGTGGTGACGTTGAAGGAAGCCGATTCGCCGTCGGCCATCTCGGTCAGCGTCCACTGTACCACGTTTTCGCCGATGGTGCCGCCGTCGGAAGCTGTGACGGTGGTCAGGCTGAGGGGCACGTTAAAGGCGATTGTCACGTCGTGGGTGGCGATGCCAGTGTTGTTGACCACCTCTAATGCATAGTCGAACTGGGTCCTGGGCTCGACGCTGGACGGCGCGGCGAGGGTGATGAAAAAGCGCTCGGCCTCGACGGGGGTGGGCAGGCTGCCGGTGTTTTGCGGGTTTGGTTCGGCGTTGACGGCAAAATCAGCCCCGTTGTTGCCAGTGTCGGCAGCGTTTCCGTCATCGCCGCCGGGGAGCCGCTCGATGGTGGTGTCGTTTTCGGGCACGGGGGCGGCTGCGCCCTCGATGAATGGTTCCGGCGCGTTGCCCCACCCGACGCTGTCCATCATTTCGCCCTGCGGGTCCAACAAGGCCAGGCCGCCGCCGTTGGTGTTTAGAGGCTGGTCGAAGGCGCTATCGGCGATCACGCCGACAGCGTCCTCCTGGCCAATCCGCACCAAGAGGTAGTGTCCGTGTGAGGGGACGAGGGTGCTCTCGGTCCAGGCGTAGACGGGTATGTCGTCCTGGCTGTTCGCCAGCCGGTAGACCAGCCGGAAGCCCACCAGGTCGAGGGGGGTAGTGGTGGCATTGTAGAGTTCGACGAATTCCAGGTTGTTGTTGCCGGTCGCGCCGGTCTGAACCTCGCTGATGACGAGGGGGGTGATGAGAACCGGTGTCTCGGCCGGTGTGGGCGTCGCAGTGCTTGCGGGCGCTACGGTGGGCGTCTCGCCTGGAGTGGGCGTCGCATCGGGCGCGCAGGCGGTCAACAGGAGCAATAAAACGAGCAGTGTACAAAGCAGGTATCGTTTGGTCATCGATTTTCCTCCACAGATTGAGAAATTGTAGTGTTACGGTTATTGGACGCTTTTGCCACGAATTAAGGCAACTGTAGGTTGCACCAAATTGGCACGAATTTTCTCCAAACTGGTCAGCGGATTTGTCCGCTGATTTTGATCATTGTTTGCCAAAGTGTCTGGCAGGGGAATTATGGGACAGATTGTGATTTTGCGCAAGTGGGCGGTCGACGGTGCTCAATCGAGGGGGCTGCGGACGGCGAGGCCGCCGCGGTTAAGGACGTGGGTATAGGCCAACGACAAGTTCCCCATATTGTGGGATGCAGGAACTTGTATGGAGATTGTGCAGTTCTGTCCGGTGCAGGCATACGATGGTATTTGATGTTTTGGGTAATGTACTTGTGGCGTAGGTGCTGGCAAGTCTACCCACGCTCTTGTGCAACAAGCCCCTTGAAGAAATCCAGCACCGTTTCCTTTTTATAGTCCTTGAATTCTCCCGCGTCCAAGAACACGCCATAACATACCGGGCAGTTTTCGTACCAGATGTGAGATTGCTTGAGGTCTACCATTCTCGTCATCTGGGTATGGCACACGGGGCAATCGATTTTTTCTACCTGGTCATATTCGGCGCCTTTGTCCGAATCACCGGTGTCAATTTGCTGTGCCCCTTTGGCCTTTTTCAGTTTGTCTTTCTCACCCTGATCGAACCAGATTCCTGCGCAATGGGTACAGCGGTCTACCTCTACACTGCCGTGCTCGACCTTTTCCATAGACGAGTTGCATTTTGGACAGTTCACTTTGGCCTCCTGGTATTATGTTTGTGCATTGATGAACAAGACAATAGGTCTCAAGTGTTGATGATCTTTTGGATACCTCGCCGGGTGCTGAACCCTTCGACAAGCTCAGGACATCGCCACCTCGCTAAGAGCTTGACCCTCCTGCGGAGACTGGGCAGAGCCCGCGGAGCGGGGTTTAGCGCTGTGCATCTGTGGTCAGCGAATGATACCAAAATCCAACAAAACTACAAGATCAGCATCACCTAACGCGCCACGGGTTTGTACGGATCCTTGTCGGTCAGGTATGCGGTCAGCGTGGCCTGGTTGGGGTGCTGCCACAGCCACGCTCGAATCTCGCGGATTTTAGCGTAATCGGCTTCTCCAAACCGCTCCAAGTGTACATTCCGCATCCATTCCATGGCCTCTTTCTCCTTGATCTTGGCTTGCCACGCCTTGGTAAAGAACGTGCGGACTTGGTCGTGTTCCCCCTGCAACCGCAGGTACTTGCACTCGTCCCGATCGAACCATACGCTTTCACAATGCCCGCACCGCTCCAGGTAGAATTTGGTATTGGGCCAGACCTGGTATCTGCGCAAGATGTGTCTGCACTCGGGGCAGATCTTGACCTGACCAGCCTCTTCCACCGGCAGGGGGATTTCGAGCACGTCGGGTGGATCGGGGAGATTGTCTCGCGTTTTCAGCCACTTCCAGTAGCGGGAGGCGGATATCCAAATACCTTCACACTTGTGGCATTGGTGGGTCGGAAGTTCGGCCTCTAGTTGATGCTTTCTCAAGCTATGGCCTTTGCAAATGGGGCATTTCACTGTATCACTTCCTTCTTGTACATGTTGCAGGTGAGATTCATCTCGCGATTTCGCCTCTGACCGGGACGTCTTGGATGCGCAGGAACCTCTCAATCTCTTGTTCGATGAACAAGGCCTGCTCACTATTTGGAAGCCTGCTCAACAACTTTAGATTTCTTCCGTTGCGTGTTAACGCATGCACTTCATAGGTCACCGAGTTGCTGCGTCGGGAGCGAGATATATTTTCTTTTGAATACACTTGCTTGATGTCAGAAGCATCCACGGTTCTGTTCCCCGGAAACGGGAGTGGCGCATGTTGGATGGAAAGAAATGAATGATTGACCCGGATGTACGTTCGATTGACATAACTGGCTAGAACGTAATAGGTCAACCCCACGCCAATAGCTACGTGTAATAGCGGGAATACAAGCATCATGATGTTGGAGGTATTGATGGCTTGAGTGTACCAAAACACCAAGAAACCATCCCAGAACACAACAAAAAAGGTGAGAAAGACAGTTTGGATGGAAAACCATCGACGAACAATCTCGAGACCATCCAGATTTTCTGTCAAGTCAATACCGTTTGGGAGGCCTAGGTCCATATTTTTTTCTCCTGTAAATTTTGCTCAAGTGAAGCGATACTGGTTTTTACGGTTGATGTTGACACGCTTGGTTGTCAAGTCTCACTACTTTTTGTCTCTTTGTATGCGTATATTGTCCCGACCACGCCCCCAAGCAAGGTTGGGAACCCTGCCACGATGGGAACGGTCTGACCACCGTTGGGGAAATCGATTTCGACGGGACCTATGCTCAAGGTCAGGGGTATTGCTTCGCCAATCAACGCCGAGTATACGCCAGCCACTATCAACGCCAGACCGCCAATGATGTACATCACTCCTAACACGGTCAGGATTGGCCGTCGGCGGACTTGAATTGCCTGATCCTGCTCAGACTCGACGCGATGCACGATAGCCGCGGCCTCATCCCACCGGTATCCACTTTGTTCACTCAGGTCTTTTATGACGTCGTTGTGGTTGCGGTATTTGGCGAGTTCGCTCACGATAAAGTCAGTGTCTTTTTGATGACTCATTCTGGGTACACCTCCAAAAATCTCTTGTCCAACGTTTTCGTGATCGGCTTGATAGCAACTAGGTTGCGAGTCAATGTCATTAAGTTAAGGAATAGCCAGGTTGTGAAAGCCTCAAAACAATCAAGGAAAGGGCAGTTTGAGCCAGTTTCGGGCCAATATATTCGACAAAATTGCCTAGTTGAAGACACTCAAATCCTTAACTTAATGACAT
>JAAEPW010001016.1 GCA_024232355.1 Chloroflexota bacterium | reverse complement strand
GAGCAGGGCAGGCTACCGGTAGGTGTGCATGGTGACGAACGGCGCTTGCGGCAGGTGCTGGTGAATCTATTGGGCAATGCGGCAAAGTTCACCGACGAGGGGGGTATAACGTTCAAGGTCGAAAAGATAGAGAGCAGAAAGCATAAAATTGAGAGTAGTGAGACAGATTCTTTTCCGTCTTCTACTTTTTATTCCCTATTTCGGTTCACGATCACGGATACGGGCATTGGCATGTCGCCGGAAGAGTTGGCTATCGTCTTTGAGCCGTTTCAACAGGCTGGTGAGCAGCGCCGTCAAAGGGGAGGGACTGGGTTGGGCTTGAGTATCAGTCGTGACCTGGTCGAGTTGATGGGGAGCGAGTTGCAAGCTGAGAGCAATTTGGGTCAGGGGACGGTTTTCTGGTTCGATTTGATGTTGCCCGATGCAGCCGGTTGGGAGGATCCGGAGGAGGAGCGGCAAATTATCGGCATCAAGGGAAAAGCGCCCCGGGTACTGGTGGTGGATGACAATTGGCAAGACCGGGCAGTGATCGTCGATTTGTTGTCGCCGTTGGGTTTCGAGATGCTGGAAGCGAGCGATGGGCGTGATGGCTTGGCGCGGGCAAAAGAGTTCCGCCCGGATGCAGTT
>JAAEPW010001015.1 GCA_024232355.1 Chloroflexota bacterium | reverse complement strand
CTCGATTTCCCTCATATCGTCCGTTGTTTCGTCCGATTTGGACGATTATTATTCTTGTGCCAAGGAGATGGCCGCCGATCAGCGCCTGTTAGATGAATCTCGAGAAGAGCTTGATCTCTCGTCAGACGCTGAGGCTGATCAACAGCCCTCCACTGTTTCCATTCACTCCGTTGGCACGTCGCCAGTCGTTACGCCTAATCTATCTCATTGTCCGCCATCATCATTTCCTTTGATCCCGCCATCGACTGTTGACTGCGCTATGCAAAGCGATGAACACGACTTTTCCTGTCCCCGTGAATGGGCAACTTTGGTTGTCTGGGACCCTCGTTTATCCAGTACTTTTCCGCCCAACAGTAACACATCTATTTTGCCGCCTTGGTGGCGCGGCGAGGAGTGCCATGGTACCTTTGGGTATCCTGTCTTCACCGGATTACCAAAGCCCATCTCGTTTGCTGGCCGATTTGCCCAGGGAGACCCACGCAGCGACGACATGGAAGGAAGACCTGTTTGGGACCCGAGCGTTCCTGAGACGTTGCGACAGCATGCCCGCTGACTCGATCTTACTCGTAGGAGGCGAATAGCCGTTCTTGATGGAAGCGCTGACTGCGATTATCGCACCATTGTTCAAGCCGCCG
>JAAEPW010001014.1 GCA_024232355.1 Chloroflexota bacterium | reverse complement strand
TTTGACAATGGTTTGCCGATCCATCGCCTGCTCCATTCGACAAAGCGTGGACTTGCCGGCCAGAGTCGAGGCATTCCCCGTGGCGGTTTGTAGTGCCTGATCAAAGCGAAGCGCTTCATGATCATTCAGATCTTCGTAGCCACCGGCCACACCGTAGACCCGTTGCCGGACCAGGGACTTGAGCTCATGACGAATCATCCGGGGATCCCGCTGGTCGGTCAGAGTCTCGGCCAGCCGTTGGGTTAACCGGTGTTGTTTGTCGACTTCGCGCAGTAACAGCAAGCCGGCATCGGAGGTGATATGGCCTCCGGAGAAGTCGGTTTCAATCTGGCGGCGGGAAAGTGGCGAGAAGGTCAGTTTTTGAGGTACCATTTTGGATAGCGGTTGTTGGTGTTGATTGATGGTGTAAGGTCCTGAAATTTTAACACTTTCAGCCGCTTTCTTTTATCCCCTCATGAGAAATTCGGGCTAGACTGCCCCTTGATTCACAACAGATAATAGATCACCTGCTCAATGGGGGCAGGGGGCTTCTGGGCACACCAATTAATCATGGTTGGTGCCGATAACATGCTGGAGAATATTTTGATTAGTTGCCCCAAGTGTGAAGGGGTGTGAGTATGGTGCTACTATGATTTCCCTGATGATTGACCTAAAGGAGAAGCTCATGAAATGTCCAGTATGCGAGAGTGTTGATCTGACGATGGCCGATCGACAAGGTGTGGAAATTGATTATTGCCCCAAATGCCGGGGCGTGTGGCTGGACCGGGGGGAGCTGGACAAGATCATCGAGCGTAGTGCCGTAGAACTGGCGCCGCCACCACGTCGCGAGCCAGAACCCCGAGGCTATGACAAGCACGGCGGTTACGGCAAGCATGGAGGCCATGGCAAACATGGGTATCGCCGCAAGTCCTGGTTGTCGGAAATTTTTGATTAGACAGGTTTGTTCAGGCGGCGCAACTCGGGTGGACATGGGCCTGCCTGGTGTCACCGCGGCGCAGGATCCTTACGTCTGGACTTTGACCTGGGGCCTTGACGCGCACCGCGGTCATCTGGTGGTCAAGGATGCGATACGTTGTGTTGGCGGAGGTGAACGTCACCCTTAGAGGAAGCAAATCATGGGACATCATCTTTTCCGGCGACCCAAACACAGACGGTATCGCGACATGGGTGGGTATTATGAGGGCGATGACCATTCCGGCTATCGCGAACGCAGAGCCCTGCCGGTGCTGAATATTCCGACCTCGGTCATCGTGGCCGGGCTGGTCATATGGTCTGCGCTTTCGCTCGGCGCTTGGTGGCTGGTCGATCCGGTCCTCTCCTGGATCTCCGGTGCAGCCGGGCCACTGGCCGATACCGGAGCGGGGCTTGCGAAGTGGTTTGGCCTTGGGGAGGAAGCCACGGCTTTACGTGATGCGGCCAATATTGAGGGGCTGCTCGGCTGGGCGGGTGGATCGATTCATTTTCTTGTCAAGACGGTCGTTCTGCTGGTTTGGGTTGCAGGGCTGATCGCGCTGATTGCAATACCCGCTGTCCTGCGACGAGGACAACGGCGACAGTAGTGCCCGAAGACTGATCGGAACCACCTTGCGCATGACATCCGAACCTCCGGTCATGACCGGACCGCTTCTCTTTCTCGAC
This sequence comes from Chloroflexota bacterium, assembly GCA_024232355.1. The sequence goes on along the minus strand of JAAEPW010001014.1, from coordinate 4,591 downwards.
CATGTCGAGAAATATGTGTTACGGCTCTCTGTCCTTTTCATTGCGGACAATGGCGAGTGCCCGGAGCCAATCGAAACGGTCCACGGCGTACATACAGCGGAAATCCTCGCGGAATACGATCATATGACCGTTTGGCGAGCACGCTTCGACCTGCCCGCAAACCGCTCGTCCTGTTATGCCTGGAACGGCCAAAGTTACTCCTTGGCAAGTGATTTTCGAGGCGATATACGGATCGCCTATGTGTCCTGCAACGGCGAGCAAATCGGCGATCTGGAGCGCGAAGGGTCCGAGCGCAATGCGATGTGGGCACGCCTGACAGAAGATCACCGGAACGCGCCGTTTTCCCTGCTGCTGCACGGTGGCGATCAGGTCTATGCTGACCAAGTCACCGAGGGTCACCCCCTGAGCGAGGACTGGCCCGAACATATCCCCAAGGATCCTTCGCGCGCCGATCTTGCCGATTTGCGCCATTATTTGCGCGAACGCTTCCTGGAGCGCTACGTGGCGCTTTATCGTGCGCCGGAATTTGTCTGGATCGCCGCGCGCGTGCCGTCTCTCATGCAGTGGGACGACCACGATATTTGCGATGGCTGGGGATCGCTACCGGGGTCGAAGACCGACACACCGGTCGGCCAAATCCTGTTTGATGTTGCCCGCGAGAGTTTTTTGACCTTTCAGCATGCCGCAGTAGATGGTGATCTGCCTGAACGGTTCCACGATCCTGCCGGGCTGCATCTGGGCTGGAGTGTTCGCACAGCCGGTCTGCGCCTCCTTGCACCTGATATGAGGTCGGAGCGTACGCGCCACGAGGTAATGGGGGACGGCGGCTGGAAGATGATTCGAGCTGAGGCCTCGACCCCGGTGCAGGGTCACACGTTCCTGATGTCCAGCGTGCCGTTGCTGGGTCCACGCCTGTCGGTGCTTGAGGCTCTGATGGTCGCCATCCCCAAAATGCAGAAATACGAGGACGATCTGCGCGATCAGTGGCAAAGCCGCGCTCACCGTGACGAATGGTGCGATATGCTTCGGGTGATCCGGGACATGGCGCTTGCCAACGGCCATGATGTCACGGTGCTTTCGGGGGAAATCCACCTGGCGACGCGTGCCACGATGAAGCTCGGCGCCGGTCGCTGGTTACACCAGCTGGTTGCCTCGGGCATTGCGCATCGCGCCCCGCCAAGGGTGTGGGCACGAATTCTGGGGGCCCTTGCACAATTTGGTGAATCGCCGCTCAAGGCGTGTCCGATCCGAATCCCATGTATCCCCGGTCAGAAGTCGCGCTATATTGCGGAACGCAACTATCTGGTGCTTGAGCGGCGTTCAGATATATGGCGCGCCCGTTGGGCTCTGGAAGAGAGCGGGATAACACCGCCCCTTATTCTGTGATAATAATCTTCACACATGTATGTAAGGCCGCTAGCGCGGTCGTCGGAGTTTGCGCAGCCGATGATCCAGCACCAATGACCTGTAAATTGTGTGTTATTACCTGCCTTTTTCAATCCGTCATTCACGTCAAGCAGAAGCTCGAACAAATGAACACGCCTTGTATCCCCATCCAGGAAGAGTGGTCCGAGAGTTTGTTCGATCCACTTCATTGGGAGCTTCCTGCAACGGCTTCCTGTTGTCTGGTTGATTACACCGACATTTCCGCATTGGATACCCTACCCACGGGTGTAACAGGTGGAGCAAAACGAAATGCGAGCAAGCGCAGTGCGTTGAACACGACGACAATAGTCGACCCTTCGTGAACCGCCACCGCAGGTCCAATCCCAAGACCGAGAATCGTCGCGGGAACCAGCAAGGCAACAACGCCCAGGCTGAACCACAGGTTCTGTCGAATGATTGAGCTCGTCGACCGGCTCAACGCCACGGCGAAGGGCAAATGGTTCAGGTTATCCGCCATCAGAGCCACATCGGCGGTTTCCAGCGCGACATCCGAGCCCGCCGCGCCCATGGCAATGCCGACTGTGGCGTTCGCCATCGCGGGAGCGTCGTTGACGCCGTCGCCAACCATCGCTACTTTAGCCTCTGCGCGCAGTTTTTTGATCGTCTCCACCTTATCATCGGGCATCAGATCACCGCGTGCCTCGTCAAGGCCGACAGCCCGCGCGACAGCGTCCGCGACCTGCTGATTGTCGCCAGAGATCATGATCATCCGGCGAATGCCGATCGTGCGCAGCGTCTCTATCACCGCCGGTGCCGCTTCGCGCGGCGTATCCATCAGCCCAATCACGCCAAGATATCGGTCGCCTTGGCGAACAACCATCGTGGTGCGGCCGTTCGCTTCCAATGCTTCTATTTGGATCTTCAGAGAAGGAGGAATGGCAGGGCCGCCAATCTCCGCGAACAGGTCATCCTTACCGATGTAGGTTGTCTCGCCCTCGACGTCTGCCACGACCCCGCGGCCCGTAATGCTGCGCAGGTTCAATGACTCGGCGGCAGGCGTATCGCCCAGGCGTTCGCGTCCACCCCTGACAACGGCAGCGGCGAGGGGATGGTCGCTCAACATCTCGACCCCAACCGCCACCCGCAGAAGCTCCTCTTCCGCTACGTCATCGGCCGTCACCACATCGACGAGCTTCGGCTTGCCTTCTGTCAGTGTGCCGGTCTTGTCGAAGGCGATGGCCGTCAGCCGCCCCAGATTTTCGAGCGGGGCACCGCCTTTGATCAGAACACCGCCACGGGCGGCGCGTGCGACCCCGCTGAGAACCGCGCTTGGCGTCGCGATCGCAAGCGCACAGGGGCTTGCCGCTACCAGTACAGCCATGGCGCGATAGAAGGTGTCGCTGAAAGGTTCGTCGACGACGAAGCCCGCAAACAAAAGCGCAACGGCAAGAACCAGAACCGCCGGTACAAAGATGCGTTCGAACCGGTCGGTCAGGCGCTGGGTGGGCGATTGGTTGGTTTCGGCCTCGTTCACCATCTTGACGACGCGGGCGAGGGTCGAATCCGCCGATGTGCGCGTGACTTGAATTTCCAACGCACTGCCGCCGTTGATCGTACCGGCAAAGACACGGTTTTCGGCATCCACGAGGTCGGGTTTTTCCGCGGCAACGGTCGCATCCCCGACGGGTGATTTGTCCACCGGCACGCTCTCGCCTGTGATCGGTGCTTGATTGACGCTGCTTTCACCCTTGATGACGAACCCGTCCGCGGCCAGACGCTCGTTCGGCTTCACCAGCACGATGTCACCGACCCGCAAAGCATCGACGGCGATCTCTTCGACCTTGGCATCCCGGCGCACGGTGGCGGTTTTGGGCGCCAGGGCGCCAAGCGCTTCGATGGCCCGCTTGGCGCGACCCATGGCATAGCCTTCCAGCGCATGGCCAAGACTGAAGAGGAGCAGCAACAATGCGCCCTCGGCCCATTCACCAAGCGCTGCCGCGCCCGCCGCCGCCACCAGCATCAGAAAATCAATCTCGAACCGGCCAGTGCGCACACTGTCAATAGCCTCGCGCAGGGCGTAGTAGCCGCCGAAGAAATAGGCGGGCACGAGGACGAACAGGGGTGCCCATGGCGGCGTCGCCACGAACTTCGGCAAAAGCCAGCCAATCAGCAACAGCGCACCGCACAAGGCCACAAAAATAAGTTCCGTTTGCGCACCAAATATGCCGCCATGCTCATGATCGTGTGCTTCTCCAGTCGGCTCATGCGGTCTGGATTCGTCTTGTACCAGCGACAGTCTCATGTTCTGAAGGGCATTGCGCAGAGTGTTTTCATCAGTTTGCCTTCGATCAAATTCAATCCGCAGCGGCCCCTTGGCATTGGCCTCGGCCTCTACAACCCCCGGGAGACTGCGCAGCTGTGCGCTGACCGCTCTTGCCCGACGTTGATCCGGAATACCTTCAACCTGCCACACGAGGTGCCCGAACTGAGAGGTAATCTCTGCCCCGAACGCCTTGGCGACTTCGCGGACTCGTTCAAGCGAAAGCAATGCGGGGTCGTAATGAATACATAGCTCCATGCCCCCACCGCTTTCTGTATTGCGAACGTGGGCGATAGAGACACCTTCACGAGTTTCCAGGCTCTCGGCTAGCCGCTGTGCACAAGCCCCATGCGCATCCGGCGTGTCGGGAAGGAGGAGCGGGAGGTCAAGGCGAAGTGTTTTTTCCATGGTTGCACATCCTATCTTTTGTTGAAACCAAAACGCGACTGGGATCGGTACCTGGAATATGCTGCGAGACAAACGCAAAGCCGCAGGCACACAACGCTGCTGCCGCGTAGGCTATCATGCTGGCTTCGCGGCGGTGCCATAACCGATCCATTCCGGTCAGCCCGCCCAACACCGTGCTGGCGATTGTTTTGCTCGCAAGCTGCAACTGAAATTTCCAAGCCAACTTCTTTCTCCAGTGTTTTTGTCTTTATCCGTTCAAGTAGGCGTAGATGATATATTCTGCACCGAATTCACTGCTTGTCGCTTCTGCCCGGTGTGTGCGTCAGGTTGACAATACGCGACACCAATCGACATGGAGTACATGGGGCTTATTGCAAGCGCAATGCGAGCTGACGCGTTATTGCCTCCTCTACTGATTTTCTACATGATATCCCTGTGTGATGTGTTCTTGGGCCTCACGGGCATCCAGTTCCCTAG
>JAAEPW010001013.1 GCA_024232355.1 Chloroflexota bacterium | reverse complement strand
GGACGCTGCCACTGGCGGCAGTATCGTGTGGGGACCAGAGGCTCACCCGGCTGTGCCGGTGAGCGAGGGACTGTTCAGCGTGGGGCTGGGCAGCCAAACAGGCGGCGGCATTCCCACCACCACCTGGAACGGCGACCGCTACCTGGAGATTACTGTGGGTGGTGAGACACTCAGCCCACGTGAGTTGATCCGCTCGGTGCCGATTGCGGGGATGGCGTTGACAGTGCCCGATGGGGCAATCACCTCGGAAAAGTTGGCTGAGGCTGCTATACCGGTGCTCACTGCGAGTACCACGGAAGATTATTGGACGCTCCCGCAGTGCGATGGGGTTTATACCCTCATTCCAGATCTGCACATTGACGTAACCGTCGATGATCCAAGTACTCTTTTCGTAGATTTTACGGGGATGGGTCGTAATTCCGATGCGTGGGGCAACATTTACACAACCGTTCTTGTAGATGGCAGTTCGGTCAAAACAGAGAGCGGGAGAGGACTGGTCGGTGGATGCCGAAATAGTGATGCAGACGGTGGCTCGTGGTGTACGCTCGCCAATAGCGTGGTACAAACGCTCGACCCGGGTAGCCATACTGTGGAAATACGCGCTCAATGTGCCTCTGGAGAAGCGACAGTGTACACTGGATGGATGAACGTGATTCTTTTTCCATAGAAAGTTGTGTTTACAGCGACTACAAAAGTCAATTCATAACTTAACTCCTGCACTTTTTCAAAATGGTGCTCTCAGGCCTAAAAAACAGGTGATTTTGGACGATTTAGAGCCATTTTGAGTGTCGTTTTGCCCAGTTTTTGTCTTGCCCACGGCCCAAACGTAGAAAGTGCAGGAGTCAAGTTCATAAGCATGAGGAGGTAGAGAAATGAACAAGAGCATCTTGACGTACATAGCGGAAGCGGTTGACCGCTACCGTGCTGACCGGCGTGCAACAACGTCGGAGAGGGAAACGCGATCAGAACAACCCAGCCGCCTGCGCCGTTTCCTGCGCTGGTTGACGCCGAACGGCGGCACATTGTTGCTGGTCGCGGCCCTCATCGTCACCGCGCAGGTGTGGGCCAAGCCGCTTACCAGCCCCGCCAACACCCCCGGCCCCAGCGCCACCACCGTCAACTACCAGGGCCGCTTGGCCGATAGCGGCGGTGTACCACTGGATGGCAGCTATGGAATGAGCTTTGCGTTGTGGGATGCAGCCACCGGCGGCAGTGTGGTATGGGGACCGGAGAGTCACACGGCGGTTCCGGTGAGCGAAGGGTTGTTCAGCGTGGGGCTGGGCAGCCAGACTGGCGGTGGTATCTCGACCAATGTGTGGGACGGTGACCGTTACCTGGAGATTACTGTGGGCGGCGAAACCCTCAGCCCACGCGAATTGATCCGTTCCGTGCCCATCGCGGGGATGGCACTGACACTACCCGATGGTGTTGTGGATGGCGCCATGCTTGCCGAAATCGGCTTTGGAAGCAGCAATGTCGCATTGAGTAACTTTGTCAGTCGTGGTCCAGTTGTGGAAGCTGATCTCATAAGCACTTTAGAAGCGGAGGATGCTGTCTGGGATCTGCGTCCTATTGTTGGAAACTCGGCCGAAGTGGTTGTATTGCAAGTTTGGCTAGATGATGCAGGAGCAAATTCGCGTTTCCAAGCTTGGCCTAATGGTGTATCTCAAAACCGAACGAATGCTCCATTTGCTCGAACGGCCAGTAGTTGGTCGGTGTCTGAAATTCTCTGGGTTAGGTGTGATAATGAGCAAAAGATACAATACGATATAGCATCTAACGATGGTGACGATGTACTTCAGGGAGTGCAGGTTACGGTCATTGGCTGGATAGAACCTGCGACCACGCCGTAGGTTCGTTAGGCACGTAGGAGGAGGTATCCGGTGAAAAGCAAATCAAGTTGCATAGTTGTATCATTGATTTTGTTGTTGTCACGTAACTGTGGAACCAGGGGAGGATAAAATGATGAAACATAAATGGACTAGATGGTTCGTAATGGCGATGCTGATAGCAACGTTGTCGCCCTTGTCAGGGAGTGTAAAAGCACAAGAACCAGCGCAAGATTGTATGACTTTTGATCAACTACAAAAAGTGGTGGATGAACACATCTATTTGGAGGTAGCCTTTGGTAGCATCCCTGGGTGGGCAGGTGCTCACGCTGGTTTGCCAGTTTCTTACTATGACCTTAATGGCAATGTGGTAGCGTACATGTTGCCTGTGGTGCGAACTGGGGAACAGGTAGGTTATGTAGTTGTCTATTCATCAACATGTCAGGTCGTTGAATATGCTGAATCAAAGTCTACTTACGAATACAATATTTTGCAAGCCAGACACATCGCAGAACAGTGGAAAATGGATGTTGATGAACAGCATCCAATCTATGTTTCTCCTTTTGATCAGTTTTTTGTTTTGAGACCCCAGTCTACTGACATACAGTCTTATGATGATGCTCGGGTTCTATTGAATATGGATGACTTTTCGTTTTACATTTTGGATGCAGCCAACAAGCCACTGTTTTCGATGCCTAGTGGTCAGATACCAAGTCAACCAGAGATCAATCCAGAATTGTTTCCAAGGTCATCTACAGAACAATCCCCACAGTCCGTTTCAGCAACGGCTGCTCATAAAGAGCTAACTACGCCTAATTACCGTCAATTTCCTAGGGATAATTGTTGGGTTGGCTGTAGCCCATTGGCTGGCGGCACCTTAATGGGTTATTGGGCTGAACGCAATTTCCCAAATTTAATCAATCCTGATTGGAAATCAACCGTAAGAAACCTCGCAGACAGAGCGGGGACAAAATGTGGCGAAACCGACTTTAATAATTTGTCAGGCGCTATGGTGGGATTTTCGAAAGAGAAAGGCTATTCGGGTTTTTCGTCAAGAGTTTACAAACCGTCTGGGAGTCAGCCCACTTTCAATGTTTACAAAAACGAGATTGACAACAATCATCCTGTTGTAGTCAATTTCGCTTGGTCTGCTACTGGGGTCTATACCTATCTCAACGGACACGCCAATACCGGCATTGGCTACGACACCGCGAGCGGCAACTATATGATTGTTAAGAAAAATCTGAACTATGATCAACCAAACCAGGTTTCTATATTGCATAATGGGAATGGCCCATATCCTGGTTGGCTTATGTATAACACGTTGGTTCCGCCTCAAGACGACACCCCGCCCACCAAAGCCTCCAACGTCCGCCCTGATGGTTGGACTGGTCCTTACACCAGTGACACCACCCCGCGCTTCGAGTGGGATGCTGCCAGCGATAGTGATTCTGGCCTAGCTGGTTACTATGTGGCCGTGGACGATTGGACACCCGATGGCAGTTCCGGCAACGATTGGTGGGTAGGCAACGTCACTGCATATACTGTGCCCAACCCCTTGCCTGAAGGCCAGCACTATTTCGCTGTTACCAGCCAAAATAACGTCGGTAATGTCAATCCGACCAATACCAACCAAAAAGGCGACGCTCCCTACACTACTTTCTATGTAGATGTTGCATCGCCTTCCGCGCCGAAACTGACAGTGAGCGGCGCTGGTTGCGCCGGTATTCAGAACAACGGTTGGCAGAACATGTGCCGCGACCCTGTCTTTACCTGGAGTGCCATCGACAACGGCTCCGGCGTGAAAGACTACCACTACTACTGGGGAACTTTATCCAACGGTTCACCAAATATCTGGACAATTAGCACCAGTTTCGACCCCATCGCTATTGCCTCGGCGGATGGCTATGCCAGTTACTACCTTAACATTACTGCCCGCGACTACCTGACCCACGAGTCAGGATTGTCTACCTTTGGTGTATTATACGACGGGGCTATCCCCACTGTCACTCTCCAAATCAATAACGGTGCCGAAAACACCAACCAAACTAGTGTCCTGCTCAACCTATCCACTGGCGACATCGGCAGTGGCGTCGCCGAGATCTGTGTTTCCAGCAGCGCTGATTCCTGCTCCGACTGGCAACCATACGCCAACATCATCCCCTGGACCTTGCCTGCTCTCAACCGTCGCGAACATACCGTTTACGTCTGGGTACGCGATAAAGCAGGCAACGAGGCCAGTGACAGCGATACCATCACCCTCGACCTCTACCCCCCGATGCCCCATTCCGCCAACTATCGCATCTGCGCCGACGTGATAGACGCTGGCGGCTCGGTGGGTGTTACTTCTACCAACTACTCGCTCGTGTCCGCCATCGGACAGCCCTGGGCCACAGGTGCTATCTCTAGTACCAGTAGCGCTTTCAACGAGCGCTCTGGGTTCCTGTCTAGCATCACCGGCTGTTTACCCATCAGCCACACAATTACCAACAATTACACGGTCACCCAGTGGGTGATCGCCTCTGGCGGCAGCCTGCGGGGCAGTACCAATTACCGTCTTGGCGATACCACAGGCCAGCCTGCCGCATCTGGTACCAACTCTTTCACCAGCACCAGCTACACGCTCTCCAGCGGATTCTGGGCACAGGTCACCGGCACCGTTCCGCCAACGACCACTATTCCTCCCACACCCGTGCCCATCACGCCAACAGCTACCCCCACGCCCGGCCCTACCCCCACACCGCAGCCCGGCGCTTTTGGTGTCAGCATCAACGATGGAATGCTCTACACCAACGATTCGAGCGTGATGGTGCGTGCCTGGGCGCCCAACGTGACACAGATGATGTTGAGCAACGACCAGAGTTTTGCCGGTGCCTACTGGCAGACGTATCGAATCACGGTCACGTGGGCACTCTCGACCTCCGGCAGCTACGTGACGCCTCGACTTGTATACGCCCAGTTCAAAGACTCGGACGATGTCATCTACGGCACATACGTGGGCGATATCACCTACGATCCGGTACCGCCAGAGGGCAGCGTGAGCATTGCCAGTGCTGGAACAACCACAATGACGCTGTGGATAGAAGCCTACGATGACAACAGTGGCATGAGCGGGATGCGAATCACTGATGACCTTGATGAAATCAGCACCGCTGTTTGGCAACCCTTCACCACCACCGTCACCGGGGTGTTGAGCAATTCTGTGGTCTATGTCCAGTTCCAGGACCGGGCTGGGAACGAGTCACTGATCTATGACAGCACAGGCGAGGCCCACGCGTTGAACAGCCGCCCGACCGGGGTAAGCATCCAAGGCCCAACGAGCGGCGCGCGCGATACCGACTATTTCTTTGTCGCCAGCGTCAGCCCATCCACGGTCACATTACCCATCACGTACACCTGGCAAGTGTTCCCCGTCGGAACTGGGGATGTCCAATCTGTCGTGACACACGCCAACACGTTGAACGCCAACGATGTGACCAGCTTTACCTGGAATGCGCCCGGTACCAAAGCCATCACCGTCACAGCTACGAACAGCCTGGGTTCAGCCAGCGGCGCGTACAGCATCGCCATCAGCTCATTGACTGCCAGTGTGACCAAGACGGTCGCACCCACCGGGCAGGTGGACTATGGCGACGCCCTCACCTACACGCTCGTCATCTCTGGCACGCCCGGTGAGCAAGTGGGCCTATATGATCCACTGGAAGGCACGACCTTTGATCACTTTGTGACGCATTCCCCACCCATCACGCATAGCAACAGCGCGATCACCGGCACGCTGACGATAACGCCCACGCAGCAAGTGACCGTCAGTTTTGTGGTGCAGGTCGGCATCCCTGGCACAGCGGGGTGGCTCACCGACGTGACCAATCGCGCCTGTATCTACGATCCTACAGAGATGCCCATGATATGCATCTGGTCAGACCCAGTCACAAATATAGCATTCCGTTCCTACGACATCTATCTACCGCTGGTACTGCGCGACTATTAGAAACGCCCGCCGGGCACGCGGCTTTATCTCAGATCGCGTGCCCGGCTGAGGCAAGCAAAAATGGAGGAGTAAAAGCCAGATGAACGTGCAAGAACAAAGCACAGGTTTCCATTCACCGGTCGGACAACCCGACCCCAAACAATATCATGGAGGTGACGAAATGAACGCGAGCAAAAGTCTTTTGACACGATTGGGTGAAACGTTTGACGAATACCGCGCCGACCGGCGGTGCCATGCGCAGGACCCACCACCTGAACGTGGTCGTCCCCGCCGCTTTCTACGCTGGCTGATGCCCAACGGTGGCATACTGCTGCTGGTGGCAGTACTTATCGCTACCGCCCAAGTATGGGCCAAGCCGCTGACCAGCCCCAATGGTGCCCTTGGTCCCAGTGCGACGACCGTCAACTACCAGGGCCGCCTGGCCGATAGTGGCGGTACTCCTCTGGACGGCACCTATGGAATGAGTTTTGCCCTGTGGGACGCTGCCACTGGCGGCAGTATCGTGTGGGGACCAGAGGCTCACCCGGCTGTGCCGGTGAGCGAGGGACTGTTCAGCGTGGGGCTGGGCAGCCAAACAGGCGGCGGCATT
>JAAEPW010001012.1 GCA_024232355.1 Chloroflexota bacterium | reverse complement strand
TCTTTCGACTTGGGTGCAAAGTTTCAAAATCGAAACCCAAGTTCGACGGGTTTTGCTACTGGTTTTGCAGATTCACCTCTCAGGGCCAGCAAATTTAGTGAATTTCTGCTAGGTGAAATCCTCGATTTTCGTCAGACAGAGGGGTATACGTTATCGAAATGGATAAAAGCGATTGCCCTAGAGAGTTACCCCCTTTGCCAGGGATGGAGGCCGGGGAGTGGGTGAGGATCACGGTATCAGATACCGGTACGGGCATCCCGCCCGACGTGGTGCCGCAAATTTTCAATCCATTTTTCACTACCAAAGCGCCGGGTGAGGGCACCGGGCTGGGGCTGGCACAGGTGTACGGCATTGCAAAGGCGCACGATGGGTACATTGGAGTGGATAGCCGCGTGGGGCAGGGAACGACGTTCACGCTCTGCCTGCCAGCCCTGGCGGTGCATAAACCAGAGTTACCCATCCAAAGAACAGAATACCTGATTCAGGGTCAGGGACAGACGATCCTGGTGGTGGAGGACAATGGCACTACGCGAAAAGCGATAACCAGTATCTTGAAGACGTTGAACTACCAGGTGTTGGAGGCGGCCAACGGACAGGAAGCGCTGGTGGTTCTGGAGCAGTCTTTGCTCTCTCGCTCTCCCCACGAAGGTGGGAAAAAAAAGAGCGAGGTTGTACTGGTGGTGAGCGATGTGGTAATGCCCGAAATGGGAGGGCAAGCGTTGTTCCATACACTGAAGGACCAGTATCCGGCTGTCAAGGTCATATTGTTGACCGGTCATCCGATGGAACAAGAACTCGAAGGTCTGCGGCCGCAGGGGCTGGTTGGCTGGATGCTCAAACCGCCCAAGATGGAAAATTTGGCACGGATGATGGCGCAAGCGTTGGCAGAAGCGCAGTTGCGAGACGTACACTATGGATAAAGATACTATGGATTCCGCGAGTATCATTCTCATAGTGGATGACAATCCGGCGATACGCGGGGCTTTGGGAAAGCTTCTCTCCGTCGAAGGATATAACGTGGCTTTTGCCGGTACGGGGGTAGAGGCGTTGTCCCAAGCGGCGGACCTCACCCCAGACCTGATCCTGATGGACGTCATGATGCCGGATATGGATGGCCTGACCGCTTGCCGGCGTCTACGCGCTGACCCGCTTCTGGCCGAGGTACCCATTATTATACTCACGGCGCTGGCCGACCGCGCTTCACGTCTGCAGGGGTTCGAGGCCGGGGCCGACGACTATGTGTCCAAGCCAGTTGACGACACCGAGTTGCTGGCACGGGTGCGCACGACCACCCGACTCAACCGGTATCGCCGGTTGTTACTCGAACAAATCCGTCGCCGCCAGGTAGAAGATGAACTCGAGACCGAGCGCAAAGTGTTGCGCAAGCGTACGTATGATCTTGGCGAGCGAGTCAAGGAATTGAATTGTCTTTTTTCCATATCCAACTTGGTTGAGGAGCGGGGTGTTTCGTTGGAGGCGATACTTGAGGGATCTGTCGATCTCATACCTCCTGCTTGGCAGTATCCAGAGATCACCTGCGCCCGACTCGTTTTTAAAGACAGCGAGTTCGAGACGGAGAATTTCAAAGTGACCACCTGGAAACAGGCCAGTGACATTGTCGTGCATAGTGAACCAAGCGGCGCGGTAGAAGTTTATTATCTGGAGGAATTGCCAGAGAGTGACGAGGGGCCATTTTTGAAGGAAGAAAGGAAGCTGATCAACGCCATTGCCGAGCGGTTGGGAAGGGTTATCGAGCGAATGCAGGCGGAGGAGGCCGTACGGCAGCATGCAGAACGATTGAGTGTCTTGTACGAGATCGATCGAGCCATTCTCCAGGCTGAATCTCCTCAGAATATTGCGCAAGCGACCCTAAACCACGTGCAAAGGCTGATACCCTGCCAGCAAGCTAGCGTTGTGGTCCTGGATGACGCAGGACACGCTGGGCGGCAATCCCCACAGGAAGCCACGGTACTCGCTGCCTATGGGGCTGAGCCAAGAGTGGGGGATCGCTTGACGCTGGACTTGGATGTTCTTGAGACGTTGCGGCAGAACAAAGTCATAGTGGTTGAGGGTACTGGAGCACTTGCTCAGGTATCGCCGGGTATTCAAGCGCAAGTACGCTCTTTTGTTAACGTTCCCCTCGTTTCACGGGGAAAACTTTTTGCTTCCCTTATCCTAGGTTCGCATCGTCCTGCGGCTTTTTCATCAGAGCAGATTGATATTGCCCGCGAAATCGCGGACCCGCTGGCAATTGCTCTCCAACAAGCTCGCTTGCACGAACAGGTAGAGCGCCATGCGGTCGAACTGGAACAGCGAGTGGCCAATCGGACGCAAGAGTTGCAGACATTGTACAATGTGACGGCGATTGCCAACGAGTCACTAGATCTGGAGGTCGTGTTGGGGCAGGCGCTGGAACAATCGCTGGCGACCGTCAAGTGCCGGGCCGGTATGGTCCAACTATTGGACGAAGAAGAAAAGATGTTGCACATGATTGTACAACGAGGTATTTCACCTCACGTTGCAGATTTGCTGGATACCTTGCCGGCGAGTGATAGCAGCTTGTCGAGTTGTGTTATCGAACGTGGCAAACCATTGGTGGTACCCGATATGTCTGTTGACCAGCGTGTGCCTCTACAGGCTCGCGCCCACGTCCCCAACCCCTACGTTGGCGTGCCTATGCGGATCAAGGGAAAGGTGGTCGGGGTGCTCAGTATAGTCGGTCGTGAGGGGCAACAATTCAGCCCAGAAGAGGTGTCTTTGTTAGCTTCTGTCGCCGATCACGTGGCAGCGGCGGTGGAGAATACCCGGTTGAGGCAGCGGGCTGAACGGGCGGCCGTGATGGAGGAACGGGGGCGGCTGGCGCGGGAACTCCACGACTCGGTGACTCAATTGCTGTACAGCCTGAGTCTTTTTGCCGAAACGGGCCGGCGGCTGGCCGGGGCCGGAGAGTGGCAAAGTGCAGAGGACTATTTGGGTCAAATTGGGCAGACTGCTCAACAAGCGCTTAAAGAGATGCGGATGTTGATCCACGAGCTACGACCGCCAGTGCTGGAGCAAGTAGGATTGACCGGAGCTTTGCAGCAACGGATGGACGCCGTCGAGAGACGGATCGGTGTAAAGACCAGTCTGGTGGTAGATGGTACGCTCGAACTGTCGCCGTCCGTGGAAAAGGCGCTTTACCACATTGCCCAGGAGGCCCTGAACAACGCGCTGAGGCACGCAGTAGCCACCTCGGTACGCGTGCATATTCGTGCCGGTGATGACTGTGTAGAGATGGAAGTAATGGACGACGGCAAAGGTTTCGACCCCGATGCCGTGGGTGACATAGGCGGTATGGGTATGATCGGTATGCGTGAACGAGTTGAGAGATTGGGAGGAGAATTGACAATCCTCTCAGACCCAGGAGCGGGAAGCAGAGTAAGGGTAACAATCGGCAAGAAGCAAGGGGCGGGCACAAAGAGCTAGCGCCATCATTGCAACATTGCGTTTTATGCATTACGATGGGGGTATTCTGATGACCAAAACTATTCGCATTCTCATCGCCGACGATCACCCGGTGGTGCGCCAGGGGTTGCGAGGTCTGCTAAGTACTGAGCCGGGGATGGAGGTGATAGGTGAAGCGGTCGATGGGGCCAAAGCGGTGCTCCAAGCGCGCTCGCTTCAGCCCGACGTGATTCTGATGGATATAGTGATGCCTAACAAAAACGGCATCGAGGCCGTCAGAGAGATCAAGGCCGAGAACCCTGATGCGCGCATCTTGATCCTGACCAGTTTTGCCGAGGATGACAAGGTCTTTCCGGCCATCAAATCTGGGGCATTGGGCTACTTGCTCAAAGACTCGTCGCCCCAGGAATTGCTCCAGGCCATCCACGACGTTTGTCGGGGTGAGCCGTCGTTGCACCCCACCATCGCCCACAAGTTGATGTATGAACTCGACCAACCACCAGACTTACCGCTTACCGAGGATCCGCTCACGGCGCGGGAGGTGGAGGTGTTGCGCTTGGTGGCGCAGGGACTGTCGAATCACGAGATTGCTGAGAAACTGTTCATTACTTATCAAACGGTGGGCAACTATGTTAGCACGATCCTGAACAAGCTGCACCTGGCAAACCGGACGCAGGCGGCGCTGTACGCACTGCGGGAGGGACTGGCTAGCCTGGAAACGGATTGATTGGGAACCCCGTGTGCCTCTTGTCATTATCCAACACGGGACCATAATCATTCTGAGCCCAGATCGTCCACCACAAGCCAGGGGACACGTTCGCACAAGCGGATCAAGGACTTGGCAAGATCGTCGTCAAAGCCATATCGGACCATTGCCAAGAGTTCTGAGGTAGTGGCAAAGAGCACGGCCTGCCCTGGGTGATCAAATGATTGGCGGCAGCGGCGGCCAGGTGGGTAGGGGAGAACGTTGCCCTACAGCGGGCGATTGGTCATCAAAGTAAAGGACGTGGCAAAAATACCACCGAGACACAGTACAGCCCCATTGTCCACCCTGGCTCCCCCATTGGCGAGATCGCTCACATCGAGGGGGGGGCAGGCGAATGTCGAATCCTACTGTTGATCAGCGATGATGTGGGGAGTGTGTCCACAGATTACCACAGGATCTATCGGCCTGACTTGCTCATTGCCCCCGACGCAGCCTCAGTCCGCTCCCTCGCCGTCTTCCCCTGGTCTGCCCAGGTAGCACCATTGGCTTGTTGCCTTGGGCCAGGGGCGGTGGGATGCGGGGTGGTGAGTTGGCGTTATGGGGGTGGCTTTGGTGTGGCGAGTGCGCGTGGCAGGGTTTGGGAGAAGAGGTGTCCACAGATTACCACAAGACCCATCACCTTGCTTCATTGCCCCCGCCGCCGATGCGACTCAGACCCGCTCCCTCGCCGTCTTCCCCTGGTTTGCCCCAGGCGGTGTATTGGATTGTGCCCTTGGGCCAGGGGCGGTGGAATGCGGGGTGGGGAGTTGGCGGGGGAGGATGGGGATGCTGTGTCTTTCGGTGGGCGAGCCTGGGTGAGAGCTTTGGTTTGCTGTGAGGGGTGCAGGGTGGTTGCGTTGGGGGGATGCTGCCGAGTCCATTGGCGAATGCGCTGTTTGACAGTCTGGGAGAGAGAATGTACAACTTGTCGAAGAAAGTTTATCGTTTATCCTCAGATTAGGATTGGGATGTTGCCATTCTGCCACAAACTGGGGAAATCATGCTCGGATGTAGAACGGATGAGTTTTTCGCCCAACACAGGTTGATCTGGCGCGGACGTTACGGCACATTGAGGCCGAGGACGACCACGCTCGGAAATCGGTAGTAGCCCATCGAAATGCGGATAATTGACACAAAAGAGAAGGTGATGTAAAGTCATTCGAAATCATTGGGGGGGGGCAAATGACGATGCAGCGCGTAATCCAAGTCAGTCTGGTTGTAGTGTTGGTGTGGCAAATTTGGTTTTTTCACATTCGAATGGGAGCGAAGTGGGGAGAGAAGGGGAAAAGAAGGCCGGCAAAACAGCGAAAGAAGGCGAGGAAGGGAAAAAAGCCGCCGAAACCATTCGAAGGATTGACGCGAAAACCGGTGTGCGAGCAATGTGCGGCGGAAGCAGACAAGCAAGAACAAGAAGTGAAGCGAGAAGTGCCACCAATGGTGGAGCGAGAGCGAGGGC
>JAAEPW010001011.1 GCA_024232355.1 Chloroflexota bacterium | reverse complement strand
TCTAAGCTAGGCACCGCCGCCCCGCTTCGCTGATTCATCGCCTGACCGACCAAACTGACCGATGGCGTCATTTGTTGACTCGCCCCGGCTGTTGTCGCGATTCGCGGACCATACTTCTGCTGAAAATCTGCCTGCAACTGAGTACACTCCCAATCAAGAGCCGACAATCTCTGTACAAATTGTGTGCACTCGGCGGGGTTAGTTATCCTTTCCATGACTGAGCGCTGCACTCTAGTCATTTCGGCTTCCTTCATTTCCAGCGCGCGGCACGCAACATCGCGTTGCAGCATCGGGTTCACCATCTGCACCTGGGGTGACACATTAGACAACATTTGGGAATGCTGCGCCACGGCGCTAGACAACACTGGTCTGCGCGCACAGTGTCCGCTATAATCACGCATTACTGACGTTGTTGCCACTGGCACCGGTGCTAGCGGCAAGTTAACCGAAGTTGTCACAACAACTGATGGCGATGGCGCGCGCGCTTACAATTTTGCTAGCCGTCTCGGTTGACACGTAATTCTGGACTGTACAGCAGATTCACTTACATGTACCTGCTTCTGTAACTCGTTGTTTTGCCACTCCAATTCGTTGATGCGACGCGCGGATTCGTCCGCTGCTTCCTTGTGCATATCCATCAGTTCCGCCTGTCTCTTCTGCGCCCAGACCGTCCACGTGTCGTTCATCTCCCATTTGGCTTTGTGACACTCCTCCAACATTGCGCGACGGTCCGTTTCGACTTGCGCTTCTGACTGATCCAACATCTGCTCCAATCTGCCGACGTTGGATTGATACCGCTGCCGGACATTTAC
>JAAEPW010001010.1 GCA_024232355.1 Chloroflexota bacterium | reverse complement strand
GTGTAACAATTGTAGGTATTCAGACGAGTTTAACGCTTGTCCCGTTTACGATTTTAACGTACGCCAATGGCTCATTACAAAGGCGAGACAACACAGCACAATACCTAACTACAGTATACAGCAAACACCGCATCTCCCCCTGCGTAAGATGGACACTAGGGTGTGTATCGATTGGGAGGCTTGCCCGCGGTGTCCCTGGTCATCTTTCGCTGCAGTTCTCGCTCGATGATCCTCGGCGGTTCCCATTCGGTAACCGGCGGCTCCAGCGGAACTTCAGCAGACAGATCGATCCAGCGTTTCATCTGCCTGGTGCTCCACTTCTGCCCATCGCTCAGTTCAAACGTATACCGGCCCAGGACCCGGACGACCTTCAGCAGCCCACAGTACGGCGATCGTCCCTTTGGCACTGGTCCTGCTCGCACCAGAACCATCTCCCCCGGATGGAAGAGCGGACGCAGCCGGTTCCAATGATGATCCTCTTCTTGCCAGTCTACCTCTGAGATAGGGGCCACTAGCAATTTGCAAGAGGTGGGGCCCTTTACCTCAGAGGTTACCGGCGCGCTGCAAGAATGTTCATCCTGTAACGTAGAAAAGAGATCATTGCACAGGACTAAGTTTTTGTTCGCCCCTCCCAGCCTCT
>JAAEPW010001009.1 GCA_024232355.1 Chloroflexota bacterium | reverse complement strand
GGTTACTGGTGGCGTCGATGGTGGCCACGGGGTTGCGCGCTGCCGGGACTCGGGTCTTCACGTCGCCCTTCTCGGCCCTGCTAGCGCTCCCGTTCGTCCCGCTCTTGCTACTGGCGTTGGCGACGGTCAGAGGTTGACTCGTGGCGTCCTTTGCCTCCTGCGTCCCCAGCACCTCGCTTTCGTTCCCAGACGACACGGACTGCTCAGCGACGGTGAGGAACGCGGCCACATCCTCAATCGGATCGCTGTCCGTCTCCATTCTCTCCATGCCGACTCCCGCCATACTCGCCATTCCTGCAACAGGTGGGTCTGCGTGAAAAACAGAATACAGACCGTAATTAGGGAAATAATCCCCTTCTGGAGGTGCTAGAAGCTGTTGTAGGTAGGTGAGTTGGCAGTCGGTGAACGGACTTTTTGGCTGCTCGCTGCCCTGACTGGCAGTCGGCGCCGGTGCGGACTGTGTGTCAGGCGTCCCTGAGGGCAAAGGGGGGTACTCCGAATTATAATCGGCAGGGGTCAAATCCATGTACATCGACGTCCCTCTACCAGCCCCTCTGCCGAAATTTTGCCCAAATCCTCTTCCCCCTCTTTGGCCTCCAGGGAAATTCCCCCTTGGCTGGAACGGGAAATTTTGCAGTCCAAAATAGGTAGAGTACTGAGGGCGAAACAAGGGCCGTTGGAATTGACCAAAGTGCGCTGGGGCGCTAAAGCATTCCCTTGCAAAGTGGCCACTTTTGCCACAATTCCAACAGCTCCTGTTATTCGGTTGCCCCGGGGGTACCATGTACCTCTACCACTCTGTGGCGGCCAACCTCCTCTTCCCTGGCTAATTCCCGACGCTCTGCCTCTGGTCTGATTGCCAGGGCTTCCAAAATTTCCGGCGCACATTGCGTCGGTCAGTGGGTCCAGTGCCTGGACTTGGGCCGGTTTGACTGGACTGGCGGGCTGCGCCGAACTGAGCGAAAACCCTGCCAGCCCCTTCAAACTGACCTCCAGGACTTCAGCCTTTTGCTTAAGCTGGTCCCCGGTCTCTGGTGGATTCATGCCCAACATGAAACGCAGCTGGGGTTTCATGTTGTTCAT
>JAAEPW010001008.1 GCA_024232355.1 Chloroflexota bacterium | reverse complement strand
TGACACAACTAGAATGGAACCGCAGATATACACAGATCAACACAGATGCAAAAGTGGTGAATTTAGTAAAAATCTGCGTTCATTTGCGTTCATCCGCGGTTTCAGTTATGTGATTCTTTGATGCACTCAAAGGTGATGCTAGGTACAAGCGATCAGGATTCTAACACAAATGTGTCATGAGAAAAAATCTCCACAGTCGTTCACATAGTGGTTTTGGCAAGAGACCCTCCAGGCGGCTTTGGCTCATGTCACGAGAATTGGCATCCGCCGTCGTTTATGGTACACTATCCCCGACAAGCTAGCAAATCCACTGTCCAGAGGACAAAGGAGTGACTCAATGTCCCTAAAAGTGCTCGTTCTTTCCCCCCATCCAGACGACGCCGAATCCTCCGCCGGAGGCACACTAGCCAAAATGGCCGCCGCTGGCGACGAGATCACGATCATCATTGCCACCAACGGCGACAAAGGGTCTTTTGAAATGGAATCAGCCAAACTGGCCGAGGTGCGCCGTATGGAGGCGCTGCGGGCCGCCGGTGTTTTGGGCGTGCAGGAAGTAGTTTTCCTCGACCATCGTGATGGCGAGTTGGACCAACTGCCGCCCGGTCACCTGCGGGAGCAATTCATGCGCGCCATTCGCCAGCGCAAGCCAGACGTGTTGTTCACTCTTGATCCATTTGCTCCCTTTGAGGATCACCCGGATCACCGGGCCGTCGCCTTTGCCGCGTTGGAAGCTGTCAACTTTGCGCCCTACCCGCTCCACCACCCCGAACAACTGGTCGATGGGGTGACGCCTCACCGGGTGGCCGAAAAATACTTTTTCGCCAAAAATCCCATGCACGCGAACAAGGCTGTCGATATCTCAGAGACACTCGATGTCAAGATCGCTGCTCTCTTGGAACACAAAAGCCAGGTTACCTTTTTCTTTCAAGACTGGATGCAGGGGTCTGGATTGGCGTGGGAAGATTTTGGTGCCCTCGATCCAAAAGGCGCGGCGGCAGAGGAGGAAGGTGCCGCACAGGGAATGACGTGGATGATCCGGCAGCAAGCTCGCGCCGATGGTGTGGCTGTAGGGCTAGAGTTCGCCGAACGGTTTCGCTACCCCACCACGCTGGACCAACGGCCGATGACCAAGCGGGAAATGAAATGTTGAGCCATGCTGTAGATCGCCCCACCTACCAGATCGTTGGCGAGTTGACCCGCTTTGACGAACGAGACACCGTCTTTGCCCGGGAACGATTGGTTCCCGGCAGTCCGGAGGAGCGGGCCTATCACGCGGCCCACCCAGAGCTGGTCAAGATCGACCGTCGCATCGCCAGATACATCGAGGCAGCCGACCGGCCTGAGGAAAGCACAGATCAGATCGACGCGGCCCTCTTTTCCGCAACCTTTGACTCCATCGCCGGTCTGGCGCTGCCAGATATGGTGGACGGTGAGGTTGCTCCCACAAAGTTAAAAGCCGATCCGGCACAGATGTCGGCCCGCATCAAGGCCATTGCCCGTCACCTAGGGGCCGACGACGTGCGCATCGGCCCCCTGAACCCGGCCTGGGTCTACAGTCACCGGGGCTGCGCGCCTTTTTTTGCCGATTATCAACCCAATCCCCCTCACTACAACGGCCTGCCCCAAGGCTACCGGGACATGAATTGGGGCGACCCTATCGAAATCCCCCATCGCTATGCTATCTCGATGGCCTTTGCCCAGGATCACGATCTTTTGCGCACCGGCGGGACACCTTTCTCCGAGTTGGAAATCGGGCGGGTGTATGCGTTCAGCGCGCTGGTGGCCGTCCAGCTATCCACTTATATCCGTGCTCTGGGTTGGCCCGCTCGTGCGCACCACATGCGCAACTATGGCGTAACCGTCGTGCCGGTGGCGGTAGACGCGGGGATGGGCGAGTTGGGGCGTTGCGGGTATCTGATGCACCCCCGATTGGGAGCCAACCTGCGCCTGGTCTGCGTCACCACCAATTTACCCCTGACGCTGGACCCACCCGTAGACCTGGGCGTTCAGGATTTTTGCACCAAATGCCTCAAGTGTGCCACGACTTGCCCTTCGGGGGCGATTTCAAAGGGAGACCCGGTGGAGGTGCGTGGGGTGCGCAAATGGCAGATCGACCCGGTCAAGTGCCTGCTCTACTGGGGACATCTGGGGTCGGCTTGTACCATCTGCCAGGTCGTCTGCCCTTGGTCCAAGCCGCCAACGCTGCCCCCCCGCACCGTTGCCCGGATCGCGTTCAACGTGCCGTTCGCCCGTCGTTTCCTCGTCTGGGCCGACGATTTGGTCTATGGTGCCAAATTTTCCCCTGGTCCGCCACCCGCCTGGGCACGTCAAACTTGATCTCTGCAACAATCTGCCGGAGACACCTGTAGCATAATAGGGCCTTGTGCCCGGTGTTGTATCTTGCCGCCCACAAGGGGCCAAGCTACTCTCTTTGGCTAGAAGCGTTTTTGACCACTGGGCATGGTCGTCCCTTCGAGCGATGCGGCTTGTTGCGACTGCTCATTCGTCCAGTTCTTGGCCCCGGCCAGGTTGGCATTGCGCAGGTTGGCCTGTTCCAGAAAAGTCTCTGTGATGTCGGCGTTGGTCAGGTTGGCTCCCTCCAAGTTGGCCGCGGTCAGATCGGCTCGGGTCAGGTTGGCGTTTTGGAGTTTGGCCTTGCTCAGATCGGCGTTGCGTAGGTTGGCGTTGGTCAGGTTGGCCCCTTCCAGGCTGACCCCGCTCAAGTTGACCCCGCTCAGGTTGGCCCCGCTTAGGTCCGTCCCACTCAAATCTGTTTTGCTGAGGTCGGCCATGTGCAGGTCGCTTATACTCAGGTCTTTGCCGCGTGGGTCTTGGGTAGATGTTCCCTGGTTGACGATTTCCCAAACAAGGTGACACTTGTCGGTCATTTTTGTAGTTTCGTCCAGAGTCACGCCATTCAGGTTTACGCCTGCCAGGTTGGCCGCACTCAGGTTGGTTCCACTCAGGTTGGCCCCTTCCAAATCGGCCCCCTCCAGGTTGGTCCCGATCAAGTTGGCTCCGCTCAGGTTGGCTTTCTGTAAGTAGGCCCCACTCAGGTCTTGGTCGCTCAAGGTTTGACCCGGTGCACCATCGGTGACGATGGTTCGGACAAGACGCCACTTGCCGTCGATCTCTGTGCTGTCGTCCAGGATGGCTCCTTGCAGGTTGGCCCTGTCTAGGATCGCATTATTTAGCTTGGCTCCGCTCAGGTTGGCCCCACTCAGGTTGGCCTCGCTCAGATTAGCTCCATTCAGATCCTGGCCGCTCAGGTCACGCCCTGCTTCCGGTTGGTTGATGATGGTCCAAACGAGGTGCCATTTGGAGTCGAGCTGGGTGGATTCATCTATCTGGGTCCCTCGCAGATCGGCCCCCTCCAAGTTGACCCCACTCAAGTTGGCCCCGCCCAGGTTAGCTCCCCGCAGATCGGCTCCCTGTAGGTTAGCGCCGTTCAAGTCAGCTCCCCGCAGGTCGGCATAGCTCAGGTCAGCATTTCTCAAGTCACGGCCCGCGGCCCTTTGGTTGACGATTTCCCATTCCAGGTACAGCTTGTCGCTAATCTCGGTTTCGCCATCAAGGATCATACCGCGCGGGTCGGTCTCGGCCAGATAAGCCCAGGCCAGATTGGTTCCCCGCAGATCGGTCCCTCCCAGGGTGGCTTTGCCCAGATTGGCTTTGCTCAAGTCGGACTCGCTCAGGTTGGTTCCTTGCAGGTCTGCATTGTTCAGATTGCCCCTTTGCAGACTTGCGTGGCTCAGGTCTTGATTGCTCAGGTCATCTCCTGCCGCCCCATCGGTGACAATTTTTCGGACGAGTTGCCATTTGGGATCAATTATGGCATTGTCCAATATGGTTTGGTTCAACTTGGCCCTGGTCAGGTCAACCCCAGTCAAATCAGCATCGGTCAAGTTGGCCCCGGTCAAGTCGGCTTGGGTCAGATTGGTGCCGTTCAGGTTCGCCCCGCTTAGGTTGGTCTCGTTCAGGTTGGCATTGCTCATGTTGGCCTGGTTCAGGTGGGCGCCACTCAGGTTGGTCTTGGTCAGGTCGGTCTTGCTCAAATTCGCCCCGCTCAGATCAGCGTTGACCAGGTCTGCTCTGCTCAAGTCCTGATCAGGCAGTTCCCCCCCCGCCGCGCCATTGGTGACAATATCTCGCACAACGCGCCATTTTTGGAGGATTTGTGTATCTTGGTTCAGTATGGTGCCGCGCAAGTTTGCCCAGCGTAGATTGGTTCCGCGCAGATCGGCTCCGCCGAGGTTGGTTCCACTCAGATTGGCCCGGCTCAAGTTTGCCCCGCGCAGGTCGACTTGGCCCAGGTCGGTCCCGATCAAGATGGCCTCGGGCATGACGACTCGGCGCATATCAGCCCCGATCAAGATAGTGTTGCTCAAGTCGGCCTTGCTCAGGTTAGCTCCACTCAAGTCGGTCATTGCGAGAAATGCCCCAGCCAAGTTTACCTCGCTCAAGTTCACTTCGCGCAGGTTGGATTCGTGCAGAATCGGGTTGCTTAGATTGGGTCTTTCTGTCTCAGTGGTGACAATGTCTGAAACCAGTTTCCACCTAGGGTCAATCAGTGTTTGTTCATTCAAGATGATCCCGCGCAGATTCGTCCAACCCAATTTTGTCCCAGTCAGATCTGCTCCAGACAGGTCTGTGCCGGTCAAATTGGCTCGTGTTAGGTTGGCCCCGGTCAGGTTGGCCCCGGTCAGGTTGGCCCCGGTCAGGTCGGCCCATTGCAAGTCGGCCCATTGCAGGTCGGCCTCGCTCAGGTTGGTCCCAGTCAGATCCGCCCTGGCCAGGTCTGCGTGGAGCAGTTTCGCCTTGGGTAGTTGGGCCTTGTTTAGATTGGTCCATCGGAGGTTGGTTCCGTTCAGATCGGCTTCTGTCAGATCGGCTTCTGTCAGATCAGCTCCGAACACGTTGGCCAACCTTAGGTTAGCCCCGTTTAGGTTGGCATTTTTCATTCTGGCATCACTAAAGACGGTTCTGACCAGGTTGGCGTTTGTCAACACGATCCCTTCCAGGTTGGCTCCACTGAGGTTTTGCCCAGATAGGTCGGCGTTGGCCTTGTCGCAGGTATTCCAGTCTACGTTTGGCCCGGAGGAATTTTCACAACGATCCCCTCTACAAGCCGTAACCATAACCGACAAGCCCAGCATCAGGATCAATACTAGCCGTTTGTTGTTATTTGTCCAAGTTCCCATCGTCTTTTACCTCCTGCCCTATGATGTTGTTTTGAATTGACACCGAGGTCTTTTTTACGCGAGCACTTTCGTCTCACTAGGATGATGATATTTCACAGCGATGAGAGACGATGTAATAATAATAACTATACATCAAAATTCTTTTCTTGTCACTTTGGCCCCGGCTGCTCGATTTCATTGTTCAGCCATCGCAAATAATCCTCATGGCCCGCCGTCACAGGAACGGCCAGGATTTCTGGTACGTCGTACGGATGTATTTTCAGGATGGCTTTCTCCAGCACTTGGTAGAGGTCTTGTGCACTCTTGATGATGCACAGCCATTCCTGGGATGTCTCGATCTTGTCTTGCCACCAATAGGTACTCGTGATGGGGCCGACGATCTGGACGCAAGCGGCCAGCCTCTTTTCGACAAGTGCGCTGGCGATGGCTTGTGCAGTCGCTTGTGTATCAGTTGTCGTCATGACCTGAATATAATCTGTCATTTTAATTTGGCCTCTCTTGGGTGGGGGAAGAAGTGCGCGCCGGGGGTTTGAGTTTGGGATGTTGTCTGGCGCTTGTGTGTGGTCGACCGATTTGTTGTCTATAAGATTTTAGCACAACGGGGCAGATAGGGCAAATTTCTGGATCAGCGATTTGACAAAAGATTCGATCAAGGGACAATAGAGACCTGGCATTGGATGGTGATCGGAACGAAAATGAGGAGGAGAATGAAAATGACCCAAACACATAAACCGACCGACCGGGAACATTTGTCCGCCACCCTCGGATCGTACCAGGGTGCTGTGGACGCTGCTCTGGCCGAGATAAAGCAGCAACAAATTGCAGACCGCATCTGGGCACACGATCACACCGTTTGGAAGCCAGAGCCGACCGAAATCACCAACCGCCTGGGTTGGCTGCGCATCGCCGACGGAATGGTAGAGAATATTCCGCGTCTCCAATCGCTGGTCGAGGCGGTGCAGACCGATGGGTACACCGACGTGCTGCTCCTGGGGATGGGAGGGTCCAGCCTGGCCCCCGAGGTCTTTCGAAAGACGTTTGGGGTCAAGGATAGATATCTAGACTTGGCCGTGCTCGATAGTACCGACCCCGGTGCAGTACTGGCCCATGCCGAGCAGCTTGATTTGTCCAAAACACTGTTCATTGTTGCTACCAAGTCGGGGGGCACAGTAGAGACGCTCTCGTTCTTTAAATTTTTCTACAACCGGGTGGTCGAGACGGTGGGCATTGAGCAGGCTGGCGCGCACTTTGTCGCCATCACCGACCCGGGCAGCAAGCTGGAGGAAATTGCCCAAAAATACAATTTCCGCACGATTTTCCTCAACGATTCGAACATCGGAGGGCGTTACTCGGTCCTCTCCTACTTTGGGCTGGTCCCGGCGGCACTGGTCGGTGTGGACGTGGAGACACTGCTCCAACGGGCGCTGGTGGTGGCCCGCGACTGCGCGTCTGCGGATAACGACGCCAGCCGCCTGGGCACGATCATGAGCGAGCTGGCCCAGGCCGGACGGGACAAGGTGACACTGGTCATCTCGCCCCAAATCACCAGTCTGGGCGATTGGATGGAACAACTCGTCGCCGAGAGCACCGGCAAGGAAGGAAAAGGTATCTTGCCAGTGGTAGGAGAGCCAGTGGGGCAACCCGATGTCTACGGCAACGACCGCCTCTTTGTCTATCTGCGGCTGGCTGGGGATGATACCCACGATGCCACGGTTCAGGCATTGGAAGAGGCAGCCCATCCACTGGTACATTTACGCCTGAACGATCTGTACGATCTGGGCGGACAGTTCTTTCTCTGGGAGATAGCGACGGCGGTGGCTAGCCATCGTTTGGGCATCAATCCCTTTGACCAGCCCAACGTCGAGGCTGCCAAGGTGTTGGGCCGCCAGATGGTGGCCGAGTACAAGGAGACCGGCGCTCTGCCTGGCGGCGAATTCGCATCGCTCACACCCGAAGCATTGTCCGAATTCTTGACCCAAGCCCAGCCAGGTGATTACGTTGCTTTACAAGCCTACGTCCAGCCGACCCCCGAAACCGATGCCGCACTAGCAACCCTGCGCCTCCGCCTCCGCGATCAATACCGCCTGGCGACGACGGTCGGCTATGGGCCACGTTTCCTCCATTCCACCGGGCAGCTCCACAAGGGCGATGCCGGAAATGGCCTTTTTATTCAATTTACTTCTGATGCTGCCCAGGATGCCTCCATCCCCGACGAAGCGGGATCGCCGGATTCAGCAATGACTTTTGGCGTGCTCAAGACGGCCCAGGCTCTGGGCGATCAGCAGGCGCTTTTGGATGCCGGGCGGCGGGTGATCCGCTTTCACCTGGGGACAGACGTAGTAGGTAGACTGAAACGGCTGCAATCCAGCAAAAAGTAGTGCTATCACAAGGCTTGTATACGGCGGAAACTCCCTGGATGCATCGAGCATCCAGGGAGTTTTGCTATTGGTCACACGTGCAATCTTTTCTGAACCTGTGATCCAACAGGTATTGACAAAATAAAAAAGACAATTCTAATATTAATTAGATTAACCATTCGTATCTCAACATTTTCCTATACTCACAGGAGGTAAAACAATGTCTTACGATTTGGCAATAGAGCTTGTGGTAAAAGAGCGCATAGAAAGTAGACTACAAGAAGCTGAACAGTCAAGACTGGTCCGAGCAATTCAAAGTTCCCAGAGATCGAGGAAACCGTGGCCGACGATGACAGTGCTCCTAGAAAGTGTATCTGCTCCATTCCGAATCAGATTTGGACGATCAGTCACTTGTTGGCACTGGTTCAGTTGGGTGGGATTTCCGGATAATAATCCAATTGTGACTCAAAAAGGGATTTGTAGCCGAGGTTTCCATACCTCGCAGAGCCTCACGCGCTATGGAAAGCGCGGCTACATTGTAATCCCATTCAACTGA
>JAAEPW010001007.1 GCA_024232355.1 Chloroflexota bacterium | reverse complement strand
TTCGATCTTTTGAGCCTCATCTTTGTCCGCATCAGGCTTGTGCGCCACAGTGGACAATTCCAGATGTCCCAACTGTTCTTGCAGCGCGGCATTGACGACCTTGCGAATATCGGACAGATCAAAAGGTATCGAGCCTCCCTGGATGCCGATTTCTTCCACCACTTCCCGTATAGCCTCTTGTACCACGGTCCGAACCTTTGCCGGGTCCAGGTCGGGAGACGCGAGAGCGTCGATCAGCGCTGCTTGAGTTTCGCCCAGTGCTTCTCTCACCGCGTTGCGGATAGCGTCTCGATTGAGAATTGTCCTCTCTTCCTGTATCACTTGTAGGCCCATATACATGAGCCTTTTGGCCTCATCGGGTTTAGTGCCCTGACGAGTGTTGTTGAATTGTGCCAAATATCGAGCGAGATCATCATCCTGATCGTTTCCAAGGTAGAATCGAACATAGAATGAATCTAATTGAGTAGCCATTTCATTTCCATCCTTTCTGATTGCGAAAGACTGCGAAAGTTTGCGAAAGACTGCGAAAGTGTGGTCATTTTTACCCATACACCCGCTGTGCATACCGAGCCATACCGATAGCATTGGCAGCCACCGCTTGGGGCAGGACGTGCCCGTGAGGAAACCGACTGCTCAACTGTTCTCGCAGAGTTTCGGCCCCACCACCCGTAAACAGCAAGTAATCAAACTGCCGCCCGTCGCCCCACTTGTCGGGTTTCTGCACAAAGGCCAGTATGCCCGCAGCCGCGCGACTCAACGCCTGTTCTATCAACGGGCGCGGATCCACCTGCCCCTGTGATGTGTAGAGCACCGGATCAGACGATTGGATCATGTCGTTCGCCTGGTAAATCGAGATCGACTTGTTGTAGGCATCGTCTACGGCATTGACGACGTATTCTGCCGCTCGCCGCATTCCCAACGTGTCACCATCGGTGTACCGGGCTGCGATCTCTGCGCCCTCCATCGCGAACAAGTCCAACGTGTTAAAGCCAATGTCGAGCACTCCGATAGAAGCGCCCAAGTCAGTTGCTCCACGCGTCCACTGCCCCTGGTTGTCCATCCCCCAGGCAAAGAACGCGCCGACGGGTTGTGCGACGAGTTTCACGTCCCGGACCACGAGCGACACGTCATCGTCGTTGACGCTGAATTGGTGCGAATCGACCATCCAATCACGCAGCGAGCGAGCGGTCGCGCCATCCTGCTTTTCCTTGGACATCACCTCGACCGGCAAGCCCACGACCATCGAAGCCTCGTGGTCGCCTGCACCGAGCGCGTGATAGATGCAGTCATAGAACAATGCCCGCACGTCGGGGCCGCCACGCAAGCGCAAAAAGTCCAGGCCGTCCATTGGCGCGGCATATCGTTCGGTTCCGTTGCCTACCAGGTAGCCGACGTTGCCAAAGACTACTCGATCCGGCAACTTGCGACGTCTTTGCCGTCCCACGTCGCCTATCGAAAGCAT
>JAAEPW010001006.1 GCA_024232355.1 Chloroflexota bacterium | reverse complement strand
TCAGTTGAATGGGATTACGATGTAGACGAGGTTTCCATACCTCGTAGAGCCTTACGCGCTATGGAAAGCGCGGCTACAAGCTCAATTTCGAGCCACAACAGACTATTCTCTAAAAATCCCACCCAACTGAACCAGTGCCATAACGGGCGGATGCCGCCTAATCCGACCTATAGGATGATCTGTATAGAGGCAAAAGTCAGGGTTCAGGTCACCACTCAAAAGTTGCCACGGGGATCGTTCCTTGTGGCAACCCGCACGCTTGAGCCAGGGCACTATTTTCCCAGCACACTTTCCACGCTCCCTCACGTTCCAACGCGGCAAATGCCAGTGCCAGGTGAGCCATTACGATGCCGCCATCTATGGGGACGGAGCGCGTCAATACGAGCACCACGTCATCTGTTCGGACGATAAAGCGCCACGGCTGGCGATTGGTGGCCGAGGGCGCCAGGCGGGCGTGCTCCAGTGCGGTGACCAACGTCGGATCAGCCCTATCCGGCGACCAGGGCTCCCCCCAGCGCTCGGAAAAGACGATATCCGTCAGCGGTTTGCGCCGGTGACCGCCAGCCAGCCGACGCACCATGCGACTATGAAAGCGTCCCCAGCGCCCCTCATCGGGGTATCCCAGGGCGCAAACTGCCGCTGCGATCTCGCCAGGTGCCAAGCCCACGGCATCCCCGGCCTGCTGCGCGTCGTAGGAACCGGTGATCCAGCAGGTGCTCAATCCTAGCCGAGTAGCTTCCAGTACCGCTTGCTCCAACGCATAGCCCATATCGAGCCGAGCGATGGCGCTCTCCTCAGGCAACACACCCACTAGCAAATGGGGCGCGTTCTGCACCAATCCATAGGAGCCAACCACAAAGGTGAGCACGTGCCGCGTCTGCTCTACACCGTTGAGCAAGGTGATGCGCGGCGGGACGTCGGTCAGATAGTCGGCTGCATTGGACGAGGCGAGCAGTTGGTCCAGCAGAGTTGGTTCCGCCGGATGGTCAGCGTAACTGCGAACGCTCATCCGCTGCACGATGGCGGTCAGAATATCCATTTCTTTGTCACGCATCTACCAACCCGTTTGTGACCTTGTCCTCATCAACGAGCACTCCCTCGTCTATTAATACGGTTTTGAGGGCTGTGATGGCCACTTGCAGCATGCTGTCATCCGGTTCGCGGGTCGTCAGCCGCTGGAGTGCCAGGTTTGGCGCAATGATGACCCGCATCCAGGGCCGATCGGCCAGGCGAGCGGTCAACCGAATAATCTCATAGGCCACGCCTGATATGACGGGGATCAGCACGATTCTGCTGAGTACACGTTGGAGCAGGGGAAGGTCAAAGGGCGCGAATATCAGTAGGGTCACTACAACCATTGTCAAGAGAAAAGCCGTGCCGCAGCGAACGTGGGCGGTCGAAAAGGGACGTACACTGTCCACGGTCAGTTCTGCGCCCGCTTCGTAGGCATTGATCGTCTTGTGTTCCGCGCCGTGGTATGCGAACACTCGTTGTATGTCGGGCATAAACCCGATGGCCCACATGTAGCCTGCAATCAGAAGCAACCGCACCCCTCCCTCCAGCAAGTTACTGAGTACCTCTGAAGGGATGCGCGCACCGATCAACCCTGCCAAAAACGAGGGCAGCACCATAAAGAGTCCCACGCCCATACCAAGCCCAACAACTGTGGTACCCCAGGCAACTGGCCCAGAAAACGATACTTCCTCGCCTTCCGCAACGTCGGCCGACATCATGAGTGCCTTGGTTCCCAAACCAAGCGCATCCCACAACATCACCAACCCCCGCAAGAAGGGGATACGGCTGATCGGTCCACCGTAGAGTGCTTCATTGAGCGCTTCTTTCTCCACGACGATGTGTCCATCGGGATGGCGTAACGCGATCGCCATCTTGCGCGATCCACGCATCATCACCCCTTCGATAATTGCCTGTCCTCCGTAATTGAATGGTCTACTCACCAAATCTCTCCTCAAAATGTGATTGTAAAACGTAAAGCGTGAAACGTGAATCACGCATCACGTTTCACGCAAAAAATGTTATTCCGTGTGAATCTCACGTTCCGTCGTTTTTACCAACCTTCCAGATACTTGGTCCACGTCCCGTTGCCCGCCGTGTAGCGCCCATAAAGATACTGTGCCGTGGGGCGCGGCTCAAAAGGCGGAC
The DNA here is from genome assembly GCA_024232355.1 of Chloroflexota bacterium. Next base: position 56,147 of record JAAEPW010001006.1, on the reverse strand, counting down.
GCAGCAACTCCATCTTGACATCAGACAACATGCGCCCACCTTTGCGCCGGTTGCATTGCGGGCAAGCTGCTACCAGGTTCTCCCAAGAGTGCTGTCCTCCCCGAAAGCGGGGAATGATGTGATCTATTGTCAGTTGAGGCGTCTTGCATCCACAGTACTGACAGTGATGATTGTCCCGACGAAATATCTCGCGCTTGCACAGCCGCACGCGCGGTCGAGGCCGCCGTATGACATACCCCAGACGAATAATGGATGGGCGCTCATAGGCACGGGAGATGGTATGAATAAATCCGCGACCGTTCTCAATCACCGTGGCCTTGCCTGCCAAGATCAATCCCATGGCTCGTTTGGTGTTGCACACATGGATCGGTTCATAATTACCGTTAAGTACCAGGACAGGTTCGTTCATCAGTCACTCTAGTATTATGCAATTATGTATGTACTTTTGATCAAACGTCTCACTAGTAGTATAACATGCCCAGCTTGAGCCGTCAACGACTCTCAGACTGCCACAGCCGCGCCAATTTACGGTATTTCACTGCCTCATAGTAGGCCATCAGCAAGCTTAACCACAACCCGTGCAGTCCGTCTTGCATCCCTTTCAGTGTCATGAACCGCCACCAAAAGTGGCGCACCGTCTGGGTATAAGGCGTGTAGAATCGCGGATGGACACCTTGCTCTTTGAGAATTCCGGCGTCAAAGTCAGTGTACCTTTTCTGCCGGGCGACAAAATCGGGCAAGTCGTCATAGTTGTAGTGGATTAGGGGATTCTTGAGATGGCCCGTCGACCCATCGGTCACGATCACTTCGTGCACCGGACGCTCCCATCGCACGCGGTTCCGCAAGAGCAGGCGCGATTGATAATCGGGGTACCAACCCGCCCCCAAGGTGAGTCGGCCAAAGATATAATTGTGACGCGGTACCGCCCAGGCCACCTCTTCGTGGGTACCGTCGGTCACCGACCGGATCTCTTCCGCCAGTTCCGGCGTGGCTCGTTCGTCGGCGTCTACAAAGAAAATCCATTCGGCCTCTACCGCGTCCATCGCGGCGTTGTGAAATTGTCCAAAGTTCTCGAAATGGTGCGGGATCACCTCGGTCCCGATCTCTTGAGCCAGCCCCTCTGTCCGGTCGATGGTGCGCGAGTCCATAAAGAGTACGCGCCGGTCTGCCCAAGCCAGGCTCTCCAGGCAGTCCACAATGTTTCGTTCCTCATCTCGCGCGGGGACAATGGCCGTCACATTCATCAGATTTTCTCCCAGATTTGGATGACCTGCCGTCGAGCGGCAGCCATCTCGTCAGAAATTCCACGCACTCGCCGCCGCATCCCGATGCAGACCAGCAGCCGTGCCAATCGCCGGGTGCGTGGATCGTGGTGATGGGCATAGAGCCGTGCCCGGCTTGTCCACAGATTGATAAAGGACGACACCTTTGCCTGCCCGCTGGATTGCCCGGCGTGGTGAGTCACGCGCGCGGCGGGCACGCAATAGATGTGCCAGTGCGCTTTGCGCATACGCCAGCACCAATCGACCTCTTCGCAATACATAAAGAATCCCTCGTCCATCAGGCCCACGTCGGCGATGACGGCAGACTTGAGCATCATCGAGGCGCCCAAGGGATGATCGATGAGAAACGGCTCGGTGCCCTCGTAGAGGTCGTGCGGGTAGCGCCCGTTGAGCGGCGTATCGTAGAAACGAGGTGGCAAGGAGAACAGGTCAAAGATCAGTTGCACCAGGCCCGGAAAGCGAAAGGCTGCGTGTTGAAGGGACCCATCCGCGTACAAGAGTTTCGGTCCGACCATGCCGGTCTGAGGATCGGCTTTGAGTGTCAAAAGCAGAGTGGCCGTTGCTCCGGGCTGCACCTCGGTGTCGGGGTTCAGCAGCCAGATGTGTTTTGGAGTTTGGGGTTGATCCTGAATCTCGCGCATCGCAAGATTGTTCCCCCGCACAAATCCCAGGTTCTCGTCACTGGCAACAAGATGGACAGACGGAAACGCCTCCGCCACCATCTCTGGCGTACCATCGGCGGAGGCATTATCGACTATCCAGACTTGGGCTTGCAGGTCTGACTGCTCTAGATCAACAAAGAGGGACCGCAGGCAAGTTGCCAGCAGGTCCCTCACATTCCAACTTATGATTACGACAGCGAGATCGGGCATTGTTACTTAGATGAATCGCTGCCGGATCTCAGAGCTAACATAGTCCAGGATCGCCACAGTGATAGCGATGAACCAGACGCAGATCCCAGCCGGACGCCATTGCAACAACTTCATGTATTGAGTCAATAGGAGACCGATCCCACCGCCACCCACCATGCCGATGATGGTGGACATGCGAACGTTGATGTCCCAGCGGTAGATGGAAAAGGAGACAAAGGGTGGAATCATCTGCGGCACCACTGCGTACATAATGGTCTGCAAGCGCGTCGCGCCTGTGGCCTGGATGGCCTCAATGGGACCTGGGTCGATACTCTCAATGGATTCGGAGTAGAGTTTTCCCAATGCGGCGATAGAGTGGACGAACAGGGCAATGATACCGGCAAACGGTCCCAATCCCACTACAGCCACGGCTATAATACCCCAGATCAGTGGTTCAATGGAACGGACAATATTCAAGCAAGTTCGCGTGATATAATAGATCGCCATCGTAATCGGGGAGACTGACATCAGATTGCGGGCGGCCAAAAAGCTGATAGGGATAGCGAACACGATGCCAAAGAGAGTGGCCATCATTCCCATAAAAATGGTTTCTATCATCTTTTCCATAATTAGGGGCAACTCCCGGCTAACCTTTAGACCTCCCACCTCTGATATCTGGCGAGCCTCAATGCTGTGGTATTGGCGTCCCTCAGAACTGGGGGGGATGATCCGATAGGGCATGTCGATCTCGATCTCGAAAGCACCTTCATTGTCTGTCTGAAGGACAATGTACTCTCCCTCCTTGCGTATACGGAACTCATTACCGATGGGGTCTGACCACCACATCTCGGTCTCTGTGTTTGGTTCAAAGCCCCGCCCAACGATGGTCAGAGTGGTGCCCGGTACGGTCTTGAGTTCTCCCCCGTCCTCTACTTGTTCAGACAGATTGCCGCAGGTTGGATCGGCTATCAGGTAGGGTTGCCCAGCTATTTCTTCTGGTGGTGAAGGAGGTGGTTGGTCGTCGCAGGGAGATAGAATATCAGCTCCAGCGCTGAGGGTCTCTGTCTCACGCATAACTGCTGCTTCCCAAGGCCACATAATCCGGGAAAGGCGTGGCCATGCCTTTGGTAGATCGGTCACAAATTTGTACAAGTTGATCTCACTGGTCTGCCAACCTAGGATGAAGAAAAGTACGATCACGAGAACAAAAATACCTAGTCCACCCTGTCGGCCCGGTTGGGCTTGTTGATAGGCATCCCAGACAATCCACAGCCACAGAGCTATTAGGGCAACCAGCGTTGGGATCACAAATTGAGGATACCAAGTGATCGCTTTGGTGAACTTGGCGGCTGCGCCGACCTCCCGTGAGGCCAAAATATTTACACGCCAGATAAAGAGACCCATAGCAGTCACCAGAGAACCTAAAAGAATTAACCCCCGCTGAAGTTGCCGGGCCAGGATCTGACCCAAACCAGGAATGAAAAGCGAGACCATGCCCGCCACAGGCGGAGAGACCAGGCTAGACCGAGTTTCTTGTTGAGTTGTTCGCGTTGCCATTATGCCTCTTCTCCTTTCAACCCCACACCTACCCGGATCGCTTCCTCGCCATAGATATCCTTGAATTCCTTATCTGTCATTGCGCGAATATCTTCCCGGCTGCCTCGATAAACAATCTCCCCATCTCGCAAGCCGATCACTCGGGTGGCATATTGTTGCACCAGATCCAGGTAGTGCAGGCTGCACAGGACGGTAATATTTTCCTCCTGGTTCAGTCGTTCTAGGTTTTCCAGAATAGAGTGAGCCAACACTGGGTCCAAGCTAGCCACTGGTTCGTCGGCCAGGATCATACGGGGTTCCTGCATCAGCGCGCGGGCGATCCCTACGCGTTGTTGCTGACCACCGCTCAACTCGTCTGCCCGCTTGTGAGCTTGGTCAGCGATCCCCACCCGCTCCAGCGCCTGCATTGCCATCTTTTGATCTTTTTCTGGGAAGCGATGCATCAAGCTAGACCAAGGATTCACGTATCCCAGCCGCCCAGAGAGCACGTTGGTGAGCACAGGTGAACGTTTAACCAAGTTAAAATGTTGAAAAATCATTCCGATTTGGCGACGAATCTCGCGCAACTGTGTGGGTTCGGCGGCCGCGATATCCACGCCATCCCAAATGATTTGCCCCTCGGTCGGCTCGATCAATCGGTTGATGCAACGCAGCAGAGTGGACTTGCCCGAACCACTCAAACCAATAACTATCAGAAACTCGCCATCCGCCACCTCGAAACTGACGTCGCGGAGGGCGACTGTTCCATCCTTGTACACTTTGGTCAGATTTTTGACTGTAAACATCCTTCTGCCCTTTTGTCACGAGGGGGGACAAAAGTGTCCCCCCTCGCATACATTCTTCTATAGTTGATGCGCGTCAAAGACACAACAGTGCGTCAAAGACGCAAGAGACAACTAGTCTCCGACCAAGTCCTCAGCACTGACGCCAGCTGCCTGGAGAATCTGACGGAACGCATCATAGTAAGAATTGTCTGCCGCGATCAACTCTTGCCACTGATAAGCGGTGTCCAACGCTTCTACACCCTCTTCAGTAGCAGCAACAGCCATCAACCCCGCCACGATCTGGGCACGCACTTCCTCTGGTACAGCGGTCTGGAACTGGACGCCGTCGTTGGGGATGTCCGGCTCTAGGGCGATGACGACGGTCTGCTCCATCACGTCGGGATAGTCTTCCTCAATGCGGGTGCGGGCGTCCACATAAGTGGCGCCAACGTCACAGGTGCCATCGTAGACGGCAGCTGCAACCGCGTCGTGGCTGCCAGCGTCTACCACATCGGCCAGACCAGTGTCGGGGTCAACCCCCGCGGCCTTGAGCATGATCGAAGGAATTACCCAACCACTGGTGGAGAGCGGGTCTGGGCGGCAAAAGGTCTTGCCTCCCAATTGGGAGAGGTCGGTGATGCCGCTGTCGGTACGGACGAGGAATTGTCCATTGTAGGTGGGGCTGCCATAGCGCACGGAGAGCATTGCGGCCTCGGCGCAGCCACGGTCGGCGGCCATCACGTAGGCAAAGGTGGCCAACGAGGACATGTGGACCTCGGCTGGATCGGCGCACATCGCCTCGATCGCACCGGCGTACTCGGTGGCAACGCGAACCTCAAAGAACAAGCCAGTCTCTGCCTCGAGCAGTTCGACTACTTTTTCGGCACCGGCGGTCACGCGATCGGTCTCACCGGAAGGAACGAATACCCAGATAATTGGATTCTTTTCGGTGCCTAGCTCTCCTGGTCCACAGGACGTCAGTAGGGCCAGGGCCAGTATACTTGCAACCAATATAGTTATATGCTTTTTGTTCACTGTTTATCTCCTCTTGTTTACTAGTCTAAATACGAAACGACAAACTGTGCAAAGCTCTCTGATTATATGTTTCTCTTTGTTATCACCCCCTTTTTTCCATACCGACTGTTCAGCATAGGATATACCAAATCTCCCCAAAATGCAAGCCACTGAGCATAGCTTGAATCATCAGAAACTGAATCGTTTTGCAGGCACCACAGGTCCAAGTCCGAGTTTGCCATTGACAGTTAGGCCATTCTCATTTAGAATACCAAGATGAAACTGGTCGTCACCCATCATTATTAGAAACAGGTTTGGGATGCAATTGAAAGACCGTAAGGAGGCTTTGGCTTGATGAAGGACTATGCTACAGAAAAACTGCGCAACGTCGTCATGCTTGGACATGGCAGCGCAGGCAAGACTTCGCTGGCAGAGGCAATGCTGTTCGCCAGCGGCGCGATCAACCGTATGGGCGAGGTCGAGAACGGCACCACCGTCGCTGACTTTGATGAGGAGGAGATCAACCGCCATATCTCCCTCAACTTGGCTCTTGTCCCCGTCGAGTGGAAGGACGCCAAGATCAACGTGTTGGATACTCCTGGATACACCGATTTTGTGGGCGAGGTCAAGAGTTCGATCCGAGTGGCCGATATGGCACTGATTTTGATCGATGCCGTGGCTGGTGTCGAGGTCGGAACAGAATTGGCTTGGGACTTTGTTGAAGAGAAAGAGTTGCCTCGGATGGTGGTCATCAACAAGATGAATCGCGAAAATGCCAACCTGGATCGCGCGCTAGCATCTCTGCGAGAGACATTTGAACAGACCTTTGTTCCCGTTTACCTTCCCATCGGGGCCGAGGGAGATTTCGCAGGCGTAGTGGACCTGGTGGAAATGCAGGCGTTGACCGGACAAGATGGAAAAAAGGGAGATATCCCTGCCGACATGACCGACCAGGCGGAGGCGGCTCGCACAGAGTTGATCGAGGCCGCTGCCGAGGCAGACGACGAACTCATTATGAAATACCTGGAAGGCGAGGAACTGACCAAAAAAGAGGTTATACAAGGATTGCGCGCGGCAGTTCTTCAAGGATCAGTTGTCCCGGTTCTGGTGACGGCAGCGACAGCCGGTATAGGCACAACCGGGTTGTTAGATGCACTGCTCTCTTATGGTCCTTCTCCAGTTGATGGCGGACCTGTCACAGGGCAAGGAAAGATTGACGAGGAGCAAATCGAGCCCAACGAACTGGCTCCGCTGGCAATGTCCATCTTTAAAACGACGGCCGATCCCTATGTGGGTAAATTAACCTATTTCCGCGTCTATGGTGGGATCGCCGAGTCGGATAGTCGTGTATACAATAGCCGGGCCGAGGAAGAGGAACGGTTGGGCCAAATCTATGTGATGCGCGGTAAGGAACAGCTCCCTGTGCCACGTCTGCGCGCTGGCGACATTGGTGCAGTAGCCAAGCTGGCCCACACAGTCACCGGCGACACGCTGTGTGACAAGGGTCATTCCATGATCCTGCCGGGACCCGCTTTCCCCTCCTCCCTCTTTGCCGTGGCCGTCAGCCCCACCAGCAAGGCCGACCAAGCCAAGCTAGGGCCGACACTGACCCGCATCTGTGAGGAAGATCCCACGCTCAAGTGGCGACAGGACCCGACCACACGGCAGACGATCCTGGAAGGAATGGGAGAGGCCCACCTAAACATTGCCGTGCGCCGGATGGAGAATCGCTTTGGCGTCGGGGTCGATACCGAAATTCCTCGAGTGCCCTACCGAGAGACCATCACCAGGACTCATGGCGACCGATATCGCCATAAAAAGCAAACCGGCGGCGCAGGCCAGTTCGCCGAGGTACATATGCGATTGGAACCTCTGCCCCGGGATACTGGATACGAGTTTGAATGGAAGGTCTTTGGTGGCGCTATCTCACGCTCCTTTGAAAGCTCTATTCAAAAGGGCATCAAACAAGTGATGGAGCAAGGAGTGATCGCCGGCTATACCGTGGTAGACATCAAAGCTTCGGTCTACGATGGCAAGGAACACCCCGTAGACTCTAAAGACATCGCTTTCCAGATCGCCGGGCGCGAAGTGTTCAAAAAGGTGATGATGGAAGCCGGGCCCGTTCTGCAGGAACCGGTCTATAGCATAACGATCATCATACCCGGCGAGTTCACGGGCGACATTATGGGCGATCTGAACACCAAGCGAGCACAAGTACAAGGAATGGATCAAAAGGGCAACAAGAGCATCATCACGGCGATGGTGCCGTTGGCCGAGATGCAGCGCTATGCCACTGACCTGCGCAGCTTGACTCAGGGCCGGGGCCTTTTCTCGATGGAATTGGACCACTATGCCAATGTGCCAACGCACCTGATGCAGCAAATCGTCGAAGAGTTCCAGAAAGAGAAAGAAAAGTAGCAGGAAGCGAGAGACAAGAAACAAGAATCAAGGAGGCTCGCTCCTGAATGAGAGCGAGCCTCTTGCTATAGATTGGCCTAACTATGAAACGATCTGACAATACAAGCACTCTTACAAATTTGGGCATCACCATCGTGGCGGCCTATGTGGCCGCGCAGATGCTGTCCGACGTGCTCAGCCTCAAGATCGCGCTGGTTGCTGGCTGGAGCATAGACGTCGGCACTGTGATTTATCCGTTCACTTTTACACTGCGCGACCTGATACACAAATCCTTGGGACGAGCAGCCGCACGGACCGTTATCATCACTGCCGCCATCATCAATCTGTTGATGGCAGGCTTGTTCGTCTTTGCCGTCTGGCTCCCGCCCAATACCGCCGAATGGCCCTTGCAGGCCGAGTTTGCGGCCGTACTCACCCCGGTGTGGCGCATCGTCGTTGCCTCCATCGTCGCCGAGATCGTTAGTGAGTTTACGGATACTGAAATTTACCACCTGTGGAACACGCGGGTGACGGCGAACCTACGGTTCGCTCGCTACCAATGGACGCGGGTGTTGGTCAGCAATGCCATCAGTGTACCGTTGGATAGCTTGATCTTTTGCTGGGGAGCCTTCGCTGGCCTATTGCCTGCTGCAACGGTGTGGTCCATCTTTTGGTCAAATGTGCTCGTAAAAGGGGCAGTCACATTGTTGAGCTTGCCCGGAATTTATCTGGTACCGGAGAAAGATAACCATGATTGAAACAGAATTGTTCGATCTTGAAACACCGCCAGGCCACAAGTCTGGTTTTGTCGCCGTCATTGGGCGGCCCAACGTGGGCAAATCCACGATGATCAACCAAATCGTGGGGCAAAAAGTGGCCATTGTCTCATCCAAGCCACAGACAACCCGCAGCCGCATTCTGGGCATTCTCACCCGCGAGGATGTCCAGGCCATTTTCGTGGACACACCCGGCCTCCACCGCCCCCGCCACAAACTGGGCAAGATGATGGTCGCCACCGCCACCAACGCGATACCCGACGCTGACGTGGTGCTGTTTATGGTGGATGTCTCGGTGCCGCCCACCAACGAGGACCGGATGATCGGAGAACTGATCCAAGAGCAAACCAAGGCCCCCATTGTTTTGGTGCTCAACAAAATGGATCTGTTGCCAGCCGACAAGGTCAAAGCACATACCGAAGCGTATTGGGAAATAGCACCCCAGCACCAAGAGTGGATGATGACCATCGCCACGCGAGGGGAGAACCTGGACAAACTGCTGCCCCTGATCATCGCCGCACTGCCGGAGGGGCCGCGCTATTATCCCAGTGATCAGATCACCGACCAAACTGAGCGGGAAATTGCGTCCGAACTGATCCGCGAGCAAGTGCTGCACCGCACCCGACAAGAAATTCCGCACTCGGTAGCCGTCGTCGTGGAAGAGTTCACTGAACGAGAGAACAACGTGATCTATATCGGGGCCAACGTCTATGTCGAAAAAGATTCTCAAAAAGGCATCATCATTGGCCGCAAGGGACAAATGCTGCGCCAGATCGGGGCGGCAGCGCGGCAAGAAATCGAACGGATGACTGGCGGGCGGATATACCTCGACCTGTGGGTCAAGGTGCGCAAAAGTTGGCGGCGAGACGAGCGGGAATTGCGGCGTTTGGGCTACAATGTAGGCCAGTAGGATGCAGATGAACACAGATTTTCGCTGATCTGAATGAAAACAAATAAATCTGCGTCCAAGTAGAGGGATTTATTACAATTACTAGGAGGTTGAATTATGGCACACTTTTATTCTGAACCAGCACACACGTTTAGCGAATATCTTTTGATCCCCAACCTGACTCGAAAAAATCACCTTTCCAAAGATGTGAGTCTCAAGACACCCTTGGTCAAGTTCGAAAAAGGAGATCAACCCGATCTGGAATTAAACATTCCTTTCGCCTCTGCCATTATGCAGGCGGTTTCAGATCATAATATGGCCGTCGCTTTGGCGAGATGCGGTGGCATCTCGTTTATCTATGCATCGCAGCCCATCGAGCAACAGACCTGGATGATCAGAGAAGTAAAAAAATACAAGGCTGGCTTTGTAGTGAGTGATTCCAGCATCACCCCCGACACCCCTCTGCGAGATGTATTGACGCTGGTAAGAGAAACCAATCACACCACAATGCCGGTTACGGCGGACGGCACGTCGAATGGTGAATTGTTGGGCATGTTGACTAGTAGAGATTACCGGTTGACTCGTACGGATTTGAGCACTCGGGCAGGAGACTTGATGACGCCTTTTTCCTCTCTCGTTTATGGAAAAGAGGGCATCACTTTGCACCGCGCCAACGACCTCATCTGGGAACACAAATTGAGCACGCTGCCCATCGTGGGCGAGAAACGGCGTCTCCATTCTCTAGTATTTAGAAAAGACTATGAACTCAGCAAGGAAAATCCCAACGAGATGGTAGACCAGGAAAAACGTCTCGTGGTTGGGGCCGGTATCAACACGCGGGACTATCGGGAGCGAGTGCCAGCCCTGGTGGATGCCGGTGCCGATATTCTCTGCGTGGATTCCTCCGATGGTTTTACCGAGTGGCAGCGCGATACGATCCAGTTTGTCAAACAAGAGTATCAGGACGAGGTCAAAATAGGCGGCGGCAACATTGTGGATCGGGAGGGTTTCATATACATGGTCGAGTCTGGCGCCGACTTTGTCAAGCTGGGCATTGGCGGCGGATCTATCTGCATTACCCGAGAACAAAAGGGAATCGGCCGTGGTCAGGCTACCGCATTGATCGAAGTCGCCCAGGCTAGGGATGAGTATTTTGACGAGACCGGTATTTACGTCCCCATCTGCTCCGATGGCGGGATCGTTCAAGATTATCACATTGTGCTGGCGCTGGCTATGGGTGCCGATTTTGTCATGATGGGCCGGTACTTTGCCCGCTTTGACGAAAGCCCTGCCAGAAGGACCGTGATCGGCGGCAGTTTTGTCAAAGAATATTGGGGAGAAGGCTCCAACCGGGCCAGAAACTGGCAAAGGTACGACGTCGGTGGCGAGACGGGGCTTGCTTTTGAGGAAGGCGTCGAGGGATACGTGGCCTATGCTGGCAAGTTGAAGGAGAATTTGGATTTGACGATAGAAAAGATCGTTGCCACCATGTGTAGCTGCGGTGCCCTTACAGTGCCAGAACTTCAGGAAAAAGCTCGGATCACGCTCGTTTCCTCTGCCAGCATCCGGGAGGGAGCCGTTCACGACATCATCTTGGGAGAAAAAGAAACCGCCCACGCCCGCGTTTACTAGGCGAGCGACAAAACCGTCCTCAACTAGGAAAATATGCCTTTTCAGGGGTACTATGGTACGCTTGAAGTCTGTTGCTGTTTGTGGTATAGTAACGTTGGTTGGAGTGCCTGGAAAAAGGCAAACACACACTCCGCCAGGGGGAATGTAGCGATGAAACATTCGCGCACGGTGCTTCTGACAGTATCCATAAGCTTGGGGATGTTGCTGGTTATACTTTGTATTATCGCCGGTCGCTCTACCTCAACTATGGCGGCCCCACGCATAGACCTAGATGCCAATAACTCGTTTATTGGACCATATCTTCCCATGTACCAAATTGACTGCACATTGTCTACTACGACGACTGACAGTCTCCAAGATTCAAACAACAATGATTCTTCTCGTGCCGTTGCTTTGGCCAACTATACCGATCTGGCATTGCTGGTAACCACGGGGTATCCAGACGAAACCATAGCCACAGAGTCCGATTGGTTTCGCCTGGATAACGCCGAAATTGACACAACTTATGAGGTTGAGGCAATTCCCGACATGACCAACAATTACAATCTTGGGATCATTATCTATGATGCCGATCTTGTAGCGATTATAACGGATACAGACACGTCAAACTATAGGGCTGATGTCACGTTGATCGCTGATAGCGAAGGCCCATATTTTTTCGAGGTGTTTCAAGCGAGTAGCCAGTGCAGCGGAGATACATATCACCTGAACTTTGATGCTTCCTCTCCCACAGCGACTCCGACCAACACACCTCAGCCAGGCGAGGACTCTTACGAACCGAACGACAGCCGAGGTACATCCTACGTTTTCGCTGTGGTTACCACGGCTAACGCCAACGACGCCAACTTTGTTCCCTCTGGCACCGACGAGGACTGGTTCGCTTTTTACGTCAAGTCGGGGCGGAATTACCGGGCATCTACCAGCGGCTTGTCGGGTGTGGATACTTTTTTAGAGATCTATAACGAGGACGGTAACCGAGTCACGTACGACAACGACAGTGGCGGTGGGTTTGCCAGCAGTGCCGATTGGCGCGCATCCTACGATGGATACTATTACGTCAAGATAACCAATGAAGTAAGCACAAGCGCAAGTGGCGACACCTACGATCTGACCATCGCCCAGGTCAGTGTGTCGGCCACGGCCACTCCGCGGCCTGCAACCGCCAACCCCAACGCCGACCGGTGCGACAGGACCGAATTGGGCAACCACGATTTTGATCACGCCTGCGTCATCTCGTCCGACAAATCTGAGAACTTTAACTTTGTTCCCCCCCCCTATGGCGGGACAGACAATGACTTTATCAAGATATGGGTCAAGCCTGGCCTGCTCTTTAAATGCGGCACGTCGGACCTGTCTGCTGGTGTGGACCCCAACCTGATCCTTTACGACCACAACCGGAATACCCTTGGCGGCAACGACGACATTTGGCCGGGAAACTTTAATAGCTTTATGTCCTATTATGCCACCTACGAGGGGTGGATGTACGTGCTGGTAGGCACAGGCGACCGGACACCACCCAACCTATCTGACAGCAAATATACACTGCGTTGTGATATGGAGGTTCCTGGTCAGGCCACCGCCACAAGTTCTCCCATACAGCCAACCCGCACACCCACCAGTGGCGCGACGCCCACCAGAACTCCGCAGCCCTCGACCCCGGTACCAGCGCCTACTTCCACGCCCTATCCAGAACTGATCGTGCGCCCGCTGACCACACCAACTCCGGTCCCCATCGCGACTCTGGCCCCGCGTTTCATTCCGATCAATCTATTGATCTACCACGATGGCAATGACGACCAACAGCCAGGCGCGGGTGAAGGCATTGCGGGTATTTCAGCCCAGTTCTACGAGGTCGCCACCAATCAATTGCTGACCCAGGGATACACCGATGAGCGGGGAAACCTGGAAACCTCTGTCCGAGCGCAAGGACCTGTGCGCGTAAGCGTCCCTTTCTTCGGCTTTAGTCAATTGGTGGCCGGTGAAGGAGCCAGCATCTACCTGCGAGTCCCACCCCAACCGCTCTCGGGAGAAATGCCCTAACCAATGCGTGGATCATTCTCTACTTCATCGACAGGGCAAGCTCCGCGATCTGCCCAACCACGCCGTGGCTGTTTGTTAATCATTCTGCTTGGCGGCGGCGCGCTGCTTTTATTGATTGCCGCAATCTTGATATTCTTTTTAGAGTTGAGTCCCCTGATCTCTGAACCGGATGCGGAGGAACCGAATCCCGGCATACCGGTGGTCATAGTCAAGCTTACGCCGCCTGTTGCCGCTACCCCAGTCGCTTCTCCTCTGCCGCCTCCTCCCCAGGAACCCTGCGAGACCATCATCAACAGTGACGATGTGCAGATGGCCGTTTCCCTTCCCATTTCCATCACGGTGGGCAGCGAATCGTTTCCCGTCGTAGCGGCTGTATCTGATGAACAAGGCTGGACGTATCCAGATTATCAGGGAACCGCCGCATGGGTCTGTGGCACAATCGTCAATTACGTGGTGGGCCTAGAGTCGATACCGGAGAACGAAGCATTGTTGGTGGGTTTGAGACCGGGAGACAATCTCAGCATGCACCTCTCCAACGGCACGGTGCTCTTTTTCCGCTTTATTGAACGGCGAGAGGCAGAAGCCAATGAGGCACGCATTTTCGAGCAAGATCGTCCCCGCATGACGTTGATCATGGAAAAAGAAAATAGCACCTGGCAGGTCGCTACAGCAGACTATGTTTCCGAGACGGAACCCGTTCAGCCGTCCACCGGGACGCTGGCCGAACTGGGTCAACCGATACGTGTGGGCGATGCACAATTGACAGTTGTCGAAGGGCACGTCGAACGCAGCGGCCCTGATCTCGCGTCGGGGACAATGTACTATTTGGTCGAATTCTCGGTCGAAAATATGGGCGAATCGTCGTTGGATACTACATCCTTCAATATGCAGTTGCAAGACAATTTGGGAAACGTGTACCTGCTCTCTCCTGAAGCCAGCACTGTGGGTAACTATGGTCCACTCAACAGTGAAATTGGGGTTGGGGACACGATGCAAGGGACAGCCGGCTACCTGGTGCCAGAGACACTCGCGGGCCCAACCCTCATCTGGACCTTTACCCCCAGGCCAGGGTCAGAACTCAGAGTCAGTGTGAGCATTCCCTACGAAGCAGACAGCGAACCCCTTGCAAGCGGCCATGCCCAAGTGAGCATAGACGAAGACGGCACTTTTATCAGTAACAATGGTAATCGATTGGTCATCGGGGGAGAGATACGAAACACGGGAGACGCCCCCATCACTGTGGAGCCGAGCGACATCACCCTGACTTCGAGTGCTGGAATGAGCGCATTGTCGAGTGCGGCCCCCCCCTTGTCGTGGACGGTTGAACCGGGTCAGACGCAGGTCTTTGAACTCCAGTTCGAAAAACCCGACGCCACAACCGTACTGCTAACAGTCGTGGGATATTCGTTTGAAATTCGGGGAATACCGTAGAACAAATAGATAACCCGGTTGAACTAGGAAACCACGCCCAGGCGCAGGATCGCCTGGGCGATGTCTTTTTGGATCTGTGCTACCAGCGCCTCGATGGTGGAAAAGGGGTGCTCATCTCGCAAACGGGCGATAAAATCGAGGGACAATGTCTGCCCGTAAACATCAGCGTCGAAATTCAGTAAATGAGCCTCAATGCTCAACGTTTGCCCGTCAAACGTTGGACGGGTGCCAATGTTGACCACCGCCGGGTGCGTTCCCAGATGCTTGGTGTGTGCCAAGCAAGCATAGACTCCACCAGGCGGAATCAGTCGCGCAGGGGGCAGAGAGAGGTTGGCTGTGGGCACCTCCATACGACGTCCCACCCCACGCCCTCGAACGATGGTGCCAGTTAGCCGGTATGGACGCCCCAAACAAGCCGTTGCTTGCTCAATATTCCCAGCCCTCAATACCGTGCGGACGCGGCTGCTACTCACCGGGATTCTATCCCGCATCAACGGTTCGACAATGTGCATCGTGAACCCTTGTTCTATCCCCAAATGTTGCAAGAACGAGACATTCCCCTCGCGCCGGTAGCCAAACGCCAAATCGGGGCCGCCCCACAGCTTGGCCAAATGTAGATGATCTATCATGGCCTTGACGAAATCAATCGCGCGTGTCTGCACTGTGGCTGGAGTGAAAGGGAGCACAACCAGAACATCAAGCCCTAGTATAGTCAACAAGTCGGCGCGTTCCTCCACTGTCGTCAGTAACAGAGGGGCAGTACAACCCAGCGCAATCGCCGGGTGGGGGTCAAAAGTGATAGCGACGGCGGCGTTGTGGGCCGAATGGGCCGCATCCACCATAGTCGTGACCAGTTGCTGGTGGCCCAGGTGGACGCCGTCGAGAACGCCGACGGTCACATACGCGCGCGAGGCGAAATCAACCTGAGCTAGATCGTAAACGATATCCATGACTAGAGTTCCGGCGCGTGTTGGTCGCTGTCGGGTTGGATGTGGCTTGCGTCGGCAAATACTTTGTGGGGCTGCCACATGTCATCTTTTGGGACGTAGGTCACGAGGGCCAAAAACATTCCCCCTGGCCCGTAGGCCCGGGCTAGATGTGCTGGGGTTTCATCTTTTCCAACCTTTTCCACACCTTTACGCTCACGCACTTTGACCGGTTGGCCCGAACAAATCCTCCGCGCCGCGTCTGCATCCAGGTACAGTGCCGGAAAGTGGGTCAACACCGCGTCCATCGGTTGCAACAGGTCTGACCAACGCCCCTCGTCGGCAGCCTGGGCAAGCGTTTTCAGTGTCAGTGTGTCTTCCAAACGGAATTTTCCGCTTGCCGTGCGGGTCAGACCGATGAGGTGAGCGCCGCAACCAAGAGTTTTCCCCAGGTCGTGAGCCAGTGACCGAATGTAGGTTCCCGGTGAGCAGGTAACCTCTAGCACGCACTCGGGCGGATTCCAGGCAATCAATTCGAGCCGAAAGATATCGACCTGTCGTGCTTTCGACCGCAAAATCTCTTCCACCTCGACGCCCTGACGAGCCAAGCGGTGCAGTGATGTGCCCTTGTGCTTGATCGCGGAATACGCCGGCGGCACCTGTGTGATCGTCCCTCTGAACTGGTCCAGTACCACTTCAACCTGGTCGCCGCTCATATCCAGGATTCCCGGCACCTCTGCGACTACCTGTCCTTCGGCATCGTAGGTGTCGGTGGTTATGCCCAGCCGCACGCGCGCGCGATACACTTTTTGCCCGGCCATCAGATACTCGACCACGCGAGTGGCCCGCCCCACGCAAACGACCAGCACGCCGTCGGCCAAAGGATCGAGCGTGCCGGTGTGGCCCACCCGCCGGATGCCGGTCAACGCGCGGACACGGCCCACTATATCATGCGACGTTGGACCAGGAGGTTTGTTGAGATTGAGGATTCCTTCGGATGGGGGTACGTTACGCATCACGCATTACGTCTTGGAGAGCGGCGAGTATCTGAGTCTGGGCCTCTTCCAGTGAACCGAAAAAACTGCATCCGGCGGCAAGTGCGTGGCCGCCGCCGCCAAACTGGAGTGCCACTTGGGCAACGTCATAGCCTGGCACGGCCCGCAAACTAACTTCGACGCGCCCGATCTCGCGCTCGACAAAAACCACAGCGACATCCGCATCGTCAGCGCTAATGAGAAAACTGACCAGTCCGGCGTCACCGTTGCCCAGATAACCGGCCGCTCGACGCATTGTCTGTGAGATGGTGGCTCGAGCGATACGGTCATCAATCTGTAGTGAAGAGAGCGACTCCCGCCATAGTAGAAGCGCTGTGGTGGGGCGACAGTCGAGGCTGTGTTGAGTGATGTAGGGAAGTGATGCGCCCGCGTTCATCAGTCGCAATGCGGCTTCCATCACCTGGGCATTGACGTTGCTCGTGCGGAAACCACGCGTGTCGGTGACGATACCGGTCAGCAAACAGGTAGCTAGTTCAGAGTCAATAGGAATCGCCATATATTCCAATAACCCCAACACGACCTCGGCAGTGGATGAGGCGTGGTCATCCACCAGATTGACGTCACCAAAATTCAAATTGGTTATATGATGGTCGATATTGAGCAGCGGCGCACTCTCAAAAGCCGGTATCTGTACAAAGCGTCCGAGCCTCTCCAGGTCGGAGCAATCGAGGGAGATGATGAGATCAAAAGGATCACTGATTTCTCGCACCACCGTCTCAATACTGGGAATGTAATTGAATTTGGCGGGTATGGGGTCTGTGCAAGCCAAAATCGGATCCAAACCCATCTGGCGCAAGGCTCGACCCAAACCTACCAGACTGCCAACAGCATCCCCGTCAGGAGCCACATGGCATATCAGGAGGGGGTAATGCGATGATTGGACAAGTTGGCTGGCTTGTTTTAGTGCGGCGACTTGCATTTCTGCGTCATTCGCTATCCACTTGTTCTGTTTCGTCTTGTTCACTGATTCTCAATTCATCGAGGATGCCAGCGATGTGCTCGCCACGTTCCAATGAGGGATCATAGTGGAAGGTTAACGCCGGGGTATTGCGCAACCGCAAGCCGCGACCCAACTCGCGGCGCAACCAACCAGCCGCGCTTTCCAAACCGGCTTGCGTCTCTGCCTGTTCCTCAACTCCACCCAATACACTATAGTACACATTCGCATACCGCGCATCAGGCGTCACCACCACATCGGTGATGGTGACCATATGCAAGCGCGGGTCATTCACTTTTCGTTTTAACAGATCCGTCAAACGAGAACGGACCAGGTCGGATATCCGGCGTTGATACTTTTTCCCCATCGAAATTCGTTTTTTGAAATCTGTTATACGATTTCTTCTCGTTCCTTCACATAGAACACGATCGCATCACCGACTTTGACGTCGTCAAAATCTTCCAGTCCCACACCACATTCAAATCCCGCTCGTACTTCACGCACGTCCTTCTCAAAACGCTTGAGCGACCCAACGTGTCCATCGTACAGTTGTTCTTCCCCTCGCATAACTCGCGCACGGGCATTTCTCCGTGCCTCTCCCTGGCGGATCAGACACCCGGCCACAACACCTACTTTGGAGACCCTGAAAGTGGCTCGCACTTGAGCCTCTCCCACGACCACGTCCACAAAAGTGGGCTCCAAAAGGCCCTTGAGCGCCTTGTCTACTTCGTCGATCAATTGGTAGATAATAGTATAGGTCTGAATACCTACGCCCTCGTTCTCTGCCAAGCGACGAGCAGCCGGATCGGGGCGTACCTGGAAACCGGCGATGGTAGCGCGAGAAGAAATAGCCAAGTTGACATCCGACTCGCTAATGTTGCCCGCGGCCGCGTGTATGATATTGACCTTTAATACCTCATCGCCTAGCTTTTCCAACGAATTGACGATGGGTTCAATGGAACCTTGCACGTCAGTCTTGACGATCAAATTGAGTTCTTTGACCTGCCCGGCTTGAATGAGAAGGGAAAAATCGTCGAGGGTAAAGGCCCTGACCGGGGCAGTGGACTTTTCAGCCAATTCTTCCTGACGTTTGGCGACGATGGTCCGCGCAGTGCGCTCGTTCGCTACAACCTTGAATACCTCTCCTGCTTCGGGCACACCAGAGAGACCGAGAATCAGAGCGGGCGTTGAGGGAGGCACTTCTCGAATGGGCTTTCTGGTCTCGCCGAGTATTTGTCGCACCCGCCCATAGGATAGGTTAGCCACTATGGTGTCACCCACGCGTAGTGTGCCGTTCTGTACCAACACTGTGGCAGTTGCGCCACGGGTACGCTCCAATCGTCCCTCCAATATCGTACCCACCGCAGTCCGATCGGGATTGGCTTTGATATCTGTCGAATCCGCGATGAGCAAGATGGCTTCTAGTAGGTCATCCAGGCCGGTTTTTTGCTTTGCCGAGACAGGAACGCACAATATGTCTCCGCCCCAATCATCAGGAATCAATCCTAATTCAGCAAGCTGTTGCTTTACCATTTCTGGCTGTGCGGTGGGCTTGTCGATCTTGTTGATCGCAATGATGATGGGAACCCGAGCTGCCCGAACGTGATTGATGGCCTCAATGGTCTGAGGCATCACACCATCGTCGGCCGCCACGACCAGCACAGCAATATCGGTGGTGTGGGCTCCCCGCGCACGCATTGCCGTAAAGGCCTCGTGACCAGGGGTATCAAGAAAAGTGATGGTGCGTCCCTCATGTTCAACCTGATGCGCGCCAATGTGCTGCGTGATCCCACCAGCCTCACCGGCTTGCACATCAGTTTGGCGGATGACGTCCAGCAAAGAGGTCTTGCCGTGATCCACATGCCCCAAAACGGTAACAACCGGAGGGCGTACCACCAGTTTGTCTGGGTCTTCGTCGGCATAGAGACGATCCCACAACGCCGTTGGCCTATCCTCGCCATCTCCCTCGCCATCGATCAGCGTCTCCTCTTTGGGTTCAAACCCCATTTCTTCAGCTACGATGGCGGCTGTGTCAAAGTCTATTTGTTGGTTGATGTTCGCCATGACACCGGCTTTCATCAACTCTTTGATCACATCGATGGGGCTAACGTCTGTTAGTTCAGCCAACCGGCGCACTGTTAAAAAGTCTGGAATTTCGACTATTTTCTTTTCTTCTGCCTGTACTTGTTCGTTCATAACTTGTTCCTTTGCTGCCGACCGTTTTCGTCGTTCTAGCTCTCTTCAGACTCGACTAAAAATTGTGGCAGCCCGCCCGCGTACTCACGTAACTGGGTTGCAGTTTCAGCCGGTATAACCACCTTTAATGCGTGTTCTAATTGTCTTCGCGTCAATGCGATTTCCCAACAAGCTTGTTGACGACAGACATAGGCTCCACGTCCGCTGCGCTTACCTGTCTCGTCCACTACCACTGTTTCTTCTTCGTCTGGTGAAACAAGGCGTACCACACGTACTAACTCTCGCTTGGGTCGTGCGGTGCGGCAAGCGATACACATCCGTTGTGGTACATGCTTGCGTCGCTGAGGCCGCTTGCTCATACGCAGCTACCCCAAAAACTCGTTCCATTCGTCGGTATCACCACCAAATTCATCGTCGCCCCGCTTGCGTCGACGGTGAGCAACGACCTCGCCCGACTCTTCATCAAAAATCAGTTGCCGGCGGAGGCGACGCTCCCGTTTACGTTCTTCTTCCAGGTTGACTTCACCTCGTTCCTCATCCCCAAAGAGCGGCTCTAGAATTTCTGCCTTCACCGGTGGGGCTTTTTCGGCGGCGACCGCGGCCACTACCTCTACTTCCTCTATCTCTTCCTCGACCGGTGCCTCTTTGACAATTTCTGGTGCAACTACTTTTTCCACAACGTCAGTGGAGGTTTCTTCCACAACAGCGACAGCTTGTGGTTCTTCGTCAAGAGTTGGCGTGACGGATAGCACTGCTTCTGCTTCTATATCTGTCTCGACTACTGGCTCTGTCACAACTTGCTCTTCGACTGGAGCAGGCTCCTCAACAGTCAAAGCCAGAGTCTCAATACTCTGCTTGACCTCGGTCAGGCTTTTAGGGCCGACACCATCCAGCATCAGCAGACCCTCGTCTCCTTCAGCCAGTCGTTCCATCACCTCACCAGCATTTTTTAGCTCAGCCCGTTCTAGGTGGGCCAGCACCCGTGCGCTGAGGCCCATCTCATTCAATGGGATTTCGTAGGCGCGGGGAGATATGAGGGAAACTGCGGCATCAATGACAGCACGACGTTCTGCCTTTGCAGATTCAATGACTGCCTGGCGGGCGGCTTCTTCCGCCATAAGGCGTGCCCGTTTAGCATCACGAATCGAGGTATAGTATATCCTAACTCCCTCGATCACATGTCGCATAGCCAGCAGTTCCTCGCTGTGATAGGGCATTTTTTCCTGTTCATGCTGTCGCAGGATGTTGGCTACGGTGGGGAGTGACTCTGCCACCAGTCCCATCCCAGGTAAAACGTCGGGATCCTCATTCACCTGCTGCAATGCCCATGTGGCTGCCTCAGTGACCCCCTGAATATCAATCCGCCAACTGGTCAGCTTGGCCGCCAACCGAGCATTCTGACCGGCTCGCCCAATGGCCAGAGAAAGCTGATCGTCGGGCACAACCACATTGGCGGTCTTTCCATCAATTGGGTCCTCTTCCAACTGCACGCTCAATACTTTGGCCGGACTGAGTGCCTTGGCAATAAAAGTGGATGCACTGGGATTCCACTCGATGACGTCAATCTTTTCGCCACCCAGTTCATTAACAATAGACTGGATGCGCACGCCACGCATACCCACACACGCTCCCACCGGGTCTACTCCGAGCTGACGGGCAGCCACGGCCACTTTGGAACGAGACCCAGCCTCACGGGAGATAGATCTGATTTCGACTGCGCCGTTGAAAATCTCGGGCACTTCTAGTTCCAACAAGCGACGCAGCATGTTGCTGTGGCTACGAGAAACGACAATTTGTGGTCCACGACCAGTTTTGCGAACTTCGAGCACATAAGCCCGCAGACGCTGGTGAAGACTGTACCGTTCGCCCGGCACCTGTTGGCTGCGCGGTAAGACGGCCTCAGTGCCTTCGAGATGCAGCGTCACTGCCTGCGGTTTGATGCTCTGCACCGTGCCGTGGACAATTTCCCCTTCTTGCTGAACATAGTGTGCGTATCGTGCTTCCCGTTCGGCCTCGCGGATACGTTGCAGAATGATCTGTTTCGCACTTTGTGCCGCAATACGACCAAAATTCTTGGGAGTACTCTCAATCAGTACCACCTCTCCTACCTGGGCGTCGGGCCTGATAGCACGTGCGTTTGCTACTGTGATTTCCAACTCGTCATCAGTAACATCTTCTGCAACCAATTTTTCAACAAAAATGAGTGCTTTTCCAGTTTCCAGGCTGACTTTGGCCGTCACATTTTGATTAACGCTGACATCAGCATTACGACGATACGCAGACACCAACGCCATCTGCAGGGCGTCGAGCACGACATCTCTGGGCAGACCTCGATCGCTACAGATTTGGTTAAATGCCAATAAGAACTCGGACTTCATCCTTCTCCCCTACTAACAGGTATTTATTTGGGTCAGTTATTTTCGAACAATCCCTTAAACAAGAAAAGTGGGGCTTGCCCACTTCTCATACCACACCCATATACTGTCCAGATTATAGCATAGACGGCGTGAACTTGCAAGTATTTCGGCGTCAGAAGGGTTTTTTGCATTTTTGCTGCTCTGCCCGGTTGTGCTATAATCATAGATATAGTCTTGCGTGGAAACGTGTCTACGTTCGAGTTACATCGATGCCAGGGGGAAAAGTTGATGACAGAGATAAGCAAAACAGCAACAGAGGAATTAGCCCTGCGAAATCGTATCATCGGTCTGCTATTGCGTGATGCGCGCGAGCGAGCAGACAAGACAAAACGGGATTGTGCAACGGCCCTGAGCGTATCCTCCGGTACCATCACAGCTTATGAAGAAGGACGCAAGCCGATCTCTTTGCCAGAGTTAGAGATACTGGCCTACGTGACCGATACGCCAACCTCACACTTTTTCGGATATACCCCGGAACTCCAGTCAGAGAAAGAACCGGTACAACTAGATGGGATTATGGCCTTGCGACATCGCATCGTGGGGGCGCTATTGCGCCAGGCTCGCATAAATGCCGACCAAACTCAAAAGGAACTCGCAAAGGTATTGGGATGCTCATCCAGCCGCATCTCATCCTATGAATACGGAGAGCAACCTATCCCACTGGCGGAATTAGAGCTATTGGCACAACACTTGGATTTGCCTTTGGAACACTTTCTCGACAGTCAAGAGGGATCAGTGGGAGAATGGCAGCGACAGAGGGATATGTGGCAGCGTTTTTGTGAACTTTCTCAAGAAATGCAGGAATTTGTTGCTCAGCCAATCAACATCCACTATATAGAAATCGCGATGAAATTGGCCCAAATGCCAGTTGGGGGATTGCGCAACATCGCAGAAGGATTGCTGGACATCACGTATTGATCGCAAACTACGGAATCGCAGATGGGGGTGCAATGACAGACAAAACAACTTCACAAGGAATAAAAGAGGAAGGGTTGCGATTGTTTCAGGAAGGATTGTACGAAGAAGCAATCGTCAACTTTGAAAAGGCTCAAGAAATGTTTGCCACCGAGGGAGACGATGTTCAAGTTGCCGAGATGGTGAACAACCAGGGTGTGATTTACAGAATGCAGGGTCAGTGGGACGAGGCAATTGCGGCCCTGGAAAAAGCCAAGGCAACCTTTGTACGCTTGGGCGACCGTAATCGCGAGGCGCAGACACTAGGCAACCTGGGTGGTTTGTACGCCAACCAAGGCGAACGCGCCAAGTCAAACGAATGCCTGCGCCAGGCCGCCGATATTTTCGCCGAGTTGGGCGACGAACAACGGCATGGAGAGATACTGTTGGCACTCGGCGTGCAGGAATGGAAAAAGGGAGATCGCAGTAATGGTCTAGCGACCTATGAGGCTGGCTTGCACACACTACAAAAACCATCAGCTAGCCAAAAAGCATTGCGTGGTCTGCTTGGGCTGCGCAACAGATTGGTGGGTCAAAAACAGGATGAATAACTGTAGGGGCGCGATAACCGCGCCCCTACCTTGATTGTGTCAACTCCGTAGCGTTGCGTCGATCTCCCGTTCTATCCGGCGGACGATCTTGCCTCGCAGTTTAGCGACCTCACGATCCGTAAGGGTTCGGTTATCCGCTTGGTAAGTGAGGCGATAAGCCAAACTCTTTTTGCCTATCCCCACCTGTTCCCCACGATAAACGTCAAACAGCACAACGGAACGCACCAGCGATGAGCCAGTCTGCGCGATCAAATCGCGCACGCGCACCGCAGATACATTCTCGTCTACCACGACAGCCAAATCCTCATAGACTGGTGGGTGAACAGAGATCGGAACGATACTGCGTACTGTCCCCCAAGCCGACAGCAATTTATCCAGATCAAATTCAAGCGCACAAACGGGCTGCCCGGCCAAATCGAAGGAATCTAGTACCGCAGGATGCAGTTCTCCCATCGCGCCCACGACGACACTATCTCCTTTGGGTAAAGCCACATTGACCTGGGCAGACCGGCCGGGATGAAGCGCCGGATGATCGCCCAACTCGAACGTTCCCTCCAGCCCCAACCCAGACAGCAATGTTTCCACCACACCCTTGAGCGCATAGAAATCCACCGAACCGCGGTCTTGTCCATCCATCCACGAACGAGCCTCTCGCGGGCCGGTCATCACGACGCTCAATCGGCGCGGTTCGTGGGGCAGTGGGTCGGCTTGCTCGTCCGATCCCTCGACCGGCAGGTAGACGGCGCCGATCTCAAAAATAGCTGCTTGATCGAGAAAACGCAGGTTTTCACGGGTCGTATGCAGCATGGAGGGCAGCAGCGTCTGTCGCAAATAGGCTCGATCTGCCGACAGGGGATTACGCACGCGCAAATAGTTGTTTGGCTTGCCCTGTGATCCTTGAGGCCACAGATTCCCCTCGTCTTCCATATCCACCAGCGAATAGGTGATGACTTCATCCAGCCCGCAGCCGACCAGCAGGTCGCGCACGCGCTCGGCCCCTTCCAGGCGGGGATTGGCCCGCTGTGGGGGCAGTTCGTCGCGCATCAATGTGGTCGGGAAGCGATCGTATCCCCAAACGCGCCCCACTTCCTCGACCAAGTCTATCGGTCGTGTCACGTCGAGGCGGTAAGAGGGCACGGTGACAGTCAGGTGACCAGGCGAGGATGGCGACACCTCAAATTCGAGGGACGTTAGGATGCGGGTGATATCGTCCGTCGGCACCTCGATCCCCAGAATGCGGTCAGCATATGCCGTGTCGAATTCGATCACGCACGGTGACTGGCGACCAGGGTAGAGATCGCCGACAGTCGAGACGACGGTGCCGCCGCCCAACTCGGCCATCAGATGTGCCGCCCGCGCGGCTGCCACTGTCGTCAGCTCTGGGTCCACCCGCCGACCAAGGCGTATACTTGCCTCGCTCGTCAACCCCAGCAGGCGGGAGGTGCGCCGAGTGTTGAGAAAGTCAAAGTGCGCCGCCTCCAACAAAATGTCGGTCGTCGCGTCGGTGACCTCACTGTCCATCCCACCCATCACACCGCCGATGGCTACAGGGCCGCCGCCGTCGGAGATGAGCAACATATCCTTATCAAAGGTACGTAGTTCGCCATCAAGGGTCCTCATCTGCTCGCCATCACGCGCGCGGCGCACGATGATGACCGGCTTATCATCGCCGGGCTTGGGGCGCAGGATGTGATAGTCGAATGCGTGCAGCGGTTGCCCCAACTCGAGCATCACATAGTTGGAAATGTCCACAATATTACTGATCGGCCGCATCCCAGCCCGGAGCAGCCGCATCTGCATCCAGAAAGGCGAAGGTTTCAACTCAATGCCCTGGATGTAGAACGCCGAGTAGCGCGGGCACAGGTCGGGGTCGGGGATCTCTAGGGTCACAAAGTCCGGTGTGGGCGTCAACTCGGCAGGATGTCGCTCCAGCACCTCGATCACATCCCGCTTGAGCGGCACGCCGAGCAGCGCCGCCGCCTCACGGGCGACGCCGAACACCGATTGCAGGTGTGCGAACGGCCCTTTGATGTCGATGTCCAGCACCGCGTCACCCAAGTACTCGACCAGCGGCATGCCCACCGGCGCGTCGTCGGGCAGGTAGATGATGTCCTCGTGCTCGTCGGAGAGACCCAGTTCCTTCTCAGAGCAAACCATGGCTCGTGAGACGACTCCCCGAATCTTGGATTTTTTCAGTTTTCTGATGTGGAGCCCCTCGGCGTGGCCATCGTAAAGCTTGACACCCTCCATCGCAAAAGCCACTTTGAGGCTCAAATTGTCCTGCCCCCGGAGCGGCAGCAGGCTGGGCGGCCCCGAAACGACGATCTCTGTCTCCGAGCCGCCGTCCTCGGTCTCTGGACCACCGTAATCGACCTCGACCAGGGTCAGCCGGTCGGCCTTGGGATGGAAACGTACCGAGCGGATCTCGCCCACGACGATCTTTTCCGGGTCCCATTCCAACTCGGCCCCCGGCAGGCCGATGTATTCAATCGTCTCCACATCCAACCCGGCCAGTGTCAGCCGCTCGGCCAGTTCGGCGATGGAAACATCAATGTCCACGTAATCTTTTAACCAGGATAACGGTACTCTCATTTTCTTATCTCCACTCTAGAATTGTCGCAAGAACCGCAAGTCGTTTCCATAGAACAAGCGGATATCGTCAATACCATACTTGACCATCGCCGGGCGCTCGACCCCAAAACCAAAGGCAAAGCCGCTCCACTCGTTGGGATCATAGCCGCCGTTTTGCAACACGATGGGGTTTACCATTCCCGCTCCGCACACCTCCAGCCACCCGGAATACTTGCATACCCGGCAGCCCTTCCCATTGCACAGGATGCAATCCATATCAGCCTCGATGCTCGGCTCAGTGAAAGGAAAGTAAGAACCCCGAATGCGAATACGACGATCCGGCCCGTAGAACCGCCGTGCGAACTCGGTCAGTGTGCCGATCAGATCGGTCATAGTGATGCCATGCCCCACAGCCAGTCCCTCTACCTGATAGAATTGATGCTCGGAGCGGGCGGTGATCTGCTCGTACCGGTAGCACTTGCCCGGCAGGATAACACGAATCGGCTCAGGATAGCGCTCGTGCATTACCCGAATCTGGCCCGGCGAGGTGTGTGTGCGCAACAACGTTTCGTCCCCGATCCAGAACGTGTCCCACATGTCGCGAGCGGGATGGTGGGGCGGCATATTCAGCAGCTCAAAGTTCATTTCATCGTGCTCGACGTCGGGCGACTCGTAAACCTGAAAGCCCAGCTCGGCAAAGATGGTAATGATCTGACGCAGCGTCTGGGTGCTGATGTGCAGGTGCCCCAACCCAACGGGACGACCTGGCAACGTGACATCCAATGCGCCCCGTTCCAGTTCGCGCTGCATCTCTTCCTGGCGCAGCGTCTCGGCCCGTGCGTCGTAGGCGGCTTCCATCGCGTTCTTGGTCTCGTTGGCAGCTCGCCCAAAGGCCGGACGTTCCTCCTTGGGCAGTTCCCCAACAGAACGTAACAGCAACGTCAGTGCACCTTTTTTGCCCAGATATTGTTTATTCCAGGCATTCAGCGCATCGCTGTCCTCTGCCGTCTCCAACGCAGCGAGGGCATCCTCTTGCATTTGGCTCAATTGATCCAGCATAACTCTGTACTCCTTGTCAAATATAAACAAAAACGCCTTCATCCCCTGGGGACGAAAGCGTGCGCTCCCGCGGTACCACCCCGCTTGACTCTTTGTCTGAACCGAACTCAAAGAGTCCTCTCACGTGACCAACGACACCCATAGATGCGATTGGCGGCCCCGTTAACGCTGGGCTTGCGGAGCGGGCTAATTGTGCCTATGCTACGCATAGGTATCCTGTACGCAGGACAGGCGTTCACCCGTCGGCTCGGGAGCGAACTTTTGCGGATTTCCTCCGGGCGAGGCTCTCAGTCTATGGCCCCGCTTCCCTGGCGGGCTCCCTCCGCATACTCTTCTCCGTCACAGCTTTTTTACCATGTGTGCGACATAATGTCGTGCGCCACATTATGCCGCAAAGATAATTTTTTGTCAAGCCGCTGTTCTCTGTTTCACCATCTCAAAGAGGATCACTGCCGTTGCCGTCGCCATATTCAACGATTCGACCTCGGCAGCCATTGAGATCGAGACCTGGCTCTGTGCGAGGGACCGTGCTTGTTCCCCCGCCCCGGCGGATTCGCCACCAACGATGAGGGCTACCGGTCTTGTCCAATCCACAGCTGTGTAGGACATTTCACCACTGGCTGCCGCCAACCACACGTCGCATCCGGCAACTGCTTGGGCAATGGCGTTCCAGTCGAGTGATACCACCGGGAGGCGCAGATGCGCGCCCATTGCGGCTCGGACCACCTTGGGATTGGTAGCATCCACCGTACCGGGTGCTAACAATACCTGCTCTACGCCTGCCGCCAGCGCCGTGCGCAGAGTAGTACCCAGATTTCCCGGGTCTCGTACCTGATCGAGGATGAGTGAAAATGTAGGGTGTTCGGGACGAGGCAGATCAGGAATAGAAAGCACGGCCAAGATACCTTGAGGCGTTTCGGTGTCCGAGCAAGCGGTCATCACTGGATCGCTTACGGCGTAACAGGGCACATTCATCTCACCCAGCGACGCCAACAGCCTGCTGCTTCGCTCACTGTCAACGCTCTGTGCCGCCTCGGTATAGAACATAAAAGTGGGAGAAACACCCGCACGAACAGCTTCTTCAACGAGACGTACGCCTTCAAAAATGAATTGTTGCTCTTTCTGACGAGCGCGTCGCCGAGATTGCAACATCCGCACGTATTTGACTTTGGCGTTTTTCTGGCTGTTAATCATTTGATAAACAAAGGGCCGTGGGATAATCCACGGCCCTCGCTAGACAGTTTTTACAACGTAATCATCATTATGGAATGTAGATTACTTGCCCGACATAAATACTTGCAGGATTGGCAATGCTGTTATGCTGGGCCAGAGCCGTATAGCTCAGGTTGTAACGCAGCGCAATGCGGAATAGGTTGTCGCCTGGCTGCACCACATACGTGGTCTCACCCTCCGTAGACGGAGGCTGGGTCGTGGCTGACGAAGAAATAGTCAACACTTGCCCCACGTAAATCATAGCTGGGTTTGCAATTCCATTCGCAGCGGAAACAGCATCTACGGTGGTCCCGTAGCGCAGCGCGATGCGGAATAGATTCTCGCCCGGCTGGACCGTGTGTTTCACCTCGCCCGTGGGTGAGGGGGTCGCAGTTGGTTGGGCAGGGCTTGGTGTAAAGGTAGGCACGGCCGTGGTAGACGGGGCATCCGTGGCTTCTGGTGGAACCGGCGTGTCTGTAGGTGCAGGTGGGGGAACGGTGGGCACCTGGGTTGGCTGAGTTTCTCCATCCGCAGAAGGTTCTTCCCCAGTCGTTCCAGCATCCAGAGTCGACTGGGCTATTCCCGTAGCCATTATGTCAGGCGTTCCCTCCTCCACTGGCGGATCACCAGATTGTGCATCTGCCGGGACATCTGTGACGTCGGGAGCCACTTCTCTGAAGCAGCCAGTCAGCAAGCTTGCTATAAGCAACAGGGCCAACATTCCCAGGGGCAAAGAGAGTCGGCTTTTCTTCATCATCTCCTCCTTTTTGGGGTCATTCTACATTATGCAACGCGCCGTAATCTCGTATAGTACTATGGTAATGTACCACAATAATCAGGTAGCGTCAAGCGCGTTTATGTTTGTTTCACCTGGTGCTATAGCACCTCTGTTTTTTCTACACAGACAATGTCCAATTGCTCAAGTTCTTTCAACACCGGCTCATAGATCTCGGACACTACGGGGATCTGGACCCCGGTCATATTGATCTCACCATCCAGGATCATTCGAGTGGCAATAGCGGCTGGCAATCCCACTGTACGCGCCATTGAAGAGTCACCACCGGGGATACCATAAGCCACCAGCGTCGAGGTGATGTGTTCCTTGCGATCTGGATAGACAGCCGCAAACTCGTGAACCAGGACCACCATGTCCCGCTCACCCTCATCATAGGCCATCTTGACCAGCATCTGATCGGCCAAGACGTCTAGCAGCGTCGTCGCCGTGTCTGATACAGGCGTATCATCCAGCAGCCCCAACCACTCTATCGCCATAATCACACCAGAGCTGGAAGAGACGTTGAGAAAGGTAGCCAGGCTGACTTTGAGATTGTCTGTGTCAAGTGCGCCACCCTCTTGAACAAGTTCCGCCATCACCTGGCGAAAGGTTTTACCCAGCAGATCATCTCGCTTGTCCAGGCCAAAGTAGCCCAGTTCGTTCAACTTTTGCAGTACGTCACACCAGCCCAGGTTGCGCAGTGTGCCCCGGTACATCGTGTCGGTTTCGGGGATGCCATAGATTTCGATATAGGGGAGCGAGTTACGGTTGGGGTACGTTTCCAAGTCACCCAGACCCTGGACCCACATCAAAAAGTGAGTGGCAAAAAGACGGGCGTTGGGAATATCTACCACGTGCCCGTTTTCTTGAAAACGCGCGTCGTTGCGCCCCGCCAACACCACCCCGCGCGGACTCCAAGAGAACTTGTACCCCAGCGGATTATCGTTGGCATCGGGAGCAGGCAAACCGCCGCAGCAGGAGCGGAATGATTTGATCTCTCCACCATCGTTATGCACTTGGTCGATGACGCGCTTGGCCGACATATGGTCGATGCCGGGGTCAAGGCCGATCTCGTTGAGCAGGATAATGCCTGCTTCCCGCGCTGCATCGTCCAGCGCCTGCATCGCCTCGCTAACATAGCTGGTGGTGACCAGTTGTTTGCGGTGGCGGAT
This sequence comes from Chloroflexota bacterium, assembly GCA_024232355.1. Next base: position 25,688 of record JAAEPW010001006.1, on the reverse strand, counting down.
ACACTCTTCGGCCACCTGGACGTGATAGATATAGGGCAGCAGGCTGATGGACAAATCGGCACTGGCGACCAAGTCGCCTAGCTTGTCGCTTTCCTTTGTGACGTCAAAGGCGATAGCCTTTCCCTGTGGATGGTCGCCGACTAGCACTTCCGCCTTGCTGAGCGTGCGGCTGGCGACGGTGACCTGAAAATTATGGTCGAGCAGATACTGAACCAGGGGCCTGGTGACCAGACCCGCACCAAAAACGATTACGTGTTTCATTTTTTACTCCTCTAGATATTTTTCAATATAACGATAATCGGGCGTTAGCTTGCCCTGGTAGACGATGACCGCGCGCTTGATCTCGGGCGGCAACGCCAGTTCATCAAAAGGCACCGAATAGTCGGCCTGAGCGATGGCGGGAACATATTCCATCAACACGCCACTGAAATACTCTGAAGCATCGCGAGGCAATTCGCTGGGGAGAATGTCCACAGCCATAATCACGGGTCCTGGCCCCTCGACGCCGTCAATAGCACAATCTCTGGCGGGGTCGTAGACAAAGACCGGCTCGCCCGGCTCAGTGCTCTTGACGGTGACCTCGATGGCTCCCTCCACATCACAACTGATATCGCCAATGACTCGCAGACGTGGTTGCTCTCCTGTGCCATACAATTGCTTTACGTCTGCCCTGGTGACCAAGCGAGGGTATTTGGCCTCCCAATAGACGCAATTGACCAACAAGGTCAGGTGCGGCAAATAGCTGTCGAACACGGGATGGTATTTCTCGGGATGATCGTAATAGTCCTGCAACTCAAAGCCATCATCCGGCGAGATGGGCTCCACGATATGCTCTTCCTTGAACACCACTTTGTACAACTTGTCGCGGGCGTAATCGGTGCTCTGAGCTACAGCAGCGACCTTGTGCGGCTCGATCTCTTGTATCGGCAAAAGTTCCATGATCTCGTTCGCGCCACGAAAGACGTTCCCGTACCCGGCAAATCCACAGATGAGGGGCGCGGTCAGTTCGGGCAATCCCTCCTGCACGATCCGCTCCCCGACCGCCGCTACCGCAACCTTGGCTTCGGCTAGATCCGCATACTGGTGGGCCTGGCGCAAATCGCTAAAGGGGTTGGAGATGCCTTCCGAGTTCAATCGCTGTCCCAGCGCCCACAATGTATCGATCATGCCCGACAGCCCGGCGTGACGGCCAAAAAAGATCAATCGCCGGCCTCGCTCGTCGGTCACTTTTTCATAATCGATCAAGTGGCAGCCCAACTCTATCATCCGTTTAAGCATGGCCATGTTGTACGACTGGCCCTTGATGACGTGGGCGAAAAACATATACGTATGATCCGGTTGGAAAAACTTGGCTGGGATTTCCTTGACGGCAAAGACGACTGGGCAAGAGGCGAGGTCCTCTTCAACTTGGACACCCTCCTCGGTGTACTCTACCTCGCGAAAGGTGCGGATCTCGGACGGCTGCACCCACACCTGAATGTCGTGCTCCTCCTGCAATTGACGCGCGTGCTCTGGAACGATGGGCACGCGCCGTTCCCAAATACTCTTGTCCTCACGGCGAATGCCGATACGTACACTCATTTTTTGCCTCCTGGATTTGGATTATTCCCGAACTCGTGTTCGTTGCTTCACCTAAAAGTATACGCACGATCTATCATTCGGCAAGTGTCGGATGACGGGTATCTGGCTGATTTTAGTACCGGACCACCACCGGCGTTCCCACATCGGCCCACTGATACAGCAAGCTGGCCTCATAGGTACCCAGGACGATACAGCCGTAAGAAATTGGCGTACCCAGGTAACCGGCCCACAATTGCTGACCATTGGAAAGAATAGGCAGCGCGTGGATACCGTTCTGCAACCCTCCCGACCAATAGATACCCATCCAATACGGCATTTGCAGGTCCCACGTAGAGGCATAAGCGTTGGGAATCTTGTTGAGCACGCTGAACGAGCCCGTGCTAGTGCCTACCCCCGGTTTGCCGGTCGAGGCAACGTACGAGTAGACCAGCGTTTCACCCTGGTAAGCGTAGAGATGTTGATCCGAAACATCAACCACGATGCGCTTTGCGCCGCCGGTGCTGACAGGGGTGGATGTCGTTGTCGAACCGTGTGCTTCAGGGATGGTCAACTCTTGCCCTGGAAAGATTAGGGCCGGATTGGTGATCGAGTTGGCCTCGATCAGAATCCACATCGTGACGTCGTACTGCAGCGCGATGGCGGCCAGCGTCTCGCCATACTGCACGATATGCGTCGTGGTGGTGGCACCCACGGGCTGAGAGGGTGTTGCTGGCGAGGTCACGTTGCCCGTAATGCGCAGCGTCTGCCCAACAAAGACTTGGTTGGGGTCAGTGATGCCGTTGAGTTGGGCCAGCACTTGCACTGTGGTGCCGTACCGCAAGGCGATGCGATACAGATTCTCACCGAGACCGACCACGTGCGTGCCCCCACCTGTTGCGGGACTCGGCGGTGCACTGGCCGCAGAGATAACCAGCCGCTGCCCCGCATAGATACTGGCGGGGTTGACGATACCGTTGGCCGCGCAAATGGCCTCTACCGACGTGCCGTAATATTGCGCAATGCTGAACATCGTCTCACCCCACGCCACCGTGTGGGTTGTGGTGCCCTGATTTGATGGGGATGCGTGCGCTGGCACCATGGGCCACAATGCGCTCATCGAAAATGCAATAATCAATCCAATGCAAGTCAGTCGTCGCATCATCTTGATCCTAATCCCAGCCTCCGGCTGGCTATTTTTTCGTGCCAATTCGTGAAATTCGTGGTAAGAAATGAGACTTTAGAACAGATACTTTGTTCCCACCACCCCCAGCACGAACTCGTCCGGCATGTGAATGGAAAATTGGCTGATCGCTTTGAAACCGGTGCAGTGCGAGGGAGCGATCAACGTTGGCTGTACTTTTTTGATCTCGTCAATCGTGTGCTGGATCTCGTCGTCCTTGGCGCGACCGAGATGAAAGCCGCCGAGGATGGCCCACACTTTATCCACGCCGCTAATCTCTTTGGCATAGTTGACGGTGTTGACGATCCCCGAGTGAGCGCAGCCAGTGATGATGACCAGCCCCTTGTCCTCGAGGTTGATGATGATGGATTGGTCATCGTCCAAATAGTCGCGAGTGAACTCGTCGCCCTCGCGGTAAGCGATGTATGACGGCGTACCCGCTTTCTCAAAGCTCCGGCGCGGGACTGCGCCCGTAGTCCAGCAACCCGGCCCCAGTTGGTATGGGCCTTCGGAGAGAATAACGTTCGCACCAGCTGTTTCCCACTCGGCGCGGGGCACGATGCGCGGCCCGTACTTTTTACCTTCCTCGTCGTCAATTCCCCAGCGCTCCCGAAAGGCGGCGGGGTGAGCGATGAACGGCACCCGCAGGCTTGCCATCCAATCGTTTATTTCCTTTGCCGTGACGTCCCCATCCCATTCCCGAAGGTCTGGACCACCGGCGATTTCCTGAAGCACGTTGGTCATGGCGGCGTAATGGTCATGGTGACCGTGGCTCAACGCGATTTTGTCGATAGTCGTTAGATCGACCGCCATCCGCTCGACGTTTTCCGTCAGTGCGGTCGAACTGATACCAGCATCCCACAGGATCGTCGTCTCGGCGTCTTTTAGCTCGATCAGGGCCGCAAAGCCATGCTCTGCCAGCAAAGGTTCATCTTTGTAACGTTTTACAGTGTCGGTAGACGTGACCATCAGATCGGCCCGATTGTCGACCAGCACAGTAACCTCGACATTTTGGGTTTCGCCAAAGTTCTCTACTCTGCTCATTGATTTGCCTCCATTGGGGAGATTTGATTTGTTGGCGTCAGATTGATGAATTTGCCAAGTGTTGTGCAGTTGATTCCACAGTGTTTCCAAGCGTTCCAATAACCGCTCTGCGCGTTCTTGGGGAACGCACGCCTCAGCCCGCCAGCGCAGATATTCCCAGTCGATGGATGGCAGGTGCGCCATCATCGCTTCCACGTCTTCCCAATCGTGCTTGCCGACCTCTGGACCGCGCCCCAAGTTAGCCTTGAAAAAGATGTTGTCTTCGGGCGAGATGACGGGCACACTGACACCCGCGATCTCGTGGCGCGTCAGCCGTGCGGCCATCTCGGCGTCTAGGTCCATCACTGTCAATCCGGCCAAGATATCAAAATCGGGCAGCTTGATCCAATCGACAGTCCAATCCTGATAGTGCTCCATTTGTGCCTCTGGAAAAAGGGCCGCAGTCTGCGATCCCTCAGCGACTGGTACCAGAATGTCCACGTCGATCAGGGGACGAGTCACGCCGTAGACGGTTGCCGCCGCCCCGGCGAACACGGCCCACGTGATCCCGGCATCGTCAAGTTGACGGGCGATTTTTTCGAGCGGCTGTCTCATTTTCGATTCAGCCATGTTGCTCCTTTGACGCAAACTCGGCACTATTCGGCCAGCGGCAACCAGATAGTGAACGTGCTTCCATCCCCTTCTTGGCTCACGACCGTTATCCGACCTCCGTGAGCGTGCATGATCTCTTGCGCGATGCTCAACCCCAAGCCCGTGCCGTGAAGACGTCTCGACTTTGCCATGCTACCTCGAAAAAAACGGTCAAATATTCTGTCCAACTCGCCAGGCGAAATTCCAAGACCGGTGTCTTGTACAGAAATCGTCACCCACGTTCGATGTTCATCTTGTGTAGCCTTTGTTTCCACAGACACACTTTTTCCCGGAGGTGTAAAAATGATCGCATTCTCCACGATCTCTTCCAGCACCCGGGTCAGCAGATGCCGGTCGCCTTGTACCACAGGCAAGTCAGGTGGCAGGGGTTTCACTGCCAGAGTCAGATCGGCCGCCTCTGCCTGGCTTTGGGAGCGCGTAACAACACTGCCAATCACAGCAGACAAGGACATGGGTTCCCAGACAGTAACAGCTTGGCCACTGCCCAGTTTGGCAATTTCCAAAATACCCCGAATCAGATCGATCAAGTGCGTGATCTCGTTCTCCATCATTTCCAACTGATGCTTATTCTCTTCCGACTGTTCCTTTTGCCGCATGAGGTGAGCGCAAAGTTGAAGTGTTGCCACCGGGGTGCGCAGTTGGTGGGAAAAGTCGGCGACGAATTGGCTCCGCGCCTGGTCCAAATTCTTGAGCTTGCTAATGTCTCGATGGCTAAAGACATAGCCTTTCAGTTGCCCATCGGCATCGCGCACAGGAGCGACGATCAGAGCCGCGTTGTACGTGTGACCATCCTTGCACCGGACAATCACCTCTCCTTGCCAGTCCTCACTTGTCTCTGATAGAAATTGTGGGGATTGACGATTTTGTTCTGGTAATTTCTCTGCCATCAGATCATACATGGACTGTCCAACGATGTCTGAAAGAGCATAACCTGTCAAGTTTCTAAAAGCCTCGTTGACGTACTCGACCCTCATCTCCAGGTCGGTCACGGCTATGCCATCTCCCACACTGCGCAGGATCGTTTCGCTCTTTTCCTTCTCTGCAATGATCTCGGCTGTGCGGGCTGCTATTTGCGCTTCCAGACTGACACCAAGCTCCCGTAATGCCAAGTGCGTTTTGACACGGGCCATTACCTCCGCAGCCTGAAAAGGCTTGGGAATATAATCGATACCGCCAGCAGCAAAAGCCCGTACTTTGTCTTCTGTGGCGTCCAGAGCGCTAATAAAGATCACGGGAATGTCACGGGTTTGTTCGTCTGCCTTGAGACGCTCGCAGACCTCATAGCCGTCCATCCCCGGCATCACAATGTCGAGCAGTATCAGGTCAGGGACACTCACTTGTACAGCTTCCAGCGCGCGCTCGCCGCTCGTCACCGCGCGCACTTTGTGCCCTTGCCTAGACAACATTTGAGACAGCAAACGAAGGTTGGTCAGTGCATCGTCTACGATCAAAATATCTGTGGGGGAAGGAGTAATCTGCTGATCGTTCATGTCTTCTCCTGTCAGTCTTGGGCCATCGGTCGAATCAATTGCAAGATCACACCATGTTCAAAGTCATGGGCCAGCTTGGTCAATGTATCAGCGAGAGCGGTGTGTTGCCCACGGATTTGCTCGATCAAGGTCGTCATGCCATCCAAATCGCCTGCGATGGTTGCCTGGCGCAAGTCGATCAGCCACCTGGGTGTCACAGCCATCAACGCATCTTGTAGAGGCTCTGCTTCTTTTTCTGCTGTATCGCCCGCGTAAGCAAAATGCACGTCCAGGTGCTTGATAAGCATGTCGAGCACTTGTATTTCGTCGAGAGGCTTGCGCACCAGGTTATCACATCCTGTCACCCGGATCAATTCGCGTTCTTCTTCAAGCCCACAGGCCGCCAGCGCAATGATTATGGGGGAAGAATGCTCAGGATTGCGCTCACAAGCGGCTTTGATGTGCATAGTGGCTTGACGACCGTCCAGAACCGGCATCCGCATATCCATCCAGATCAGATGGGGATCCCATTCCTCCCATATCTCGATCGCTCGTTGACCATTAGCCGCCTGGCGCACCTCAAAGCCCTGGTTGCCGGTCGGATCGGTGAACGATTGCAGCAACTCGGACATCCACTCGCGATTCTTTTCAATGTCATCAACAACCAGCAACCGGTAGACCGATTGACCTGCTTCCAACCCTAGCACCCGTCGCTCAAGATGGTGCGCGCGAACTTGACCTGCATCCGTTATGCCCACCGGAACGTCAAATTTGAAGACGGTTCCTTTTTCAAATTCGCTGTTGACGACGAGATCGCCATCCATCATGCGCACAAAACGACGGCTGATTGGCATGCCCAAGCCAGCACCCCGACAAGACAGCTTTCCACTGGCAGTTTGCACAAACATGTCAAATACTGAACTCAGGTCTTGGGACGCAATGCCCATGCCCGTATCTTTGACCCTAAATTCCAAGTGACAGGTGGGTAAATATCCAAAGTGAGAATTCCCACCGCCCCCTATCGGCATCCTCTGACTCGACTCGCTCACTTGGCTCACTTGCAGCGTGATATTGCCCTTTTCCGTAAACTTTATCGCGTTACCCAACAGATTCATCAATACCTGACGGAGTTTGTTTTTGTCCATCCGCACGTATTGGGGAACATCGGGCGCGCGTTCAAAAGTCAACACCACACCCTTGGCCTGAGCGCGTGGGCTGAATAACTCTTCCAAACCCAAAAGCGCATAGTGCAAGTCAAAATCGTTTTCTTGTAGCGTAGCGCGCCCGGCCTCAATCTCGGCCAGTTCCAGCACGTCGTCGACCAGGGTCATCAATTGTTCGCCGCTGCGTTCGATGGTCACCAAATTGTCTCGCTGCTCGACGGTTAGATTGGAGTCATAGCCCATCAGCTCAGAAAAGCCCATAATGGCGTTCAGGGGCGTGCGGAGTTCGTGCCCCATATTGGCCAAGAGCGCGCTCTTGGCACGGTCAGCCGCTTGGGCCGCCTGTTCGGCTTGGCGCAATGCTTCTTCCGTTCGCTTGCGCTCGGTGATTTCTCGTTTTAGAATCGCGTTGGCGTCTGCAAGCTCTACGGTGCGCTCGGCGACTTGAGCCCTTAATGTGTCACTTGTGTGGCGCAACGACTCGGTCGTTTCATTGGACGAAACCGCCAATTGACCGGTTTCGTCATCGCTCTCATCCATCTCTTGCTCAGATACCATAACGGGCCGGACCAGAAATCTGCCAACGCCTGTCGCAACCAAGGCACCCAGCAGGAATAAGGACAACGCAAAGCCCCACATGATTCGATTTGCGTATGCATAATGCCCGATTATCAAGAGCAGGATGCTTCCCAAGATCACATAGTTTGTCAGAGGCTTGTCGCCTGGCTTCATTTTCCTTCTCCATCCCGCTCAACGTAAAACATCTGGCTCTTTGAGGGGAGTATTGGTATCCATTGGCATATTATGCTTCAGAAGGTGGCTTTAGGCAAGGCAAACGAGCAGGGGGTGCTCATTGATGCAGAAACAGATACAGGTTCCCTCTCCCAACAAACTCGTAGCGTCTACCGAGCCATTCATCTCTTCTACCAGGCTCGTGGCAGGTGCACGAACAGTCGCCACGGTTTTGAGCTATTACATGACCCGACAATAGGTTTTTCCTGCAATTGGCACGATTCTCGAACCTGCGGGAGGATTATTGCTCGAAATGTCGGGTAGTAAAGTTTTGTCAGTCAACCAGAGTGACTTGGTAGGACAAGTGCGGGGGCTAGGAGCCTTCCCAGGCAAACTTGAATATAAATGCAATTGCCCCAACTTGGTAATGGCTATTGTGGCAGGAGGATAAAAACAAAGCACCCTCACACATATTCGGTGAGGGTGCCATCAACAGCGAGGTGTCGTTTTATTTGTTGACTAGTTTTTGCTTCAATTCGGCAGGAGTCGCCGCCATGACAGGTTCGTACTGAACGCCAGGATAATACTGTTTATAGAAATCCTCCAGGCTCTGGGGGCCAGGCCAATCGTGTGGGTTGACCGCCAGCACTCGCCGCGTGTCCAGATCGCCGATACCCGCGTCGTCGGCGCTGCTGCCGACGGTAAAGCGCTCCTTGTTCCACATGCCTTCTACCGCAGCACGCGCCCAGGCAGCATCGGCATTGGGAGAAAGCAGCACATACGTGCGCGTGTACTGTGTGCGGGGAAGCCCACGAGATGCGGTGGGTTCAGGCGGTTGGGGAGGTTCGATGGTAGGCTCAGTGCTAGGTTCGGTAGGAGGCTGGGTGATCGCGCCAGGCACCCACGGCTTGGCAGGATCTTGTTTGGTATACGCGATCAGTTTCTGAGTCACTTCTGTTCCGGCCACCTCGAAATGTTTCCACTGTCTCCCAAAATTGCCCCAGGTAAAGATCGTCGCGCCGATGACATAATCATCTTTTTGCAACTCTTTATCGTACCAGACCAATTGCCGATAGTAAAAGTCAGCCTTGTTTGGCTCATTGTCGTGCTTGTTCCAAAAACTACCCAACTGTTGCCAGGTTCCGCCTGTCCCTACCTCTGGGGGTTTGGGACTCACCAGCGGGTCCACGCCGCATTCGGTGATGACCAGTGGTATGTCGCCAAACCCATTCGGAGTCAGGTACTGGCGATAGATCTTGCGATAGCGCAGTGTTGTCCAGCCCTCGTCTTTTTCATCGGCGTTGGGATCCAATTGATATTTGCCCGTCATCCACCACATCCAGGGACAACTGTACTCGTGCATACCCAGCAGTGCACCGTGTTCCTGAGCAGCCTTGAGGGCTGGGAAAAAGGCGGGCCAAAGTTTAAGATCTGGCGACCCAGTGGCAAAGTTTCCAATCACGCACTTGAGCCCCTCTTGAGCCATCAGTTTTATTCGCTCTGCCTCGAACTGAGCGTACCACGACATCTCATCGTCCGAGTTCCACACCGGCTCGTTGTGCCCTTCCCAGTATGTGATGGCAGGGTTGAATTTGTACTCGCTCATCTGATCGTTGACGAATTGTTCGGCGGCTTCGAGGGGGTTTTTTCCACTGCTTCTCTGGAGCTGGGCATCATAATGCCCTTCGAACTTGCGCCCAATTACCAGAACGCTTTTGGAGATGTCCTTGGCCATTCCCCAGTCACCCATAAGCTTGATTACTGCTGCGCCAGCGTCGATATACTCACCCAACTCTGGAACAGCTCGCAAGACGTGAGCACCTAATTTAGTAGGCATTGAATTTCTCCTTTCCTTGCCAGTTATGCGCGAACCAACACCATTAAGGGAATTCCAGAAAAACAAGTATCCCATCAATTGATTTCGCTAGTCCAATTTTGGGAGCAAACTAGATACTTTTTAGGAATTCCTCAAGCTTTTCCCCCTTTTTGTAGCGTTTGCATACTTGTGACCTGCTTTCGCTGCCAAGCTTTGGGCAATTTAAAAATTGGAAAAGCCTAACTGGCTCAAAGTGTACTATGAAATGAATTTCGATGCAAGCGGGTATCCAGACGGCTTGGTAGGTTGGCACGCTTCTGGCTCATGGTATAATAACCATCAAATGTCTATTCTAACTGCCAGCAACCTGGCCAAATCTTTTGGCCCTCAGGATATTTTCGATGGGATATCTTTTGAGATTTCTCACGGAGCCAAGATCGCCCTGGTCGGCCCGAACGGGTCGGGCAAAACGACCTTGCTGCATCTGATCGTCGGGTTAGAAGCGCCCACGGCTGGCGCGATTCACCAGACCAAAGGGTTACGCACGGGATATCTCCCCCAACAAGCTGATCTAGTCGCCGATGGCACGCTGTGGGAAGAGATGGCGGCAATTTTCGCCGATCTGCGGGAACAAGCCGCCAAGCTACGTCGTCTGGAAGAAGCAATGGCTAACCCATCGACCCGTGAGGAAGCGTTGGAACGGTACAGCACAGCCTTGGAAGCGTTTGAGCTGGCCGGTGGCTACACCTACGAGCAACGGATCAAACAGGTGCTTTCCGGCCTCGGTTTTGACGAGGATGATTTTCACCGTCCTGTGGTACAACTCAGCGGAGGACAGAAAACGCGCGCGCTGCTGGCCCGCCTCCTGTTGGAAGAACCTGATCTGTTATTGTTGGACGAGCCAACCAATCATCTTGACCTGGCGGGCATCGAGTGGCTGGAAAATTATCTCAATGCCTGGAAAAGCGCAGTGGTCGTCGTAGCCCACGACCGGGCATTTCTCGACGCAGTTGTAGACCGGGTATGGGAGATGTCGTGGGAGCGTTTGGAGCAATATCGCGGCAACTATAGCGCTTACGCCAATCAAAAAGCCGAGCGCAGGGTTCTCCAGCAGGCCCAATACGAGCGTCAGCAGCAGTTCATCGAACGCACCGAAGATTTCATCCGCCGCAACATCTCTGGTCAGCTCACCCGCCAAGCGCAAGGGCGGCGAAAACGTCTGGAGCGGGTCGAGCGACTCAAACAGCCGCGGGATTATCGTCCGATGAGCCTCACCCTGGGCGACAAGGTAGCCCGCAGTGGCGACCTGGTGATGGGCCTCTACGACCTCACCGTGGGTTATGTGCCCACGGTCCCGCTCTTTGATGCCGAAGAATTCGAGCTGCGGCGGGGGCAATGTGTGGCCATGCTGGGGTCGAACGGCTCTGGCAAAACCACGCTGGTGTGCACCATTCTGGGACAGATCTCGCCGTTGGCCGGGCGCGTGCATATGGGGGCGAGCGTATATCTGGGCTACTTTGCTCAGGGACACGCCGACCTGGATCCGGAAAAAACCGTGCTCGACACCATTCTGGACGCACAAGAACTCAGGATCAGTGAGGCTCGCGATTGGCTGGGCCGCTACCGCTTCTCCGGCGACGACGTATTCAAGCGGGTTGGTGACCTCTCTGGAGGCGAGCAAGCCCGCGTCGCATTGGCCGTTCTCGCGCTGCAGGGCGCTAACGTCCTGATTCTCGATGAGCCGACCAACCATCTCGATATTCCGTCCCAAGAGGTACTGCAAGAGGTGCTGAGTAACTTTGAAGGGACATTGTTGATTGTGACCCACGATCGCTACTTGATCCACAAATTGGATGCTTGTGTATGGGCGATTGAGGATGAGCAGTTGTGGGAATTCAAGGAAGGATACCAGGCGTATCGCGAGTGGGATGCGCAGCGTCGGCAAGAAAAAAGTGCGCTCTCGGCAAAAGAGTCACATGTCAAGACAGAGCGAGAGCGTGCGAAAAAGGCCCGCAGGGCGACAGAGCGAGAAGCCGCGCGTCAGGCCCGCCGCCAGGCCGAACTTGAACAGATGATCGAGCAATTGGAAGCACACAAGGCGCAACTGGAGGCACAATTGGCCGCTGCCAGCGAACGACAAGAGGTCGAGCAGGTGCGCGAATTGGGGGCCGAGTATGCGGGGGTCGAGGCGGAGCTAGACTCTCTGCTGGCCGCCTGGGCGGATGGGTCATGAACAACAATCATCCAGCGCGCACCATCATCGGCCTGACGGGCAACATCGGCACGGGCAAATCTACCGTCGCCAGGATGTTGGCCGAACTAGGGGCCGACGCGATTGACGCTGACAAGGTGGCTCACGAGGTGATACGGGCGGGAACACCCGGTCACAGCAAAATCGTGGAGGCTTTTGGGCCAGAGATGCTGGCCCTTGATGGCGAGATCGACCGCAAGCGGCTAGGAGCACTGGTCTTTGCCGATCCCACAGCGCTGGCGCGGCTGGAGACTATTGTCCACCCGGCCGTTATCCAGGAGGTCACTCACCGCATCAGCAACTCGACTGCCGACGTGGTGGTCGAAGCTATCAAGTTGATCGAGGCCGGAATGGCCGATGCCTATGACAGCGTCTGGGTGACCACTTGCCAACGGGAGCAGCAACTCGAGCGTATCATGGACGAGCGCGGCTTGAGCCGGGCCGAAGCCGAACAGCGCGCGCAGGCACAACCACCGCAAGAAGAGAAAATCGCCCGCGCTGACATAGTCATCGACAACTCGCACGCACTTGTAAAGACGCGAAAACAGGTGCAGGCTGCGTGGGAACGGTTGACCAAAAGAAATGACTTGCAAGTTTGACCTTGGAAGAGGGAAATATTCAGAGTATAATTAAAGGGGCGAGGAGGTCAAATATGACTCAACAACAAGAGATTACGGTACGTCGAGCCAAACCCAGCGACGCGGGCAAGATCGCTGCGTTTGTCAACAATGCATGGCACAGCGCGGAAGAGATCAACGAAAGAACCGTCATCGAGCGCTTTGGCACTGTGGGGTTCTTGCTGGCCGAGCGAGATAACGAGTTGATCGGAATGCTGGGCTGGCAGGTCGAAAACCTCGTGGTCGGGTTGACCGATTTCCTGATCAACCCGGCTTCTGAGCGCATTACCATCGGACAAGCATTGCTGGCCGATATGGAGCGGTTCGCAGACGAGTTGCAATGTGAGGCGGCGTTAATGTTCTTGCCACATCCCACACCCCCTGCATTGATCGAGTTCTGCAAGACGCTCCAGTACGAGTCTCGGACTATTGCCAGTTTGGTCCCAGCCTGGCAAATCACCGCTCGCGAGCGGGGGCTGGGAGACGACGATACGGTGATGATAAAAAAGCTAAGTGATAGACGCGTGCTGCGACCGATGTAAGGGAATTCCAGAGAAATAAATCTCCCAAACAGATTTTGTGATGCAGTCAACGACACCTTGAAAAGGCAGATCATGATGGAATTCCTTGATCTTTGCCGTTGTTTTGTAACTTGCGTGCGATTTATGGGCTTTTTCACTGTAAATTTTGGGAGGACTTGAAAACTGGAAAAGCCTAATTCGGGGCTTGAATACAAGCCTCATCGAAAGTGAATTTGGAGGTAAATATGTCTGCTGTGAAACAATTTGTCGTTGACCACCCACGCCTGACGGCCTGGCTGGTGTTGGCTGTCGGTATGGTGGTTATCCTTATGTGGTCTGCTCGTGACGTGGGTTTGCTGCCAGCGCAATCGGCTGCCCTGATCGTCGCCACTGTGGGCCTGGCTGGTCTGTGCGTTTGGATCATCGGGTGGGAAGACGAAGAAGATCTAGAAGAAGAATCGAACGACGAATAATATCAACCATTGTCTATCGTGTGTGAGAAATGATTCGATTAAAACGGTTATTTGCCCTGACCCTGGTGGTCACTATACTGATGACTTTTGTACCGCGCTCGGTGCCTCATGCGCAGGAAGAGGACCAAGTTGCGCAATTGATGGCCCAAATGTCCAACGCAGCCAAGGTCGGGCAGCTTTTTTTGGTCGCCTTTCCCGGAAACCAAGTGGTTGAGAATTCCGTTATTACCGAACTGGTTCGCGATTACCACGTCGGTGGCGTAGTGCTGCTGCCTGAGAACGGTAATATTATCAACGAAGGGGACACGCCCGCGCAGGTGATCACCTTAACCAGGCAGCTTCAAGGGGCAATGTGGGCAGCCACGCAGCCTACAACCCAGACGCTTGAAGAAGGGACAGAGCCAAGAATTTTGCCAGGGCCTTTTATCCCGCTCTTTGTTGCCGTGAGCCACGAAGGCAACGGAACGCCCTTTACGAGCATCGTCAGCGGAACGACGCCTCTGCCCTCCGAGATGGCATTGGGGGCCACATGGGACCCGACTTTTGCCGAAACCGTCGGCCAGATCGTGGGGCAAGAGTTACGTGTTTTGGGCATCAATATGCTGTTGGGACCATCACTGGATGTGCTCGAAAATCCCAATCCAGAAAGCACCGGCGATCTGGGGGCCAGAGTCTTTGGAGGGAATCCATTCTGGGTGGGACAAATGGGTCAGGCATATATCCGGGGTGTCCACAATGGAGCCGAGGGACAGGTAGCCACTATTGCAAAGCACTTTCCCGGTGTCGGCGCCTCCGATCGCTCCCTCGACGAAGAAATTTCCACAGTCCAACGCACTCTGGAAAAACTGCAAGAGATCGACCTGGCCCCATTTTCCGCCGCGGCGCAGGCCGAAGATCCACTGGCGCGTCCGGATGGGGTGTTGGTATCCCATATTCGCCTTCGGGGGTTGGAGGGTACCCGTCCGGTCAGCGTAGACAGCCAGGTACTGCAACGGTTATTGGCATTGCCAGAGTTGGTCAATTGGCGCGAACAGGGAGGCCTGACGGTCTCCGACGAGTTGGGTGTGCGCGCGCTGCGGCGCTTTTACGACCCCAGCGAAGAGAGTTTCAACAGCCGTCACATTGCACGCGATGCATTTCTCGCCGGTAACGATCTCTTGCTGCTCTCCCACTTTGCGCTTAGCGATGCCTGGGACGAACAAATTACCAACGTCAAGTCTACCATCACATTTTTCCGCGAGCGGTATGACAGCGATCCTTCGTTCCAAACCGCCGTAGATGCGGCTGTGACGCGCATATTGCGGTTGAAACTCGCCCTCTATAACGGTACACCAGAGCTTGCGCTCTCTCAGCCGGACATAGAAACAGAGAATGAACAAACAGAGCTCTATCGTGAAACGCTATCGGCCATTGGTCACAACGCTGTCACACTGCTTTTCCCCTCCTCGCCCGATCAAGTCCCTCCGCCGCCAACTTTTGAGGAGACCATCATCATCTTTACTGACAGTCGGGAGGCACGACCTTGTGCGACGTGCGCGCCTGTGCCATACATTGACCCACTCACCCTGCGTAACACGATCTTGCAACTCTACGGCCCCGATGCAACGGGGCAAATCAATCCTTTGTTGGTCACCAGTTTCACCTTTGAGCAGCTCGAAGAATACCTGAACGCACCTCCTCCGCTTCCAACGCCTCCTCCTCCAGGTGACGCGCTTGCCACCCCCACACCAAGCGACCCTATTGAGCAGGCGTTGCAAGACGCCCACTGGGTGATTTTCGCCATGCTCAACCCAACCGGCGATCCTCCCCAGTCTGGAGTCGTGCGGCGCTTTTTGGCAGAGCGGGCTGATGCGTTACGCGATCCACACCTGGTGGTGCTGGCTTATGACGCACCCTATTACCTGGACGCCACCGAGGTCAGCAAGCTGAGCGCCTATTATGTGGTCTATAGCCGGATCGAGTCTTTTGTGGAAGCATCGGTGCGGGCATTGTTCAGTGAGTTTGCGCCGGTGGGCGCTCCACCGGTCAGTGTGGCCGGCATCAATTATGATCTGTTGGTTCAAACCTCTCCAGATCCGGAACAGACGATCGCCATCGATTATTACGTCAGTGAGACACTTGAGGAAGGGCAACCGACACCCGAACCACCCGTGGAGGGTGAACCAACCCCGGAGCCTCCCCAGCCGCAGATCGGCGACGAGTTAAAGTTGCGCACCGGCATCATTTTGGATTACAACGGCTATCCGGTGCCCGATGGCACCCCGGTTCAATTTATCTTTACCTATCCGCGAGAAGGGTTGGAACAATCTAATCTGGAGACAACCTATGGCGGTATCGCAGAAACGACCGTTGTATTGGATCGCACGGGACAGCTTGATATCTCAATACAAACAGACCCGGTCCCACGAACACTCGTGCTGCAAATCACAATTCCAGAGGGTGCGCCGGTCACTATCAAGACCCCAACACCGACACCAACTCCTACCCCTACCCCTACCCCTACTCCCACCCCCACGCTAGAACCGACACAAACACCCGTACAAACACCGGTTCCCACTCTAGGGCCGATAGAACCTGAATCCCCGGAGCAACCCCGGACACGAGTAAACAGTGCACTGGATTTACTGCTCGCCCTAGTCGGAGTTTTGATTACCGGCGGCGTCGGGTATTATGCGGTACGTCTAAACAATAGATCCGTCAGTCAGGGGCTGCGCTTGGCGCTGTGGTCTATTATCGGCGGGCTTGCGTTCTACTTGGCTTTTGCACTGCGTCTGCCGGGAGCCGAGTGGCTGCGAGAGCGCAGCGGTGCTTGGGCTGCCACATGGGCCACATTGCTGGGCGGTATCGTGCCATTGGTCATTGCCGGAACTACCGATCAGAGGAAACGATTGGGCCAAATGATCCAAAATTGGCAGACTAGAGTTTAAGCAAATCTGTCAATCTGAAATCAACGCAGGGTTGCCAACACGGCGAGAATGAACATTGCGCCGGTGAACGCCAACAATCCGCGGTTTTCGGTCAATGCCCGTCGCCATTCTCCCTCGGCGGGCACTAGGGAAAACAACGTTGGGGGGAGCGATCTGGCGTGTAGCAATTCGCGAAATGCACTCACGCTTTGAGGGCGCGGATCGGGGTGCATCGCGATGGTTGCCAGGATGGCACGCTCTGTAATGGGAGATACGCGAGGGTTAATCATTCGTGGAAACACCAGCGCGTTGGGATCAAGAAAACGCTGCTTGGCATCTGCCGGGGGTTGATTGCACAATAAATGATAGAGTGTAGCACCGAGCGAGTAGATGTCGGACCGGACATCAGTATGCCCGGTATCGCCACCATACTGTTCCAATGGGGTATAGGCAACGGTACCCCGGCCTTGCAGCACAGTGACGGTGCTGGTATCGTCCCCCGCCATCAATTTGACCAGTCCAAAGTCTACCAACTTGATCAACCCGCTGGAGGCCAATTTAATGTTGGCGGGCTTGATGTCACGATGGAGGATGGGGGGATCCTGGCTGTGGAGGTATTCGAGCGCATCGCACAACTGGTCGGCCCACTTGAGTACCCGGTCTTCGGAAAGGAATTCGCCCATACGCCGTTTTTCTTCCACCAGTTGGCGCAAATCCCAGCCGCTGACGAAATCCATCACCAGGTATTCTCTCCGGCGCTCGACGAACATGTCCGAGACTTTGGGGAGATTGGGATGGTCCAGTCGCGCCAGGACCGAGGCCTCGCGGTGGAACTGCTCTTGGGCTTGGGTCAGCGCTTCGGGGGTAGCATCAGGATCGGGGCGAACTTCTTTGACCGCGCAAATACGGCCTTCCAGGCGCAGGTCCTCGGCGCGGTAAACCGCGCCCATACCTCCCTGACCTACAGGCGCAATGACTTTATACCGTCTACGCAAGACGGTTCCAGGTTCGAGCAGGCGAGCCAATTGTCTTCTTCTCCCCGTTACGGCGATACGGCTGCGAATCATCATAAGCGAGAAGATCGATTCTGTCAAGTAGTAAAGGAAAAATTTGATCGAGCAAAAGAAATCTTGTATACTGGACGCAACTCGAATCAATCTGCACTCGAGAGGAGAGAAAATGAACGACAAGCAAGTCGAACAATCTAAAAAGAAAGATCATAAAGCAGATGTCTTGATTATGACGGCTCTTTACAAGGAGAGAAAGTGGGTACAAAAGGTTTTTGGCACCGATTGGATAGATGTCGAAAGAGAGGGAACCGTTTATCAGGTATGCGAGCACAAAGTAGATGACCAAGTACTCAGAATTGTTGTGGTTTCTCAATTGCAAATGGGCATGCCCCATGCCGCGATCCTGACGACCAAGAGCTTGATGCTGTGGTCTCCTTCATTGGTCATTATGACGGGCATTTGTGCTGGGGTAAAGACCAAGGTGGAACTCGGTGACCTGATCATTGCCACCAAGGTCTTTGACTATGGATCTGGCAAGGTTGTCGGCGGAAAGCTGCGGCCCCATTTTGAGCCGGTTCTGATCGATTCCTGGCTCTGGCAGCTTTTAGAGATCTTCCGGAATGACGATCTGATGCGTGAAACAATTGACCAAGAATATCCTCTGACGGAGGGACGTCCTGAACACCCCCTCGTAATCCGCGTAGGGTCTCTGGGGAGTGGGGCGGCTGTCGTAGCAGATGCAGAGATGGTGGAGGGGATTGTCGCTTCCGAGAGAAAATTGTTAGGATTGGATATGGAATCCTACGCTGTTGCTCTGGCTACCAGCCTTAGCACAACATCGTCCAAGAGAGTGGAATCATTCATAGTCAAGGGCGTGGTAGATTTCGCCGATACAGGCAAAGACGATACGTATCACGAATACGCGTGTTATGCAAGCGCGGCATTCGCAAAAAGATTTTTAGACCGATACTACACTGAACTTGTGTTGGACAACAAATAAAAGACCTTGCTCTGGGATTGTGGAGAAAACTTGATGCCAAAAACAACAGTTGCAGCAATCGTAACCACAGAACGAGACGAGGGTGGACGTGTTTTGCTGATTCGCCGCAAAAAGGCCCCATTTAAGGGGCAGTGGTGTTTGCCAGGAGGGCATATCGAACAAGACGAGCGAGTTCAAGAGGCGGTCGTGCGAGAGGTAAAGGAAGAGACAGGATTGAATTATCCAGCGCGATTCTTTGGCTACTTTGACGAGATAATTCCACAATTGGGTATTCACGCGGTCGTCATCGTGTTTGAGGGAACAGGTAGAGGAGATCTGTGTGCGAAAAAAGACGAGGTCGAAGAGATAGGGTGGTTTTCTCACGACGATGCACGGTCATTGCCTTTGGCCTTTATGCACAATGAGATTCTCGATGCGTATACAAGCCATATCGAAAAAGAGTTGTGCGATTGATCCCAAACAGATATGCTCAGCGGGTGGGATGATGCACGTCCCATTATCGTCTACTACCCATTTGACTTGAGGAGGCTATGTAATGTCACAACAGGATATGCCAATGCTCATCATTTACGAGGGCGAATTGGAAGGGCAACGATGGATCATAGACCAAAATCAAATAACCATCGGGCGAGGGACAGACTGTGAAATTGTGTTGCCAGAACGCCAGGTCTCGCGTCAACATGTCCGAATCGAACGCGAGGGAGGGAGTTATTGGCTGCATGATTTGAAAAGCAAAAACCGAACACACGTCAACGGTGAACAGATAGGCAATAAACCATATCTGTTGCGAGATGGGGACGAGATACAGATCGCATTGTGTGTCAAAATGGGCTTTGTGGGCGCGGATGCGACGCTGCCGTTAGAGTTGGAAGGACCCAACCGGGGACTGCGCATCGACCAGGCGGCCAGAAAGGTCTTTGTAGGCGGGCACGAGCTGACCCCTCCCCTTTCGTTAGCCCAGTATCGGCTGCTAGAGTTGCTGCTTGGTGCTGAGGGACAGGTCATTTCGCGGGATACGATCGTAGAAACCGTGTGGACCGAGGAAGAATCGATGGGCGTCTCTGAACAAGCGATTGACGCACTGGTACGCCGCCTGCGCGACCGCATTTCCGCCGTAGACCCCGATCACAGCTATATCGTTACTGTGCGGGGACACGGGTTCCGGTTGGAAAACCGATAAATCAATGAACAATAGTGGTGGGTGAGTGCGAGTTTAAGGGATATGACGTCTCGACAATACCGGACCAGGTTGCGCCAGATAATTGACACGCACTTTAGTATGGAAGAACTGCGCACGCTCTGCTCTGATTTGGGCGTGGATTACGATGGCTTGCCTGGTGAAGGCAAGATGAGCAAGGCGAGAGAATTGGTCAATTATCTGAATCGCCACGACCGTATCTCTGATCTTGTGGAACTCGGCGAGCAAAGACGCCCCAATGTTTCTTGGCAGCATACACCCGAAAAGACGGAAGCGATCCATGTCTCTGAGAACGAGTTTGTCAACCGAGAGGACGAACTGAACTTGCTCCAGGCGGAACGGCTGCGGGCTTCCCGTTCTCCGTACACCCTCATCAGTGCACCAGCCGGATATGGCAAGACCTATTTGCTGCAATACCTGATCCACACCATCGAATCTGACGAGGCCCTGCGTCAAAAGTGGTGTACCTGTTACGCGAGCGTCGATTCTCACGTCAGTGATCAGATCGCCGACGTTACACAAGCGATAACCGGCTCGCCTGTACCCGACGCGACCCCAGACTTGGTATGCAACCACGTTATCCAGAAACTGGGGGCGCCTTTACCCAACGGCCGCCGCACGATTTTATTGGCTTTTGACACGGTGGAACAGTTGGACGAAAAGGCAACCCAATGGTTATGCGCGTTTTTACACACATTGCACAGACGTACGCGTCTCGGTTATCAAGAGATCATCACGGTACGCGTGATCATCGCCGGGCGCACCGTTGAATCATTCTGGGAAAGCTACGAGCAAGCGTATCCCAAACCGCCTGCCCCGCAGCGAATCAGTTTGAGCCCTTTTAACGCACATACCATCCAAGAACTGATATGGAAACAAGCACAGGCCGCCCGCATCGATCTGGATGATCAAACCGTCGTCCAGATCGCCGATCAAGTGCTATACCTGAGCGGCGGACACCCGACCATCATTCACAATCTAGTGAATGATTTAGCCAGCCAGTTCTTTGCCATCGGGTCTGTCTCAGAATATTTCGAGCAACGCCGCGAGCAACTGGTACAGACAGTGCTGACACCTGTCGCCAACGACGTGAGAGACAGTCTCATAAGCATCTTGGATGCCCAAATCAGAGATGCCGTGCAAGCATTGAGTATCTTTCGGCGGGTAAACGCCAACACAGTACAGGCGTTGATCGAGGCAGAGATGCTGCCACCGGGAACGGACGAAATCAACCTATTGGGCGATATGCAAAAAGCGCGCATATTGAACGGCCCCGGCATCCGAGAACCTTTTTACCGCAATTGGCCGATACGACAGATTTGGGCGCTGAATATGGCTTGTGAATCTCGGGAGCAATACCAGCACTTGAATCAGATCGCGCTCGACCTGTACAAAAGTTGGATTCACAATCTGGGGCAGGGTTTGTCCGATACCCCCCTCAAGGCAACACAACGTCTCTTGTCTGTCGTGGAATGGCTGTTCCATGCACTACAAAAAGACGAGGTAGACGAAAATGATCTGCGTGCCGAACTCCAAGGGCACGTCCAAGTGCTATCTGAGGGAAATCAACGATCCCTCGTTGCAGATTTGATCGCTGATGAAATCACTCAAGATACCAAAGTATGTCACTTGTTGCGCCAGCGGCTGGGTAAAGATGGTGTTTCTATCGCCTGCGATTGGCTGCAGGCTCGGTAAACTCGGATCTGTTTGAAGGAGGCGTTATTATGGCTAAATTCGACGTTTTTGTGGGGCGAAAAGAAGAACTGGCCTTGCTCGACGAATGGGCGAATAAATGGGGAACGATGCACCTGATCGCTATTCAAGGGGATGGCGGCGTAGGAAAAACTTGGTTACTGCTCGACGTATTGCGACGGTATAATGATCGCGATGATTTTGTCGTGGCCTATTTTGATTCGGCGGAACAGCCCTTTAGCCTTCAATACCAAGTAATGTTCCTGGTTCAACACCTGGGCCACATAAATTTCCCACAATTCTTGGCCGGAATGGAAGAATTGACCCACGACTATTATGATCTCCCGGTCCTGGAAGCTCAGGCCAGGGAAAAAGAAATTTTACAAATAGGCATTCAAGAGATCAACCACGTATTGGAAACAAAGCGCTTGATTTTCTTGACAGACACGTTAGAGGCGTGGGGACCAGAGACGGGCAGGGAAATCAACGAATACAGTCGTTTATTCTCCAACGCGCTCATGATTTCGGCGGGGCGGAACGTCCGTGTGCAAGCGATGCCTCAATTTGAACAAGACTTTGGCCCAGAAAAAGTGTCCTATTTCGAGCTGCACAACTTTGGTCAGGTAGAGAGCACAGAGTTCTTTGATGCCGCGGATAAGGAGAATTTCATCTCGGCCGATATACGAGCCAAGCTCCATTTTTTGACCAATGGTCGTCCCGTTTTACTCTCCCTGGCCGTCGAGTGGTTGTCTCGCGACGTCCCGCTATCCGAGATTGCCGAACGATCATTAAAAGAACTGAACACGCTGCCCCAAGACGAGTCGGACGATCTGCGTCACCAGTTCGAGTTCGAACTCGTAAATAGGGTCAGGGAACTAAAAGGTCCCCTGGATCGGGCAGTGCTTTATCTGGCCCACATCAGCAGGCGCAGCGATGCGCGTATTCTGTCTGTGCTATTGGATGTTCCAAGGTCAAAAGCTCAAGAACTGTTGCAACAACTGGCCGAACTTTCCTTTGTCCGGTACAATCCGACGACCAGCAATTGTACGCTGCACGACGAAATGAAAAACTTGGTCAACCAACACGCTTGGCCCTACGTGGATCCCAACGGCGACGTGCGCCGCAAGCTGGCGCAAAAGATTATCACTGATTATTACAAACCGCGCATCGACGAACTGGCCCTACTGGTGAGGGCACAACTAGAGTCCGATAGAGGCCCTGTCCGCCGCACCACTATCGGTGGGGCCGAATGGGAACAATGGCGTTTGGAAGCAGAATGCCTGCACTATTACCTGCAGGTCGATGCGGAACAAGGGTTGGCCTATTTCGAGGATCGTTTCGAGGAAGCACAACGGAACAATCACCTGATGCGTATGCAGTTTTTGCTCAGCGAGATACAGGTAGCCGGTCATACCGGCATACGAGACGTACTTGAGCTTCGCCGGGTGGAAACGCTGCGCCTGGGAGGTCAAGTTGAACAGGCCAGCAAAATCTGTCACCAACTGCTGGCCAAAGATGACATGTCCCTCGATAATCGCATCAGTGCCCACAATATCCTGGGGATGATTGCGGCCTCTACAGACTCGGAGCAGGCCAGGCAACAATACGAGTCGGCTCTAGAACTGGCTGAAAAGGAAACCAAGACCAGGATCATTGGTATTTTGCACAACAACTTGGGACAACTCTATTTGCTCACCGGCGATCTCGAGCAATCTATTTGGCATTATCAACAAGCAATCGAGATCAGCAAGCAAACGGATAATCAACCCCTAGTCGCCTCGGCCAGAAACAACCTGGCTTACGTCTACCGCCGACAGGGTGACCTGGCACAGGCCGACGTTTTGTGCCGGGTAGCCTTGGCTCAGCGCAAGCGGTTGGGTGTGGAGCGCGATCTGGCGTACAGTTATCTGACCAAAGGCGAAATCGATCGCGACCGGGGCGATCTGGAAAGCGCGGAGCGTTACACCAAGCTGGCCTTGCGCAGCTTTGACAAGGTGAACGCGGTCCGCGGGCAGATCATGGCCTATCGCTCTCTGGCCAACATTCGCCGCCACATGGAGCAATACGAAGAAGCGGGGACCTATCTGGATCGAGGGATTACGCTGGCAAAACAGATCCACGACGAGCCATTGCTGTCCAGTCTTCTCAACGTGTACGGTCGCCAGCAGCGAGATCGCGCCGTCTATCTGCAAGAAATCGGCAACGATGATGTGGCAGAGGCAATCTTGGCATTCTACTCGAGTGCGGAAGAGTATCTGGAACAAAGTCTGGAACTGGCGTCACAATATGGCGACCAGTGGCTCATCACGCGCAGCCAGTTTGAGCTGGCACTGGCCTACTTTCTGAGCACCTCACGTCCCGATGATTACGTGATCCAATTATTAGAACAGGTGTGGGAGGGGGCCTCTCGCCTAGGGTACATCCTTTTGCAGGGGTACGTCGAAGAAAATCGCGGAGAGATCGCACAGCGCCAGCAAGATTACGCCACTGCCGCCAAACATTTTGGCCTGGCATCTCAACTAGTCGGCCAATTGCGTGGCCGCGAGCCGGAGCGATTCTTTGATCGTCTGGGGGACCGGCTGTTAGATGCCAAACTACCCTCTGAGACCCTTCAGACCTTGGCCCGTGGTATTCTCAACGTCATCCAAAAACCTGACGACGAGATGGACGAATCGTTGCAATCTCTACAAATGCTGTGCCGCCAAGTGTTAGATTTGGCGGCTATGTGAGGAGGAAACGATGAACGTTGTTCTGACCGATAATCCCACCGACTTGGGCAAGCGATCCTTTTCCTCTCACCAGGACTGCGCCTGCGACTGTCAGTGCGCCTGCCCCACCGATGGTGCACCAATTCCCACGCTCTCCTTGCCGGTCGCCTATTACCTGGAACTCACTCCAATATGCGACAACCGTTGTCCCGGCTGCGGTAATGTCTATGCTGATGCACGCAACGAGAATCCAATCTCCTTAAATGGGACAAAATGGCGCAACCTAATTGAACGCTTGGTTCCCCACACTCACCAATTCAAACTCACTGGCGGTGAGCCGACCCTACATCCCGATTTTGCCGAGATCGTTCGCACGGTCGAGGACTATGGTATTCCCTTTACCCTCTTTACAAATGGCCGGTGGTCTGACCCCGAGGATCTGTTACGCCTGCTGCGAGACACCACTACCTGTGAAGGATTGCTCATCTCCCTCCACGGGCCAGACGCTGCCACCCACGAATCGTTCAGCGGTGTGCCCGGCTCGTTCGATGAGACCATCGCCAACATTCGCCGCGCTACTCATGCAGGGCTGGACGTGGCGATCAGCATCGTTATCAACCGCCACAACTGGGACCGCGTCGCCGAGACGCTCGACTTGGCTCTGAGCCTGGGGGCAAATCATGTGGTCTGCAACCGGTACATTTCTCAGGATATGCCGGCAGACAGCGTCAGTCCCAGCCAGGTTCAACTGCGGGCTGCCATCACAATCATCGAATCCCTGCACGCAGCGGGGAAACCCATTCGGTTTGGGAACTGTATCCCCCAGTGCTTTCAAGCATCGTCGTCCAGGGGATGCACTGCCGGGAGTACCTTTGCCACGATAGACCCGTGGGGTCAAATGCGCCCGTGCAATCACGCAGCCCTCATCGCTGGCGATTTGCGAACCCAGTCCGTACAAGATGTGTGGCAAGGAGAAACAATGTCCCACTGGCGCTCCCTTGTGCCCCCAAGTTGCACCGTGTGCTCCGTTTTCCCCACCTGTCACGGAGGCTGTCGCGCTCAGGCCTTGCCTGCCGAGCACGCTCAAGACCCGCTCATTCGGGCACCGCTGGTTAAACAACCATCTGTGCCAGACCCTGAGCTTTTGTTGTACTCGGGTCTGCGCCCCATGGGCAAGTTTACTCATCGAGTTGAGAGCAGTGGCGATGTGCTGATTATCAAGGGTCAAGTCGTTTCTGTGCCTGCCGATTGCAAGCCGTTGGTGCCGCAACTGGACGGTTCCCTGACGCTTGGTCAGATCGAACGCCGGTATGGCCACGCCGCCGTCAACTGGATCGGTGCTCTTTTTCAGGAAAGTATGGTGACGTGGGTTTCAAGCACATGATTATACATTGGACTGTGAACAAATGATATATCTATATGCCAAAGGCCATCCTGACAAGTCAATCAGGCTTTTTTTGCCACAAATTCCACAAAGGCACTAGCATATACGTCACAGGCGCGGGAGATAGTTTGACATCTCCCGCGCCTGTCTTGTTTTAATCAAAGCGCCTTGTCCTGTTGAGTAACCTCACATATGAGAAATTGATGCTAAAAATGTGGGTAAAAAAAATGAATTATGGATAATAAATCACAATCGGGAACAGTTGCGAGATCAGAGGAAAATAATTATCTCTGCAACCCCAGAGTACACGATG